>DATFFA010000254.1:0-25852 GCA_035250605.1 Variovorax sp. | reverse complement strand
GCCTTCCGCGCCCAGCGCGACGCACTGGAGCGTGCCGAGCAGGCCCTGCGCAAGCTCGCCGCCCAGGCCCACGGCGAAGCACTGACCCAGGTGCTGGGCGCGTGGGAGCAGCGCGATGCGTCGAAGCTGCCCAGCGTGCAGGAGCTGGGCCGCGCGGTCACGCCCGCCGTGCGCGGGCAGTGGTCGCAGGCCCTGACGTCCGGCCCCTCGGCCAAGCCCGACGAGGCCGCCGAGGCCCTGCTTCGGCTGGAGATGGCGGCCGAAGTGCCGACGCCGGCCGAGCAGCTCGACGCCCGTCGCGCGCTGCAGCTGAAACTGCTGACGCGGCGCGGCGATCCCGCCCCGGCGCAGACCTGGGGTCAGGACGCCGGCACGGTGCTCGCGACGGCGCACGACGCCGCCTCGGCGCGCCGCCTGCAGAACGCGCTCAAGGCGCTGCTGCGCAAGTGAGGTGGAGGAGGGCGCCTAGGCCTGTGGGGCCGGGCGCCTGAAGAACTCGTCGAACAGCGCGACCAGGCCGGCGAATTCCAACGCCAGCTTGGTGCGGTTCACGAAATAGGCCTCGCAGGCCACGGCGAAGAACTCGCCCGGCGATGTGGCGCCGTAGGCATCGAGCCAAGGCGCCTCGCCGCCGAAGCGCTCGGCGACGATCGTTCTCTCGCGGAAGTCCTCGTAGGCCGGTTGCAGCACCGCGAACCAGGCGATGCGCGCGGCGCGCGCGCTCGTCGTGCCCGCAAAGCCGGCCGGCAGCAGCGGACAGCCGTCGGCCGCGCCGCTCTTCATGTCGATCTTGTGGGCGAACTCGTGGATCACGACGTTGTAGCCCGCGTCCTGCGTCACGCTGCCCGCCAGCACGTCCTGCCAGCTCAGCATCACCGGGCCGCGGTCCATCGCCTCGCCGGCCAGGATCTCGTCGTACTCGTGGACCACGCCGGTCTCGTCGACCGTCTTGCGCCGGGCCACGGCTTCGGAAGGATGGATCACGATGCCGACGAAATCGTCGTACCAGCGCAGGCCGCCCGGCAGGTGCAGCACCGGAAGCACGGCCTGGGCCGCCACGGCGAGCGCGACTTCGTCGGTGATGACGAAGCCGTGGGCGCCGTGGAATTCCTTGTCGCGCAGGAACTCCGCCGCCAGACGGCGCAGGCGCTCCAGGTCGGCACCGGGCCGATCGGCAAGAAAAGGGTAGCGCGCGAGAGTCGCGCGCCATGCGGGCTCGGGGATGGGGGGCGCAGTGCGCAGCCCGCGCAGCCAACCGAACATCAGCGCAGATCGACGCGTTGCGGACCTGCGCTCGACAGGCACAGCAGCTGCGCGCGGGCCGGATGGGCCTTGAGGTCCCAGTCGCTCAGCACGAGTCGCTGCAGCCCGTCGCCGAGCGCATGGTCCGCGGGCCGGTGCGTGTGGCCGTGGACCAGCGTCGTCGCGCCGGCCTGCCGCAGCCAGCTGCACGCGGCTTCGGCATCGACATCGGCCCAGACCATGCCGGGGCTGCGCTTGCGGTCCTCGCTCTGCGCGCGCATCGAGCGGGCGAGGGCGCGCCGCTGCGCCAGCGGTCGGGCGAGGAAAGCGCCCTGCCAGGCAGGGGTGCGCACCTCGGCGCGGAAGCGCAGGTACTCGGTGTCCGCGAGGCAGAGAAGATCGCCGTGGCTCAGCAGCCAGCGCCGGTCATGCAGGGCCAGCACGGTCGGGTCGTCGAGCAGTTGCATGCCGCATTGCGCGGCGAAAGCGGCGCCGAGCAGGAAATCGCGGTTGCCGTGCATGAAGAACAGCGGCCGGCGCGCAGCGGCTTCGCGCAGCACCTCGGCGCACTGGGCCTCGAAGCCGGGCTCGGCTGCCGCGTCGTCGCCGACCCAGACCTCGAACAGGTCGCCGAGAATGAAGACGGCATCCGCCGGCGTGGTCTGCAGGTAGCCGCGCCACGCCTCGAAGGTCGCCGGGTCCGAGGACTGCAGGTGGAGGTCGGAGATGAGGTCGACCGTGCGCCACGCCGCGGGAGCCGCGAGCTCGGCGAAAGCCGTCATCTTCAGCCCTTGACGACGGCCTTCTCGATGATCACGTCTTCCAGCGGCACGTCGTCGTGGAAGCCCTTGCGGCCGGTCTTCACGGCCTTGATCTTGTCGACCACTTCCTTGCCGTCGATGACCTTGCCGAACACCGCATAGCCCCAGCCTTGTGCCGAGGGTGCAGTGTGGTTGAGGAAGCCGTTGTCGGCCACGTTGATGAAGAACTGGGCCGTCGCCGAGTGCGGCGCGCTGGTGCGGGCCATGGCCACGGTGTAGTTGTCGTTCTTCAGGCCGTTGTTGGCCTCGTTCTGGATCTCGGCACCCGTCGGCTTCTGCGACATGCCCGGCTCGAAGCCGCCGCCTTGCACCATGAAGCCGGGGATCACGCGGTGGAACACCGTGTTGTCGTAGTGGCCCTTGGTGACGTAGGCAAGGAAGTTCTCGACCGACTTCGGCGCCTTGTCCTGGTCCAGCTCGAGCGTGATGACGCCCTGGTTCTTGATGTGCAGTTCGACTTGGGGATTGCTCATGAGGGCTCCTTGTTGATGGCTTACTTCGCCACGGTGGCGGATTGAATGGTGACGCTTTCGAGCGGCACGTCCTGCATGCCGCCCTTGTTGCCCGTGCGCACGGCGCGGATTTTGTCGACGACCTCGGTGCCCGAGACCACCTTGCCGAACACGGTGTAGCCATGGCCGTCCGGGTTGGGCGCGTTGAGCATCGCGTTGTCCTTCACGTTGATGAAGAACTGCGAGGTGGCGGAATTGGGATTGGCGGTGCGCGCCATCGCGATCGTGTACTTGTCGTTCTTCAGGCCATTGCTGGCTTCCAGCGGGACCGGCGCGCGGGTGGGCTTTTGCTGCAGCTCGGGCGTGAAGCCGCCGCCCTGGATCATGAAGCCGTCGATCACGCGGTGGAACACCGTGCCGTCGTAGTGCTTGTCGCGCACGTACTGCAGGAAGTTGTCGACCGTCTTGGGTGCCTTGTCGGGCGCGAGCTCGACCACGATATCGCCGGCCGACGTGGCGAGCTTGACGCGTGGCGCGCTCTGTTGCGCCCACGTGGCGCCTGCCAGGCTCAGCGTCGAGACGAGGATGAGTGCCGTGCGACGGGAAAGAATGTGCATGGTGTGGAAGTGGAACGGGCTTGAAGAAACGCGCCTGGACGCTCGTGCGCCCAACAGCGGCAGCTATCGGCGAACCGGCTTGCGGGCCTCGGGCTGCGCTGCCGGCAGCGTGGTGCTGCCTGGCGCGCTGAACAGCTGGCGGATCAGCGCGAGCTTGGGCGCGATGCTGGTGTTGCTCGCCTCGAGCTGCTGCGCGCGGCCATAGGACTGACCGGCGAGACGGGCGTAGATGTCGCCCAGGTTCTCGTGTGCAGTGGCGTAGCTCGGATTGAGCTTGATCGCCATTTCCAACGCCGCCCGCGCCTTGTCGAACTGGCTCTGCGAGGCGTAGAGGGCGGCGAGGTTGTTGTAGGGCTCGGGCAATTCGGGAAAGTCCTGGGTGAGCTGCGTGAAGGCCGTGATCGCCTCGGTCTGCTTGCCCTGCTCGGTCAGGATCACGCCGCGCAGGAAGCGCATTTGCGGGTCGCGCGGCTTGCCGGCGATGTAGGCGTCGGCCTTGGTCAGCGCCTCGGCCGCCTTGCCCTGGCGCAGCAGGGTGTTGACGTCGAGGTAGTCGTCGGCATGCGCCGCGACGGCCGCGAATGCGAGCAACAGAACCGACAGGAAGCGCGGGATGAAAGAGGGAGAGGGGGCAGCGGCGTGCTTCATGAGCCTCGAGAAATGGGGAGGAACGCGGGCCTCGAAAACACCAGGGAAAATAACGGGACCGGCCGTTTATACTGACGCGGGATTGTAGCCGAGGGGCTCCCTTCATCCTCTCGTTGCCATAGCATCCTCACCCCTGAAAAAATCTCTGTCGCTCGCCCATGTCGCGTGGGCGAATCCGGCATTTCCCCTGTCTCATGAGTCTTCGCATCTACAACACGCTGTCGCGTGAACTGGAGGATTTTTCTCCTCTGCAACCCGGTCGGGTGCGCATGTACGTGTGCGGGATGACGGTCTACGACTACTGCCATCTCGGCCATGCGCGTTCGATGGTGGCCTTCGACGTGGTGCAGCGCTGGCTCAAGGCCTCCGGCCTCGAGGTCGTGTACGTGCGCAACATCACCGACATCGACGACAAGATCATCCGGCGAGCCGTGGAGAACGGCGAGAGCATCCGCGCATTGACCGATCGCATGATCCAGGCCCTGCAGGAGGACGCCGACGCCCTGGGCATCGAGCGCCCCACGCACCAGCCGCGCGCCACCGAGTACGTGCCGCAGATGCTGTCGATGATCTCCACGCTCGAGCAGAAGGGCCTGGCCTACCGCTCGACCAACGGCGACGTCAACTACGCGGTGCGCAAGTTCCCCGGCTACGGCAAGCTCAGCGGCAAGTCGCTGGACGAGCTCCATGCCGGCGAGCGCGTGGCCGTGCTGGACGGCAAGGACGACCCGCTCGACCCGGTGCTCTGGAAAAGCGCCAAGCCCACCGAGCCCGAGGAGGTGAAGTGGCCCAGCGAGTTCGGTCCCGGCCGCCCCGGCTGGCACATCGAATGCTCGGCCATGGCCTGCCAGCTGCTCGGCGAGACCATCGACATCCACGGCGGCGGCATGGACCTGCAGTTCCCCCACCACGAGAACGAGATCGCGCAGAGCGAGGGTGCCAACGGCAAGCCGCTGGCCCGCATCTGGATGCACAACGGCTTCGTCAACATCGACGACGAGAAGATGTCCAAGAGCCTGGGCAACTTCTTCCTCATTCGCGACGTGCTGAAGGAGTTCGATGCCGAGACCGTGCGCTTCTTCATCGTGCGGGCGCACTACCGCAGTCCGCTCAACTACAGCGACGTGCACTTGGACGATGCACGTGCCTCGCTCAAGCGCCTGTACACGGCGTTGCACCTGGTAGCGCCGGCCGATCCCGCCACCATCGACTGGACCGAGCCCCATGCCGCCCGCTTCAAGGCCGCGATGGACGAGGACTTCGGCACGCCCGAGGCGGTGGCCGTGCTCTTCGAGCTGGCCGGTGAAGTGAACCGCACGAATTCGGCCCGGGCCGCCGGGCTCCTGAAGGCGCTGGGTGGCTGCCTGGGCCTGCTGCAGGCCGACCCCGAGGCCTTCCTGCAGGCCGGCAGCACCCTCGACGATGCCTCGATCCAGGCCCTGATCGCGCGGCGCGCCGAGGCCAAGGCGGCGAAGAACTTCGCCGAGGCGGATCGCATCCGCGGCGAGCTGCTGGCCCAGGGCATCGTGCTCAAGGATTCGCCGTCCGGCACTACCTGGACCACCGTCAAGTGAGGGCCTGAGAACAACAATGCCTCCCGCCAAGAAGTCCCCCCTCATCGAAATCCACACGCCGCCGTATTGGGAAGAGGCCTGCAAGTACCTGGCGCGGAAAGACCGCGTCATGAAGCGCCTGATCCCGCAGTTCGGCGACGCCTGCCTGGAGTCGCGGGGCGATGCCTTCACCACGCTGGCGCGCAGCATCGTGGGCCAGCAGATCTCGGTGAAGGCCGCCCAATCGGTGTGGGACCGCTTCGCCGAGTTGCCGCGCAAGATGACGCCGGCGAACGTACTCAAGCTGAAGGTCGACGACATGCGAGCGGCCGGCCTGTCGGCGCGCAAGGTCGAGTACCTGGTGGATCTGGCGCTGAATTTCGACTCCGGCTCCGTGCATGTCGATGCCTGGAAAGACATGTCCGACGAGATGATCATCGCGGAGCTGGTCGCGATCCGCGGCATCGGCCGCTGGACCGCCGAGATGTTCCTGATCTTCCACCTCATGCGGCCCAACGTGCTGCCGCTGGACGATGCCGGGCTGATCGCCGGCATCAGCCGCAGCTATTTCTCGGGCGATCCGGTCAGCCGCAGCGATGCGCGCGAGGTTGCCGTTGCCTGGGCCCCTTACTGCAGCGTCGCGACTTGGTATATTTGGCGATCGCTCGACCCCCTGCCGGTGGTCGCATACTGACAAGAGGAGAAGACGTTGGCGAAACGAACCTTTCTCGACTTCGAGCAGCCCGTCGCGGAGCTCGAATCCAAGATCGAAGAACTGCGCTATGTGCAGACCGAGTCGGCGGTCGACATCTCGGAAGAGATCGACCAGCTCGGCAAGAAGAGCCTTCAGCTCACCAAGGAAATCTACAGCGACCTGACGCCCTGGCAGATCACCAAGATCGCCCGGCATCCCGAGCGCCCGTACACGCTGGACTACGTCCACGAGATCTTCACCGACTTCGTCGAGCTTCACGGCGACCGCCATTTCGCGGACGACCTGTCGATCGTTGGCGGCCTGGCGCGCTTCAACGGCACCCCCTGCATGGTGCTGGGCCACCAGAAGGGCCGAGACACCAAGGAGCGCACTGCGCGCAACTTCGGCATGAGCAAGCCCGAGGGCTACCGCAAGGCGCTGCGGCTCATGAAGACGGCCGAGAAGTTCAAGCTGCCGGTCTTCACCTTCGTCGACACGCCGGGCGCCTATCCCGGCATCGACGCCGAGGAGCGCGGCCAGTCCGAGGCCATCGGCCGCAACATCTTCGAGATGGCGCAGCTCGAGGTGCCGGTGATCGTCACCATCATCGGCGAGGGCGGCTCCGGCGGCGCGCTGGCCATCTCGGTCGGCGACCAGGTGCTGATGCTGCAGTACTCGGTCTACTCGGTGATCAGCCCCGAAGGCTGCGCCTCCATCCTCTGGAAAACCAGTGACAAGGCCCAGGAAGCGGCCGATGCGCTGGGCATCACCGCCCACCGGCTGAAGGCCCTGGGCCTGGTCGACAAGATCGTCAACGAGCCGGTCGGCGGTGCGCACCGCGACCACCGGCAGATGGCCGCCTTCCTCAAGCGCGCGCTCAACGATGCCTTCCGCCAGGTCGCCGACCTGCGGCCCAAGGAACTGCTCGACCGCCGCTACGAGCGCCTGCAGAGCTACGGTCGCTTCGCCGACACCAAGGCCGAGAGCGCCAAGTAGCCCTTTGCGGGCTGCCTGCAGCCCGCCAATCCCCGATGGAGAATCCCGCCGCCCTTGCGCTTGCGTCCTGGGCGGCGCCGCTTCCGCTGGGCATCGCCTACAGCGGCGGCGCCGACTCCACCGCGTTGCTGCACGCGGCCGCACGGCGGTGGCCTGGGCAGGTGCAGGCGCTGCACGTGCATCACGGGCTGCAGGCGGCGGCCGATGAATTCGAAGCACACTGCCGCGCGACCTGCGAGGCCTTGGGCGTGCCGCTGCAGGTGGGCCACGTCGACGCGCGGCACGCGCCCGGCGAAAGTCCCGAAGATGCGGCGCGCCGGGCGCGCTATGTGACGCTGGCGGCGCTGGCCCGCGCGCACGGCCTGAGCGATGTGGCGCTGGCCCAGCATGCCGACGACCAGGTCGAGACCATGCTCATCGCACTCAGCCGCGGCGCCGGCCTCGACGGACTGGCCGGCATGCCGCAGCGGATGCAGCGGCATGGCGTGAACTTCCACCGGCCGTTGCTGGAGGTGCACGCCGTGGCGCTGCGCGAGTGGATCGCCGAGAGCGGCACTGCCCACATCGACGACCCCAGCAACGCCGATCTGCGCTATACGCGAAACCGGATCAGGCAGCTGCTGCTGCCGGCGCTCGCCGCAACGCTGCCGCAGTTCCGCGAGACCTTTGCCCGCTCGGCGCGCAATGCCGCCAAGGCCTCGCGGCTGCTGGCCGAGGTCGCCGCCGCCGACATCGAGGCCGCGGGCTCGCCGCCCGCGCTGGAGGCCTTGCGCAGCTTGCCGCGGGGGCGGCTCGCCAACGTGTTGCGCCATTGGCTCAGGCGCGAGCACGACGCGGTGCCCAGCGAGGCCCAGCTCGAACAGCTGCTCGACCAGATCGAGGCCTGCAGCACCCGCGGCCACCGCATCCGCCTCAAGGTTGCTGACGGTTACGTCCAGCGCGAGGGCGACATTCTGCGTTGGTACAATGCCCGGCCTCCGTCGCAGCCCGCAGCCTTGCGTTGAAGCAGGCACCCCAGGCATGCGGCAGAAATCCCGGACGCCGGCACTGCGGCAGGCATCCGAATCCTTCTCCTTGACTTCACCCATGGCATTGATCGTTCACAAATACGGCGGCACGTCGATGGGCTCGACCGAGCGCATCCGAAATGTCGCCAAGCGCGTCGCCAAGTGGGCGCGCGCCGGCCACCAGATGGTGGTGGTCCCGAGCGCCATGAGCGGCGAGACCAATCGCCTGCTCGGCCTGGCCAAAGAGCTCGCACCCGGCAAGGTCGACGACGACCACAACCGGGAGCTCGACATGCTCGCGGCCACCGGCGAGCAGGCCTCGTCGGCGCTGCTGGCGATCGCGCTGCAGGCCGAGGGCATGCAGGCCGTCAGCTACGCCGGCTGGCAGGTGCAGGTGAGGACCGACAGCGCCTTTACCAAGGCCCGCATCGAGCGCATCGAAGACGAGCGCGTGCGCGCCGACCTCGATGCCGGCAAGGTGGTCGTCATCACCGGCTTCCAGGGCGTGGACGACGCCGGCAACATCACCACGCTGGGCCGTGGCGGCAGCGACACTTCGGCGGTCGCGATCGCGGCGGCAATGAAGGCGCACGAGTGCCTGATCTACACCGACGTCGACGGGGTCTACACGACCGACCCGCGTGTCGAACCCGATGCACGCCGCCTCACCACCGTGAGCTTCGAGGAGATGCTCGAGATGGCGAGCCTGGGCTCCAAGGTGCTGCAGATCCGCTCGGTCGAGTTCGCCGGCAAATACAAGGTGCCGCTGCGGGTGCTGTCCAGCTTCACGCCCTGGGACATCGACATCAAGGAAGAGGCCCGCTCGGGCACCCTGATCACATTCGAGGAAGACGAAAACATGGAACAAGCCGTCGTATCCGGCATCGCGTTCAACCGTGACGAAGCCAAGATCTCCGTGCTCGGCGTGCCCGACAAGCCGGGCATCGCGTACCACATCCTCGGCGCCGTGGCCGATGCCAACGTCGAGGTGGACGTCATCATCCAGAACCTGAGCAAGGACGGCCGCACCGACTTCAGCTTCACGGTCCACCGCAACGACTACGCCAAGACCGTCGACCTGCTCAAGGAAAAGGTGTTGCCCACCCTGGGCGCGACCGACATCGTCGGCGACACCAAGATCTGCAAGGTCAGCATCGTCGGCATCGGCATGCGCAGCCACGTGGGCGTGGCCAGCAAGATGTTCCGCGTGCTGAGCGAGGAGGGCATCAACATCCAGATGATCTCCACCAGCGAGATCAAGACCTCGGTCGTGATCGACGAGAAGTACATGGAACTCGCCGTGCGCGCGCTGCACAAGGCCTTCGATCTCGATCAACCGGCCTCTTAAGCTGGCATAATCGCTTTTTCCTGGAAACGTGACCGAGTGGCCGAAGGTGCTCCCCTGCTAAGGGAGTATGGGGTGTAGAGCCTCATCGAGGGTTCGAATCCCTCCGTTTCCGCCAAACCCGAATGAGAAAAGCCGTTGCGACCCAACGGCTTTTTTCATTTCCGGCCACTCCATGTTCCCATGGTCCTCGATGCTGCCGACTGCCGGCATCGGTCGGACATGAAAAAGCCGCCTCGATGGGCGGCTTTCGCTTGTTTGGCCGTGGGCACTTACGCGGCCCACGTTACGGCATGTTCACTTGCAGGAGCCACCTTGTGTTTTTCTCGTCGTGGTAGCTCTTGTTCGACGTGCCGTTGTGAGATCCGGCTTTGCCTGCGCAGGCATTTGCTCAGCAACTTGAGCAAGGGCGGAGTCTACCACGCCCGGTGAGACGCCCGCGATTCAGGCTGCCATCGTGTGTTGGGAGGGCTCGGTCAGGGCCATGAGCACGTCCGCATACCAGGCGCAATTGAGCCCAAGCGATTCGTCCTGCACGAGGTCGCGTGTTCGCATGTCCATGCGCGTGGAGTGCACCCCGAGCAGTTGCCAAGGCAACTGCAATCCGTCTGCGCTCGGGTGGTGGATGCGCCGCAGCACCGGGGCACCGCTGCTGCCTCGATGGGTGCGGGCATCGGTCAGGAAATAGCCCTGCTGCTGGAAGCGCACGCCGAATGCCGAGGCAATGGATGCACTGCGCACCACGGGCAAATGATGCACCGTGTCATGGAAGCCCAGCGGGAAGCCGACGATGACCAGCGCATCTCCGACCTCGGCCACTCCGCCCGGGGGATCGAGGTGCTCGGGGCCGAACGCATGCAGCATGCAGGGGTCAGGCAAGGAGCCGAGGTCGATCTCGATGGCGGCCACATCCACGTCGCCGGCGGTGTCGGCTGCCTGGCGCCATTGGCTCAGGCCACCGCGATACAGCGGTACCGAAACGGCCGCGTAGCGCGTCAGGTTGAGCTTGTCGGTATGCACCTCGATCTCGATGCGGTCGGGGTAGTGGCTGCTTGTTTCGTCGGCAAGGACATGCCGGCTGGTGACCAGGAACAGCCGCTCGTCGCGGCGAAAGAAAAAGCCGCTGGCGCCTGACAGGGAACAAGCCCCTTGGAAGGTGCTGACGCGCGTCGTGGTCAGGAGCGCGGCTTCGGTGGCAGTGCGCGGCGCGGCTGGCGCCGTGCCGGCGAGCACCGCGCGCATGCGGGCAATCTCGCGCTCGAAGGTGGAAAGGACCTGGTCGAAGAGGGGTGCGTGCTGCATCACCGTGCGCGCGGCCTGGGCATGCACTTCGAACGAACGCACCAGGTGACCATGGGAGGCGACCGGCAGTGCCTCCATCAGCGCGGGAAGGAGAGCGTCGATCGCCATCAAGCTCCCCTTGAGTTCGCAGATGCGTTCGCCGGCATCTCGAAGAGTCTTCATGGTCGCGTGCGCCTTCCGAAAAAAGAAACGCGGTCAAGCCGCGTTCTCGAGATAGGGGCTGCCGCGGATATCGCGAGGGTCTGCGCGAAGATCGTGTGCAGCGCGAATGTTGGAGGACTGGGGCCCCCTCGGCGTCATGCTGGTGCAGTGCAGTGTACGCCGGATCGACATCGCGCCCGCGGATCAGGGCTCGCGCTCCTCGATCGAGCGCGTGCCCGCGCATGGGTGTCGCTGCCCGGCCTGCAGGGCCTGCAAGCTCAACCCCCCGGCCAACGCCCAAAGCGCTCGTAGATCGCCGACTTGAGCCTCTTGATCTCCATCAGCGCATCCAGCTTCGGTGCCTCCTTGCCCGAGAGGATCGGCGCGACATGGCCTGCAATGTCCCTGCACGCCTGCGCGTCGCAGGCGCAGCGCGCGAGTTCCTTCTGGCGCTCTGGAAGGCTCAGCTGCGCGAAATCCTGCATCAGGGATTCGCTGACGCGCAAAGAGGCAGCCGCGGCCGCAAGGCTCATCTGGATGGCGGCGCGCAGGCGGTTGCCGAAGTCGTTCTCCTCCTGAATGCGCGATTCGGCTTCCTGCCTTGCAGGCGTCAGGCAGCCGATGTCCGTCGGTGCGAAGTAGGGCACCGCCGCCGCCATCGGGCTGCGGCCGGCGATGATTTCCTCCACCAGGGCGCGTGCCTTCTCAACTGTTTCAAGATCGGGTGATTCCATGTCCAGTCCTCGAAGTCCTTGATGTTGTTTCAAACCTGTCGAAGTGTCGTTGTTGCGAGTGAAGCCAGGGCAGGAGATCGCCAGAAATGCACGCGCGTTGTTAAATCGTCGACGCTTCCGGCATGCAGACCGTGGGCTGGGCATTACGGCAGCCGAGCTGCATTGATACTTTTCACTTCGGTGCCCATGACCCGCCACCGCCGATCCTGTTGGGCGCGCCAAGACCGACCCGCATGAAGCGGATCACGGTCGGCCCTTCACGAGCATGCCGCTCGCGATGGACTGCGCGGTGTTGATGGAATCCGTGAGCCCCAGGTGACCATGGCCGACCGCCAGCCACAGGCCGGGACGGCCGGCCGCCGGGCCGATGACCGGCACCGAGTCCGGCATGCAGGGGCGATGGCCCATCCATTGCGTGGTCTGCAGGTCGTCGAGGCCGTCGAAGGTCTCGCGCGCGATGCGCTCCAGGATTGCGGCGCGACGCGGATCGGGCGGGTGCTCGAGGCCGCCGATCTCCACCGTACCGCCGACGCGCAGGCCGTCTTCCATCGGCGTGACGAAGATCTTGCGATCGGCCAGGACCACCGTGCGCGAGACGGTGTCGCGTCCGCCCTGGAACTGCACGTGGTAGCCGCGCTGGCTCTCCAGCGCCAGGCGCAGGCCCAACGGGTCCAGCAGCCGGCGCGACCAGGCGCCGGCAGCCACCACCACGTGATCGAAGCTGTCCTCGGCGCCAGGGTCCGCGCCCGCCGTGGCGAGGCGCCAGCGCCCGCCGTCCAGAGGCGTCATCGCGCGCACGTCCTCGCGCCGCAGCCGGCCGCCGCGTGCGGTGAAGGCACGCACCATGGCCTGCACATAGCGGTAAGGATTGACGATGGTCGCGTGGTCGGCCACGAACACCCCGATGCGGTAACGCTCGCCCACGCGCGGTTCCAGCGCCAGGATGCCATCGCGGTCCAGCTTCTGGAACGGGTAGCCGTAGTGCTGCCGCATGCGCCAGCCGTCAGCGTCCTTCGCCAAGGCGCGCGCATCGGGGTACAGGTGCAGGTGGCCGCGCCGCACGAAGAGCTCGGGCACGCCGAGCTCACGCGCCAGCGCTTCGTGGCGGTCGACGGCGCCCGTGTGCAGTGCGGCCAGCTTGGCGGCCGCGAGCGCCACCCGCGAGGGCTTGGCGGAGGCGACGAAGCGCATCAGCCACGGCGCCGCCTTCGGCAGGTAAGACAAGGGCAGATGCAGCGGGCTCTCCTCGTCCAGCAGCATGCGCGGCACCGCCGAGAGGATGCCGGGCATGGCCAGCGGCGCCACCGAGCCCGGGCTGATGGCGCCCGAGTTGCCGTAGCTGCAGCCGCGGCCGGGCTCGTCGCGGTCGATCAGCGTGACGCTCGCGCCACGCTTGCGCAGCGCCAGTGCGATGCAGCTGCCGACCACGCCGGCGCCAACGACGGCGACCCGCGGTTCAGACCACGGCATGCAAGCCGGAGCGCCGGCGTCTGCCCAGGAGGAACAGCTCGCGCGCCCGATGGTTGGAGGTGTCGTTGCGGTGCAGCGGGGCCCGGAGCAGGGCGATCAGGAAGGGGAGTGGCAGCATGAGGGCTTTGCCGGAAAAGGGCGCACTGTATTACGTGCCTCGTCGTTGATCAATACGACATCTTGGCATGCGTCGGTGGCGGCACCACAGGTGCTGCGGCGACTGGAGTGCTGCTGAAGGCGGCGCGCCGACATCGACCCTGACCTGGCCGACCTCCGAAAGCGCCGGCCGTAAGGCTCAACCGGTGCGGGAGTCCTTGCAGGTGTCGATCAGCGCGATCGAGCGCTCGACGCGCAGCGCGATCTCGTCATGCAGTGTCTTCGGTGCCCGGCTGGTGGCCATCACGAGCAGGATGCCGGTGCCGATCGCCGAAAGAAGGCCGGTCATCAGCTCGGAAGAAGTCACGACGTCCATCTTGAGGTCCTTGGAGTAGCTGGGGCTCGGGATGAGCAGGCACGCAGTCTCCAACGTCCGCCGCGATCGCTCAATACGCCATTTGGAGGAGAGACGAAGGTCGGACAAAGCAGAAGATGCGGTGCTGTCCTACACCACGACCAGCCCGTCCAGTGATGGATCGGCGGGTGGCACCGCGAGCTTCATGCCGCGCAAGGTCTTGACCAGCAGCTGGGCGATCATCAGGTTGCGATGGGGCTTGCTGTCGGCGGGGATGACGTGCCAGGGCGCGTGCCTGCTGGAAGTGGCGGCCAGCGCCTGTTCGTAGGCGTGCTGGTAGGCCGCCCACTTCTTGCGCACGTCCAGATCGGTGCGATGGAATTTCCAGCGCTTTTCAGGGTCGTCGATGCGTGCCTGCAGGCGTTCGCGCTGCACCTTCTTGCTGATGTGCAGCATGCACTTGACGACCACCGTGCCGGTCTCGGCGAGCAGGCGCTCGAAGTCCTGGATCTGCGCGTAGCGGCGCCGCAGCTCGGCCTTGTCGATCCAGCCTTCGACCCAGGGCACCAGCACGTCCTCGTAGTGGCTGCGGTTCCACACCATGATCTCGCCGCCGCGCGGCACGTTGGCGTGGCAGCGCCACAGGTAATCGCGAGCGCGTTCGTCCTCGTTGGGTGCCTTGAAAGCCGTCACGCGAACGCCCAGCGGCGAGGTGCGCGAGAACACCCAGCGGATGGTGCCGTCCTTGCCGCTGGTGTCCATGCCCTGCAGCACCAGGAGCACCTTGCGCCGGCCCTCCGCATGAAGCAGGTTCTGCAGCTCGTCGAGCTCGCCGGCCAGCTGTTCGAGCCGATCCCGCTGGGCCTGCTCGTCGCCTTCCAGAAAGGGCGATGCGGCAGGGTCGATGCTCGCGAGGCTGAACTTGCTGCCGTCGACGCGGTACTTCTTGAAGCTGGCCATGCACGGGACTCCTTTGTCGCAACGAGCCCGAGGGTAAGCGATGTTCAGTCTTCGTCGGGATCCAGCGATGCGCTCCAGCGCTTGTCCCAATCGACATGCCGGGCCTCGTCGAGCTCGCGCCGGTCGCGCTTGGTGGGCCGTCCCTGCACGATGCTGAGCGCCGGCTCGCTGCCCATGCGCCGCTGCTCGCGCGCGGCGGCCTGGGCAGCGAGGCTTTCGGGCGTCTCCTCGTAGAGCTGCTGCGCCACCGGCGCCGGCCCACGCTGCCCGCTGAGCCCGCGCACCCGAACGATGCGATCGACCCCGCCCCCGACCCGCATCGCGACCAGATCGCCGGCCTTCACTTCGCGCGAGGCCTTGGCCACCTCGCCGTTGATCTGCACGCGGTTCTTGCCGATCTCCTCGGCGGCCAGGGTGCGCGTCTTGTAGAAACGTGCGGCCCAAAGCCATTTGTCGATGCGCAGGCGGTCCATGTCCCGTGTGAGTGGTTTCAAGGATTGTCGCCCGCCAGCGGCAGTTGCACGACGGCATCGAGCCCATCGCGTTGTCCGCCGGCTTCCCGGTTTTCGAGGGCGATGCTGCCGCCAAGGGCCAGCACGATTTCGCGGCAGATCGCCAGCCCCAGGCCCGAGCCGCTGGCCACGTCGCCGGCCGCGAAGGGCGCGAACAGCCGCTGGCGCAGTTCGTCCGAGATGCCCGGGCCCTGGTCGCTGACCACGAAGACCGCGCTTTCGCCCTCGGCACGCACGCTCACCCGCAGCGCGCCGCGGCGCGGGCTGTGCTTGATAGCGTTGTGCAGCAGGTTGCGCGCCAGTTCCTGCAGCATCCAGCGGTGGGCGCGCACCAGCATCGGCGCGGCGCCGGCGGAGAGCTCGACGTCGAGTGCCTTGTCGGCCATCAGCGGCGACAAGTCGAGAGCGAGCTGGCGCACCGTCTCGCCGAGGTCCAGCACTTGCCACTCCGGCTGCTGGCGCAACTGCTCGACCTTGGCCAGCGACAGCATCTGGTTGGCCACCGTGGTGGCGCGCTCCACCGTGTCGCTGATCTCCGTGAGCGCCTGCCCGGTCGGCACGTCGCCGCGGCGCGCCGACTGCACCTGGGCCTTGAGCACCGCCAGTGGCGTGCGCAGCTGGTGCGCGCTGTCGCGCACGAAGCGCTTCTGGTGGTCGAGCAGCCGCTGCAGCCGGCCCATGACCTCGGTGGTGGCGTCGACCAGCGGGCGCAGCTCGCGCGGCGTGTCGGGCGCGTCGATGGGCGAGAGGTCGTCGGCCGCGCGGGACTCGATCAACTCCCCGAGGTGGCGCACCGGGCGGGTCGCGCGCTGCACCACGAACACCGTCACTGCGGCGATCACGCCCAGCAGCACCAGCTGGCGCCAGAGCATGTCGAGGAGCAGCTTGCGCACCAGCGTCTCGCGCAGCTCCAGCGTCTCGGCCACCTGCACCACGGCCATGCCGCGCCCGCGTGCACTCGCCACCGGCTGCAGCAGCACGGCCATGCGCACCGGCTGCTCGCGGAAGCGCGCATCGTAGAAGTCGACCAACGCCGCGTAAGGAGGCCGGTCGGGCAGCCGGCCGTGCCAGAAGGGCAGCTCGGCGAAGCCGGAGATCATTTCGCCGCCGAGCGTGGAGACCCGGTAGAAGATCTTGCTCTGGTTGTCGGCCTCGAAGGCCTCCAGTGCGGAATAGGGAACGATGGCGCGCAGCGATGCCTTCTCGTCGTAGCCCTCGACGTCGAGCTGCTCGCCGATCGTCTTGGCGGAGGCGAGCAGGGTGCGGTCGTAGGCGGTGGTGGCGGCCGCGAGGCTCTGGCGATAAAGGCTCACGCTGTTGATCACGATGAACAGCGCGATCGGCGCCAGGATGCCGATGAGCAGCCTGGCGCGCAGCGAGGCGGCGCGCATCACGGCTCTTCGCGCAGCAGGTAGCCGAGGCCGCGCAAGGTCATCAAGGCGGCGCCGGTACCGGCCAGCTTCTTGCGCAGCCGGTACACCACCACTTCGATCGCCTCGTATTGCACCTCGCTCTCGCCGGGAAAGACCAGCTCGAAGAGGCGCTCCTTGGCCACTGCATGCCCCGGCTTCACCATCAGCGCCTTCAGCAGGGCGAGCTCGCGTGGCGTGAGTTCCAGCACCTCGGCACGATGGTAGATGGCGCCGTTGTCGGGCTCGTAGCGCAGGCTGCCGACCTGCTGCGGGTTGTTTGCGGCCTCCGGCCCGGCGCTCTGGTGGCGCCGGTGCAACGCGCGAAGGCGCGCTTCCAGCTCGTCGAGGTCGAAGGGCTTGGGCAGGTAGTCGTCGGCGCCGGTGTTGAGGCCCACCACGCGATCGCCCACCGTGCCCCGGGCGGTCAGCAGCAGCACGGGCGTGCGCAGGCCTTCGGCGCGCGCCTGCGCCAGCACCTGCAGGCCATCGGCGTTGGGCAGGCTCAGGTCCAGCGCGACCACGTCGGGCTCGAGCGCGCGCCATTGCGACAGCGCCTGCGCGCCGTCGCCGCACAGGCGCACGTCGATCATGCGGCGGCCGAGGGTGCGCTGCAGGGTGGTTTGCATCGAGGGGTCGTCTTCGACTAACAGCAGCTTCATGGCCGGTACTTCGGTGTTTTCCCCAGTGCGCAGGACAGCCAACTGACAGCGGGCGCGCGCATCATAGCGGCGTTCCAGCCTTCCAGTTCCCCAAGGAGACATGCATGCGTCGAGACACCTTCCTGAAATCCATGGCCGCGCTGGCCGCCGCCGGAGCCCTGCCGATGTCGGCCTGGGCCGCACCCAACGTCAAGATGATGATCCCGGCCAATCCGGGCGGTGGCTGGGACACCACGGGCCGTGCACTCGGCAAGGCCATGACCGACGGCAAGCTGGCCGATACGGTCACCTACGACAACAAGGGCGGCGCCGCCGGCGCGCTGGGCCTGGCGCAGTTCGTCAACGGGTCCAAGGGTGACCCGAATGCGCTGATGGTGATGGGCGCCGTGATGCTGGGCGGCATCATCACCGGCAAGCCGCCGGTGAACCTCTCGCAGGCCACGCCGCTGGCGCGCCTGACCAGCGAATACAACGTGTTCGTGCTGCCGGCCAGCTCGCCCCTGAAGACCATGAAGGACGTCGTCGAGCAGCTCAAGAAAGACCCCGGCAGCGTCAAGTGGGGCGGCGGCTCGCGCGGCTCCACCGAGCACATCGCGGCGGCCATGATCGCGCAGAAGGTCGGTGCCGATCCGTCCAAGATCAACTACGTGGCCTTCCGTGGCGGCGGCGAGGCCACCGCGGCCATCCTGGGCGGCAACGTCACGGTCGGCGGCAGCGGCTACAGCGAGTTCGCGCCCTACATCGCCGACGGCAAGATGCGCGCGATCGCCGTCACGTCGGCGCAGCGCCTGCCGGGCATCAACGTGCCGACGCTCAAGGAGCAGGGCATCGATGTCGAAATCGGCAACTGGCGCGGCGTCTACGGCGCTCCCGGCATCACCCCGGAACAGCGCAAGGCGCTGACCGACCTGGTGCTTGCCGCGCTCAAGACGCCGACCTGGGCCGATGCCATGAAGAAGAACGACTGGACGCCTGCCGTCCTGTCGGGCGACGCCTTCGCCAAGTTCGTGGACGAGGAGTTCGCGAGCCTGCGCGCGACGATGGTCAAGTCCGGCATGGTCTGACGCGCCGGGTGCGGCGCGAGCGTGCGGGAGTGCGGCGCGGGCCGCGCTCCCATCTTTTCCCCGATCACACGCGAGGTCCAGAACAATGTCCAACATCGACCCCCATTCGAGCGGGCACGTGCCGCTCGAGCCCGAATCGCGGCCGCATGCGGTGTGGCCGCAGACGCTTGTCGGCGCCGGCATTCTGCTCACCGGCCTGGCCCTGGCTTACGGCGCCAGCAGCATTTCGTCGGAAGCGGGCTACGGCGGCGTCGGCCCCAACTTTCTGCCCTGGCTCGTGTCGGTGGCGCTCACGCTCTGCGGTGCCTGGATCGTCTGGGAATCGCGCACCGGCGGCTTCCGCCAGATGGATGCGCCCTCGGACGAGCCCGCCTACTGGAGCGGCCTGGTCTGGGTCTCTGCCGGCCTGCTGCTCAATGCGGCGTTGATCACCACCATCGGCTTCATCCTGAGCTGCACGCTGTGCTACCTGCTGGCGGTGCAGGGGCTGCGGCGTTCGAAGGGGCAGGCCGGCGTCAATTCGCCGCGCACCTGGCTCATCGACCTCGTCACGGGGCTGCTGATCTCGGCGCCTGTTTTCTGGATGTTCACCAAGTTCCTGGCCATCAACCTGCCGGGCCTGACTGCCACGGGCTGGATCTGACATGGATATCTTCAACGCCTTGCTGCAGGGCTTCGCCGCCGCGATCACGCCCGCGAACCTGCTCTGGTGCCTGGTGGGTTGCGCCCTCGGCACGGCCGTCGGCGTGCTGCCCGGCATCGGTCCCGCGGTGGCGGTTGCCATGCTGCTGCCGATCACCGGCAAGGTCGACATCACGGCCTCGATGATCTTCTTCTCGGGCATCTATTACGGCGCCATGTACGGTGGCTCGACCACCTCCATCCTGCTGAACACCCCGGGCGAAACGGCCAGCATGGTGACGGCGATGGAGGGCAACAAGATGGCCAAGAGCGGCCGCGCGGGCGCTGCGCTGGCGACCGCCGCCATCGGCTCCTTCGTCGCGGGCAGCGTCGCCACCGTGGTCGTCACGCTGTTCGCGCCCTTCGTGGCCGACTTTGCAGTCAAGCTCGGGCCGCCGGAGTATTTCCTGCTGATGCTGCTGGCCTTCACCACCGTCAGCGCCGTGCTGGGCAAGAGCACGCTGCGCGGGCTGACGGCGCTGTTCATCGGCCTGGCCGCCGGCTGCATCGGCCTCGACCAGATCTCCGGCCAGGGCCGCTACACCGGCGGCATTCCGGAACTGCTCGATGGCATCGAGATCGTGCTGGTCGCGGTCGGCCTGTTCGCGGTGGCCGAGGTGCTTTATGCGGTGCTGTACGAAGGCCGCGTGGTCGAGAGCCAGAACAAGCTCAGCCGCGTGCACATGACGGCGCGCGACTGGCGCCGCTCGGTGCCGGCCTGGCTGCGCGGCACCGCAATCGGCACCCCCTTCGGGTGCATCCCGGCCGGCGGCACCGAGATCCCGACCTTCCTGAGTTACGCCACCGAGAAGAAGCTGGCGAAGGACCCGCGGGACAAGGCCGAGTTCGGCACCCGGGGCGCGATCGAAGGCGTGGCCGGCCCCGAGGCCGCCAACAACGCCACCGTCACGGCGGCGCTGATCCCGCTGCTCACGCTGGGCATCCCGACCTCCAACACCACCGCCATCCTGCTGGGCGCCTTCCAGAACTACGGCATCCAGCCCGGACCGCAGCTCTTCACCACCTCGGCTGCGTTGGTGTGGGCGCTGATCGCCTCGCTCTACATCGGCAACGTGATGCTGCTGGTGTTGAACCTGCCGATGGTGGGCTTGTGGGTCAAGCTGCTCAAGATTCCGAAGCCGCAGCTCTACGCCGGCATCCTGATCTTCGCCACGGTGGGCGCCTACGGCATGCGCCAGAGCGCTTTCGACCTGGTGCTGCTCTTCGTGATCGGCGTGCTGGGGGTGGTGATGCGCCGCTTCGACTTCCCGACCGCCCCGGTGGTGGTGGGCATGATCCTGGGCCCGCTGGCCGAGGCGCAGCTGCGCAACGCCATGTCGATCGGCGAGGGCAGTGCGGCGGTGTTCTTCCAGCGGCCGATGTCGCTGGTGCTGATCCTGGTCATCCTGGCGGTGCTGCTGCTGCCGCGCCTGGCCAAGTACCTGGGCGACAGGAAGCAGTTGCGCGCCGTGGCCGGCTGACCTGCCGTCCGCAGGCGCGGCGCGCAGACTGCCGGAGCCTCACTCGTCGGCCGGGAGCGCAGTGGACTGCGCCGTGGTCGCGAATCCGCTGCCCGCGCCCTGGACGCGCGCGACCTCCGCGGTGAACTCCGGACCGTGGCGCAGCCGCTGGTACATGGCCACTTGCGCACGATAGCTCCCACGCATGGGATCGAAGTCGTCGCGCCACGCGCTCTGGCCGAGGCCGGAACGCAGCCACAGGTTCAGGTCAGCCACCGCCTCGGCGCGGCTCAATGCGCCGGGCTGCGGATCGGGCGGGCCGACCCGGAACTCCTGCGGCGTGCGTGCGTCGGCGGGTGCCGAAGCCAGATAGTCGCCCATCACCGCCGAGCGGCTCAGGGTGCTGGCGGCCGGGATCGGCGCGCCGACCCATTGCTCCGGCGGCACCGTTTGGGCAGACACGAAACCGGTGAATGTGACAGCTAAAAGAGCAAGAACTTTTGTATTCATGATGAAATCACTCCTCGGGTGTGCGGCGTGCGGGGATCGCAGCCATCACAGGCGTACTGTGAGGAGCCGCCGCCTTCGGGGCTGTGCGTTTGCGCACAGGTTTTTGCAACCGGCGGGTCCTGCCGACGGTGGAGTTCAGCCATGCCGCCTGACCGCTCCAGCCTGGCCTTGCAGCACATCGCGCTGCTGGAGGGCCTCTCCCGCGAGCGCCTGGACCAGCTCGCCCAGCGCTGCCTGTGGCAAGCCCTGCCGGCGGGCAAGCCGCTGCTGCTGCGCTCCGAGCGCAAGAGCGATGTCTTCTTCCTGGTCTCGGGCCGGCTGCGGGTGACGATCTACGCGGCCAACGGCCGGCAGGTCACCTTCCGCGACTCCGTCGAGGGCGAGCATTTCGGCGAGATCGCCGCCATCGACGGGCAGCCGCGCTCGGCCGACGTGGTGACGCTCACGCCGAGCGTGGTCGCGAGCCTCGATCGCGCCGCCTTTCTCGAGCTGCTGCGCGACGAGCCGGTGGTCGCCGAGCGCGTCATGCGCAGCCTGGCCGCGCTGGTGCGCCAGCTGTCCGAGCGCGTCATCGATCTCAGTACGCTGGGCGTGCAGAACCGCGTTCACGCCGAGCTGCTGCGCCTGGCGCAGGCCGCGGGCATCGCCGGCAACAAGGCGCGCCTGGAGCCGGCGCCGACCCATGCCGAGCTGGCCAATCAGATCAGCACCAATCGCGAGCAGGTGACGCGCGAGCTCAATGCCCTGCGCCGCGAGGGCCTGTTGGCCAAGGACGGCCGGGCGCTGGTGCTGACCGATGCGCAACGGCTCGAGCGGATGGTGGGAGAGGTGCGCGGCGCCTAGCGCCGCCGCAGCCTACTCGCCGTCGGCGCGCCAGGCCGGCAGCTTCCAGCCCGTCAGCATGGCCAGGGCCCGCAGCAGGGTGACGCAGCCCGCCGCCGCCACCAGCCCCAGCCATTGCGGCATCGCGAGCTCATGGGCCAGCACCACCAGCCAGGCCCCTGCGAAGGCGCACAGCGCATAGGGCCGGTGGTCGCTGAAGGCGCGCGGGATCTCGTTGCAGACGATGTCGCGCAGCACGCCGCCGCACACCGCCGTCACCATGCCCATGAAGACGGCGACGATGGCCGGCATCGCGGAGTCGATCGCGATCTGGGTGCCGCCGGCGGTGAACAGGCCCAGGCCCAGCGCATCGGGCCACTGCATGGCGCGCTCGGTCAGCGCGAAGTGGCGCGTGCGCATGAAGAACATGGCGCCCACGCACAGCGCGAGCAGCACCCAGAGCCAGGCCGCATGCTGGACCCAGAAGAAGGGACGGCGGTCCAGCAGCACGTCGCGCAGCGTGCCGCCGCCGAAGGCCGCGAGGCCGGCCACCACGCAGACGCCGACCGCGTCCAGGCGCTTGCGCGCCGCCTCGATCAGCCCCGAGAGCGCAAACGCCAGCGTGGCCGCCGCCTCGATCGCGATCTGGGCGTGGGACAGGGACAGCACCTGGGACAGCGGCAGGCTCGACATGGTGGGCGACGACGGCGAAACAAGGTGTGTCGATGGTAGTTCGCCGCTGACAGGCCCCGTGCGCCATGGCACGATCGACGCCGCGCGCAGCCGCCGCGCCCCCCGGTCGTCCACTGACACACGCCATGCCGCTGAAGCAGCAGATCCGCTACTGCACCGCGCCCGACGGTGTCCGCATCGCCTATGCGACCGCGGGGCGGGGGCCGCCGCTGTTCAAGGTCGGCAACTGGCTCTCGCACATGGAGTTCGACCTCACCAGCCCGGTCTGGGGCCATGTGCTGGAGGCGCTGTGCGAAACCCACACCCTGGTGCGCTACGACCAGCGCGGCACCGGCCTGTCGGACCGCGAGATCGAGCAGATGTCCTTCGAGATCTGGCTGAAGGACATGGAAACCGTGGCCGACGCCGCCGGGCTCGTGCGCTTCCCGATGCTGGCGATCTCCCAGGGCGTGAGCCTGGCCATCACCTACGCCGCGCGCCACCCCGAGCGGGTGAGCCACCTGGTGCTCCAGGGCGGCTACGCGCGCGGGCGCCGGATGCGGGGCGGCGGCCAGGCGCTGGACGAGGAATCCGAAACCCAGGCCAAGCTGATGGAGATCGGCTGGGGCCGCTCGGACCCGGCCTTCCGCCAGTTCTTCACCAGCCAGTTCCTGCCGGAAGGCACGCCCGAGCAGCATCGCTGGTTCAACGAGCTGGCGCATGTCTCGACTTCGCCGCAGAACGCCGCGCGCATGCTGCGCGAGTTCGACCGCATCGACGTCTCGGCGCTGCTGCCCGAGGTGCAATGCCCGACCCTGGTGCTGCATTCCACCGGCGACCTGCGGGTGCCCTTCGACGAGGGGCGGATCATCGCCGCCGGGATCGCGCAGGCCCGCTTCGTGCCGCTGCACAGTGCGCATCACCTGGTGCTCCGGCAGGACGAGGTCTGGCCGCGCTGGGTGGAGGAGGTGCGCAGCTTCCTTGGCGGTCCGGATGCGGCCGTGCCGGACCCGGTGCTGGCCGGCCTGACCGTGCGCGAGCGCGAGGTGCTGGAGCTCATCGCCCAAGGCCGCGACAACGCACAGGTGGCGGCGGCGCTGCAGCTGAGCGAGAAGACCGTGCGCAACCACGTCACCAGCGTCTTCGCGAAGCTCCAGGTCGAGAACCGGCCGCAGGCGATCGTGCGGGCGCGCGAGGCCGGACTGGGCCGCGGCGCCTGAGGGGCCCGCCCGGAATCCGCCCGGGCCTGCACGGCCGAGCGCGGCGCGCTGCATTCCTACGCAGCGAACGGCCCGGTCCGACACGATCGGCGGGGTGCAAGCCTAGTCTGTGATCTCCACTTCATTTCGATGCAGGAGATGGCATATGCACTCACGCGATGACGACGATGCACGGCGCCGCGGTGCCTACGGAACGGCCCGCGACTGGCGCGGCGATGACGAGCGGCGCGGCGGCTTCCAGGGCCGCGGGCAGCAGGAAGCGTTCCAGGGACGCGGCACCCAGATGGGCGGCTACGACCCCTACGAGCAGGGCCAGGAGTACGGCCGCGGGGCGGGCGGCTCCGACTACGGCAGCGGCGAGACCTCCTTCTGGCGCGGCGACGAGCAGCAGCGCATGTACGAGCGCCCGCGCGGCGGCGCCTACGGCCGGGTCTACCAGGGCCGCGACAGCTGGCGCACGCATGGCTCGGACGAATCGCGCTACGGCGGCTTCGACCGCGAGCAAGGCGGCGGCGTCGGCGGCAGCATCATGAGCGACTACGGCAGTGCCCAGCAGGAGCCCTGGCAAGGATCGGGCATGCCCCGCCACACGGGGACCGCGCGCGGCTGGAGCGGCGAGTACGGCCGGGCCGGCGGGTATGGCGCCGGACGCGAGCAGGAGCGCCAGTGGGACCCGGACTACCACCAGTGGCGCAGCGAGCAGCTGCGCCGCCTGGACGAGGACTACGAAGCCTTCCGCAAGGAGCGCTACGGCAAGTTCTCCGAGGAGTTCAACACCTGGCGGGCAAATCGCGCCAGCCAGTCGCCCGCGGCCGGCCCCGGTGCGACGACGGGCACCGGCGGCTCCGGCAGCGCGTCGCCGTCCTCGCGCAGCGCCAGCACCTCTTCGGGCATGGCGACAAGCGGCGGCGGCAAGGGTTCCGATACCAAGCAACAGGGCTGAAGCCCTGCTACGCGATGCGCGGCGCCGGACCCGACGACGATCATGCGGTCCGTGCGATCCGCGCCGCGGCATGTCCGCTCGAGGTCTCGCCGCATTGCCATGCGGCGCTGCTCTTCGCCATCGCGGACGCGCGCTTCGTGCTGCTGGGGGAGGCTTCGCATGGCACCGATGACTTCTACCGCGAGCGCGCGGCGATCACGAAACGGCTGATCGAGGACAAGGCTTTCGACGCCGTCGCGGTGGAGGCTGACTGGCCGGACGCCCTGCGGGCCGATCGCTTCGTGCGTGGTGCGTCCGACGATTCGAGTGCGCTGCAGGCGCTCGGCGATTTCCGGCGCTTTCCGGCGTGGATGTGGCGCAACCAGCCGGTGCGCGAGTTCGTCGACTGGCTGCGCGCCTCGAACCAGAAGAAGCCGGCCGGGGAGCGGGTCGGCTTCTATGGCATCGATCTCTACAGTCTCTATACCTCCATCGCCTCGGTGCTGGACTACCTGGATCGGGTCGACCCCGAAGCCGCGCGGCGGGCGCGCCAACGCTACGGCTGCTTCGATCATTTCGGCGAGGACACGCAGGCCTACGGCCACGCCGCCGCCTTCGGCCTGAGCGCGAGCTGCGAGGAAGCCGCAGTGGCGCAATTGAGGGAACTGCTCGAGAAGAGGGCCGACCCTGTCGGCGTGGAGGCGCATTTCCATGCCGAGCAGAACGCGCGGCTGGTGCGCAATGCCGAGCACTACTACCGCACCATGTTCAAGGGCCGCGTGGCCTCATGGAATCTGCGCGACCGGCACATGGCGCAGACGCTGGAAGCGCTGGATTCGCATTTGACCAGCCAGCGGTCCCGGCCCGCACGCATCGCAGTGTGGGCCCACAACTCGCACCTGGGCGATGCACGCGCCACGGAGATGGCGGAAATCGGCGAGCTCAACGTGGGCCAGCTGATTCGCGAGCGCTACGGGTCGCAGTGCTTCAACGTCGGCTTCACCACGGCCACCGGCGAAGTCACCGCCGCCTCGGCCTGGGACGGGGAAGCGGAGCGCAAGCGCGTCAATCCGCCGCTGGCGGGCAGCATCGAGGCGCTGCTGCAAGAGGCCGGACTCGGACGCTTCGCGCTGATCCTGCGCAACAACGAAGTGCTCGCGCAGGCCTTGGCCGGCGCGCGCCTGCAGCGCGCCATCGGCGTGATCTATGCGCCGGCGACGGAGCGGCAGAGCCACTACTTCCATGCGCGGGTCGGCGAGCAGTTCGACGCGCTGGTTCACCTGGATCACAGCGCGGCCCTGGAGGCGTTGGACTGAGGGGGCGGCGCCCGGCACGCTAGCGCTGGGGCGCAGCACGATCGGCCGGCAGCACGATGGTGGCGCGCCCGTCGCGGGAGGTGATGGCGTCCGAGCCGCCGGATGGCGGCGTGGACCCGGCCGGCGCCACGATGGTGGCGCGGCCGTCGGCGGACGATTGCGGCACCTC
>DATFFA010000253.1:0-41992 GCA_035250605.1 Variovorax sp. | reverse complement strand
ACCACCGTGCTGTGGATGTTGGTGAAGACCTTGAACTCGGGCGCGCAGCGAATGTCGTAGCCGTAGCTGGAGGTGCCGTAGCTGATGATGCGGTGGCCGTCCTGCTCGCGGATCTGGCCCGGCTCGAAAGGCTCGATCATGCCGTTCTTCTCGGCCATGCGCCGGATCCACTTGTCGCTCTTGATGCTCATGTCAGGTCCTTCCTAGGGGCCGCTATTCTAGGCAGCGGCTTCACCGACCCGCCGAGCTCAGGCCGGCAGCGCCTGGGAGATCACGGTGCGCTCGACCAGCCGGTCGTCGCCGAGCACGATCAGCGCGAAAAGGAGTTCCTCCAGGCTCTCCGCCCGCGCCGTCTTGCGCGCGAGCATCGGCGTCGCCTTGGGGTCGAGCACCAGGAAGTCGGCCTCGCAGCCCGGCTGCAGGTTGCCGATGGTTCCCTCCAGCCCCAGCGCGCGCGCCGCGCCGCCGGTGTGGCGCCACCACAGCTGCGACGGCGCGATGCTGAGGCCCGGCTTGGTCTGGCCCTCGCGGCCCACGTAGTAGGCGGCCAGCATGGTCGAGAAGGGGCTGAAGCTGGTGCCGCCGCCCACGTCGCTGGCCAGCCCGTAGGCGCAGCCGATGCGGTCGGCCCCCTCGAAGTCGAAGAAGCCGCTGCCCAGGAACAGGTTGCTGGTCGGGCTCACGGCGGCGGCGGTGCCGGTCTCGCGCATCAGGCGGCGGTCGTCGTCGTCGAAATGGATGCAGTGGGCATAGACGGCGCGCTCGCGCATCAGGCCGAAGCCGCGGTAGACATCGAGGTAGGAACGGGCGCCGGGAAAGAGCTCGCGCGCCCACTTCACCTCGTCCTTGTTCTCGGCCACATGCGAATGAATCCAGGTGTCCGGGTACTTCGCGGCCAGCTCGCCCGCGCCGCGCAGCTGCGCGTCGGTGCTGGTGGGGGCGAAGCGCGGCGTGATCGCGTAGCCCAGGCGCTCCACGTCGTGCCATTGGCGGATCAGCGACTCGGTATCGATCAGGCTCTGCTCGGTCTGGTCGCGCACGCCGTCGGGGGAATGGCGGTCCTGCAGCACCTTCCCCGTGATCATGCGCAGGCAGCGGCGCTTCGCCGCCTCGAAGAAGGCCTGCACCGAAGCCGGATGCGAGGTCGCGAAGGTCAGGGAGGTCGTGACGCCGTTGCGCAGCAGCTCGTCGAAGAAGACCTCCGCCACTTCGGCCCCATGGGCCGGCTCGGCGAAGCGGCTCTCGGCCGGGAAAGTGTAGTTCTCGAGCCAGGGCAGCAACCCTTCGGAGGGGGCGCCGATGATGTCGGTCTGCGGAAAGTGGATGTGCATGTCCACGAAGCCCGGGGCGATGATGCGGCCCGGCCAGTGGGTGACCGCCACCTCCGGATGCCGCGCGGCGACGCTGCCGAAGGCGCCGGCGTCCACGACCCGCTGCCGCCCGGCGGCATCGGCACCGACGACCAGCAGGCCGTCCTCGTCGAAGACCGGCTGGCCGGCGGCGTCGAATCGCAGAAGGGAGGCACGGTAGGCTTGCATGGGCTGGGAGGGTAAGGCAGGGAGGCCGGTACAGAATGTGCGCGCGCATATGGAGGCTATATGACAGCCCCGCCGGCCATCCCGCCCCCTCCGGGTTGTCCCTGGCGCTAGAACATAATTCTTTTCTTCAACCCCAACAGGAACATCGATGACTTCACGCGACGCAGACCGCCGCGCACGTCCAGCATGAAAGTGCTCCTCATCGGGAACTACGTCCCCGACGGCCAGACCAGCATGCTGGCCTTCAAGCGCGTCCTGGAGCGCGAACTTCCCCAAGCCGGCTGCGAGCTGCGGGTGCTGACGCCCCCGCGTCGCGTGCTGCGGGTCCCCACTTCCTCGCGCCTGTGGAAGTGGCTGGGCTATGTGGACAAATTCATCCTTTTCATTCCCTCGATGGCCCGCCATGTGCGCTGGGCCGACGTGGTGCACGTGACGGACCACTCCAACGGCATGTACATCCCCTGGGTTCGGTCGAAGCCCAACGTGATCACCTGCCACGACGTGATCGCGGTGCAGGCTGCCAAGGGCATGGTGGACGGCTGGGACGTGAGCTGGACCGGCCGCCTGTTCCAGCGGCTGATCGTCAAGGGGCTGGCGGCGGCCGACCTGGTGGCCTGCGTTTCGCACCTGACCCGGCGCGAGCTGCTGGCGCTGGGACTGGCCGAGGAGCCGCGCGTCACCGTGGTGCTCAACGGGCTGAACGACGATTTCCGCCCGGTGCCGCCCGAGGAGGCACAGGGGCTGATCCGGCGCTTCGGCATCTCCACCGACGACAAGTTCCTGATCCACGTCGGCTGGGACCTGGCGCGCAAGAACCGCCGCAAGGTCCTGGAGGCCTTCATCGCGCTGCACGAGCGCGCGGCAGCGAGCGGACGGCCTGCGCCGGCCGAGCAGCTGGTGTTCGTCGGGCCCGAGCTGGTGCCCGAAATGGCCGAGCTGGCGCGCAAGCACGGCGTGGCCGACCGGATCAAGACGGTGCAGAAGGTGTCGCACGAAGAGCTGCGCGCGCTCTATTCCAGCGCGACCGCCCTGCTCTTCCCTTCGCTGCAGGAGGGCTTCGGCTGGCCGGTGATCGAGGCCCAGGCCTGCGGCTGCCCGGTCTTCACCTCCGATCTGGCGCCGATGAACGAGATCGGCGGCGAAGGCGCGGTCTACGTGGACCCCAACGATGCCGAGGCCATGGCCGTCGCCATCGAGGAAGCCGCGCCGCGCTTCGAGCAGATGCGGCGCATGGGCATCGAGAACGCCTCGCACTACTCGGCGCACCGCATGGCCTTGAACTACGTCGCGGCCTACCGGCGCGTGCTCGACGAGCGGAAGGTGCGCCTGTGAGGCGCCTGCTCGGGCTGGTGGTGGTGTTCCTGCCGTGGGCGCTGAAGCGGGCGCTGCTGCGCCGCTTCTGGGGCTACGAAATCGCCGACGGCGCGCGCATCGGGCTTTCCTATGTTTTCCCTGGGCACCTGGTGATGGGCGAAGGGGCCTACATCGGCCACTTCAACGTCGCCATCCATCTGGGCCGTCTCGAGTGCGGCGCGCATTCGGTGATCGACCGCTCGAACTGGATCACCGGCCATCCGCCGGCCGGCGCCCATTTCAAGCACCGCACCGGGCGCGATCCGACGCTCTCGCTGGGCGAGCATGCGGCCATCACCAAGCAGCACATCATCGACTGCACCGACCGCGTCGACATCGGCGCCTTCACCACCATCGCCGGCTACCACTCGCAGCTGATCACGCACGGCATCAACGCGGTGGAAAACCGGCAGGACTGCAAGCCGATCCGCATCGGCGCCTATTGCCTGGTGGGCACGCGGGTGACCGTGCTCGGCGGCGCCGCGCTGCCCGATCGCTCGATGCTGGGGGCCGGGTCCGTGCTGAACAAGGCGCACGGGGAGGAATTCGCGGTGTATGCGGGGTCGCCGGCGGTACAGGTGAAGAAGCTCGATCCCGAGGCGGCGTACTTTCATCGGGAGCGTGGGTTCGTGCATTGAGCGCCAGGCTTCACCGCGCGATCCGCCCCTGCACCCCCTCCACCAGCCAGTCCATCATGAGGATCTGGTCGTCGCGCAGCCCCGTGCCCTTGGCGATGACCATCTTGCCCTCGTTGTCGCGCACGTCCTGCGCCGCGCGGAAAACCTGCAGCTTGCCGCTGGCGATGTCTTGCTGGCGCGCCAGGACCTCGTCCTGCACGGCCTTGGGCACCTTGGGGCCGAAATCGCCGACGCGGATCATCCCTTCCCTCACGCCGCCCCAGACGCTGACCGGCTTCCAGGTGCCGTCGAGCACCGCTTGCGCGCGCTGCGTGTAGTAGCGGCCCCATTGGTGGGTGACGGCGACGATCTGCGCATCGGGCGCGACCTTGCGCATGTCGGAGTGGTAGGCGACGGCCATCTTGCCGCGCTCCTGCGCCGCGGCCATCACGGCGGTGGAACCGGTATGGAAGGCGATCACGTCCACGTCCTGGTTGAAGAGGGTCATCGCGGCGTCGCGCTCCCTCGGCGGATCGAACCAGGCGTCGAGCCACACCACCAAGACCCGCGCCTTCGGGTCGACCGAACGCATGCCCAGCGTGAAGGCGTTGATGCCCTGCAGCACTTCCGGGATCGGGAAGCCCGCCACGTAGCCGGCGACATGGGTCTTGCTCATGCGCCCGGCCGCGATCCCGGCCAGGTAGCGGCCCTGGTAGTAGCGGGCGTTGGCGGTCGCGACGTTGGGCGCCGGCTTGTAGCCGGTGATGGACTCGAACTTCACGTCGGGGAAGTCGCGCGCCACCTTGAGCGTGGGCTCCATGTAGCCGAAGCTGGGCGTGAAGATCAGCTTGTGGCCCTGCTGCGCCAGATCGCGGATCACGCGCTCCGCATCGGGTCCCTCGGGCACGTTCTCGACGAAAGTGGTCTTCACCTTGCCGGCCAGCGCCGACTCGACGGCCTTGCGGCCCTCCTCGTGCTGCCGCACCCAGCCGGCATCGGTGACGGGCGCGACGTACACGAAGCCGATCTTGAGCGGGTCCGCCCCGGCGACGGGCTGCGAAAAAGATGGCGATATGAAAAAACAGGCGGCCGCGAACGCGGCAGCGAGGTTTTTGTACATGGTGTTCCTCTACATGGCCCCGGACAAAAAATGGGCGCTGCGGGGCAGCAGCGCCGGCGCATATTTTACCGGCGGCTCTTGCGCGACCGGGGCACGCGGGGCCGGGGCGGGCTCCGCCCCGCGCATTCAGACGTTGCTGGTCGCGCGCACTTCGTCGATCGTCGTCTGCCCTGACAGGACCTTGGCGATGCCGTCCTGGCGCAGGGTGCGCATGCCCTCGCGCAGCGCCGCCTGCTGAATCTCTTCGGCGCGGGCGCCGCCTTGCACCAGGCGGCGCAGCCCCTTGGACATCAGCATCAGCTCGTGGATGCCGACGCGCCCCCTGAAGCCGGTGTCCTTGCACTGCTTGCAGCCGGCGCTCGAGAAGCTCATGAGCCTCCCGTCGCGGGCATGGCGGCGCTCCCATGAAGCAACCACCCCCTCGCGATCGGACGGCGAGGCCTTCACCGCGTAGGCATTCAGATAGTCGGACACCAGCTCGTCGATTTCCTCCGGCGTCAGCGGGCGGCTGCTGATGCAGTGGGTGCACAGGCGGCGCACCAGCCGCTGCGCCAGCACGCCGAGCAGCGAGTCCGCGAAATTGAAAGGGTCCATGCCCATGTCGAGCAGCCGCGTCACGGTCTCGGGCGCGCTGTTGGTGTGCAGCGTCGACAGCACGAGGTGGCCCGTCAGCGAGGCCTCGATCGCCATCTTCGCGGTCTCCTCGTCACGGATCTCGCCGACCATGATCACGTCCGGATCGGCGCGAACGAAGGCGCGCAGCGCCTTGGCGAAGGTCCAGTCGATGCGGGGGTTGATCTGCACCTGCCGCAGGCCCGCCTGCGTGATCTCGATGGGGTCTTCGGCGGTCCAGATCTTGCGCTCGGGCGTATTGAGGTGCATGAGTGCCGAGTGCAGGGTCGTCGTCTTGCCCGAGCCGGTCGGCCCGACGCACAGCACCATGCCGTAGGGGCGCTCGATGGCCTCGGTGAGCCGCGCCAGGTTGCGCCCCGACAGCCCCAGCGCATCCAGCGCGATCGGCTTGGCCGATGCCAGGATGCGCATCACCACGTCTTCCAGCCCGCCGGTGGTCGGGATGGTTGCCACGCGCAGCTCGATGCGGTGCTGGGGCGAGAACTTGGCGAAGTTGATCTTGCCGTCCTGGGGCTTGCGTTTCTCGCTGATGTCGAGGTCGCACATGATCTTCACGCGCGCGACGATCGCGTTGCGGTAGCTGGGCGGCAGCTCCAGGTAGGTGTAGAGCCGCCCGTCGCGGCGAAACCGGATGCGGGTCTTCTCGCGCCCGGGGTAGCTCTCGATGTGGATGTCCGAGACGCCCTCGCGGTGCGCTTCCTGGATCATGCTGTTGATCATCCGCACCAGCGAGTTGTCCGACTGCTCGATCGGCGCGTCCTCGTCGGCCGGGGGGCGAACCTCCTTCTCGAGGGTTTCCAGCAGCTCGCTGGTGCCCGCCAGGTCGAAATCGATGCTCATCGCGTCGGCCGCCGCCGAGCGCCCCTCTGCCTGTGCACCGATCTTCTCGTACGCCTTCTGCAGCACCTCGTCCAGGTCGCGGCACTGGCCGATCACCGGCACCACCTTCATCTGGCCGATGAACTCCACCTCGTCGATGGCCGCGTGCCGGCTCGCCGGGTCATCGAGCGCGAGCACGAGGCGGCCTTCGTGGATCATCAGCGGCATCACCTGCAGGCGCCGCGCCACGCCATGGCCGATCTTGCGCAAGGCCTCGGCCGCGGGCGGGAACAGGTGCAGGTTGACCAGCGGGTAGCCCATCTTGCGCACCAGCGCGAGCTGCAGTTGCGAGCGGCTCACCACGCCCATGCGCACCAGCGTCTCGCCCAGCGGCACGCTGCGGTCGAGCTGCTGCTGCGCCAGCGCGGCCTCCAGCTGCTCTTGCGTGACCATGCCCAGCGAAACCAGCGCCTGGCCGATGCGCATGATCGGCATGCGGCCCTGGGCCTCCAGTTCCTTCAACAACTGATCCGGCGTGACGACTTCCGCAGACGACATGGCTTGGGCCTCTCTTGTCGGGTTTTTCTCGAGGAGCTCCAGGGCTCCCACCGGCGATTTCAGCACAGCTGCGCGCCCGCACGAGGAGGGCTTTCGCCTTCACTACGAAAGTACTCAGCCCGAAGCGAAGGCGAAGGTGTTGCGCCCCGCCGCCTTCGCGGCGTAGAGCCCGGCATCCGCGCGCGCCAGCAGCTCGGACGGCGTGACGGCCGCATCGGAGGGCGCATGGAAGGCGACGCCGATGCTGGTCGTGACCTCCAGTTCCCGGCCGTCGATCCGGAAGGCAGGCGTGTGGATGTGCGCGACGATCTTGCGAGCCACGGACGCGGCGGCCTCCCGCGCATCCAGGTTCTGCAGCACGATCACGAACTCGTCGCCGGCCAGCCGCGCCACGGTGTCGGTGCTGCGCACGCCGTTCTTCAGGCGCCGGGCGAACTCGGCCAGCACGCCGTCGCCCACGGCATGGCCCAGCGTGTCGTTGATGCTCTTGAAATGGTCGATGTCGAGGAACATCAGGGCGAGCGCGCATCCCGTGCCATCGGCCCGCGCGATGGCTGCCGGCAGCAGCTCGTTGAAGGCCAGCCGGTTCGGCAGGCCCGTCAGGGTGTCCACCCGCGCCAGCTCGATCAGCTTGCGCTCCACCGCCTTCAGCGCAGTGATGTCCAGGCTGAGCGAGAAGATGCCGTGCGTCGCGCCGTCGGGGCCGATGTCGGGCACGTAGATGATGTGGGTGACGCGATCGAAATCGCCCTTCCTGGTCGCGGCCTCGAACTCGACGCGCTCGCCCGCCAGCGCGCGCTCGATCATGGCCCTGCGGGACTGGTACAGCTCGGGCCCTGCGACGTCGCGGATATGGAGTCCCACCAGCTTGGCGGGATCGAGCCCCAGCCACTCGCGATAGGTGCCGTTCGCGAAGGTGATCTTCTGCTCGCGGTCGATGTAGGTGATCAGCGCCGGCATGTTGTCGGTGATGGTGCGCAGGCGCATCTCGCTCTCGGCCCGGCGCAGCTCCGCCTCCTTCAGCGCGGTGATGTTGAAGGTCATCACGTAGAAGCCGAGAACCCGTCCCTGCAGGTCCTTGTCGGGAATCAGGTTCACCTGGAAATGCCCGGGCTCGCCGTGCAGCGGCGCCTCGACCGGGAAGCGCGCTGCCTCTCCCGCCAGCACCTTCGGAATAAAGGGCAGGTGCTGCGCGTACACCGCCTCGCCCACTGCGGAGCGCAGGGTCACGCCGTCGAGCGGGCCATCGCCAATGCCGGCCATCTGCCGTGCCCGGCTGTTGCCGTAGAGGCAGTTCTGGTCGCGATCGAAATACCCCACCAGCGCCGGAATGCTGTCGGTGACGTCGCGCAGCCGCTTCTCCTGCTCGCCCAGGGCCTTGCGGATGTTGACCTCCTCGGTGATGTCGAAGGTCATGGTGAACACACCCTGAACCATGCCGACGTCGTCCAGGTCGGGGATGTAATGGGCCTTGTAGGTCCGCTCGGCGATGCCGAGCATCGCATCGCCGGCCTCCTCGACGATCACGGTCTCTCCCGCGAGCGCACGCCGGTAGCAGGGCTCCACGCGCGCGAAGTCCGCGGCGCCGCGCTTCTGCGGCATCGACTTGCCGACCATCGCATCGTCCTGGTGCAGTGCCCTGACCTTGGCATTGACGAAGGTGTAGTGCAGCGAGGCGTCCACTCGCGAGACCAGCGCGGGGATGTTGTCGGCAATGGTGCGGATCTGCGCCTCGCTGTGCGCAAGGCTGAGCTCGGTGCGCTTGCGCTCCGTCACGTCGGAGGTCATCGCGTAGTAGCCGCGCACCGCGCCCGCCCGGTCCAGGTCGGGGATCAGCTCCGTCTGGAAGAAATGGGGTTCCTCGCCGCGCCGGATGGAACCCCGGCGCTCGAAGGTCACCGGCTCGCCGGCCAGCACCCGCCGAAGGTAGCGCTCGGGGATGGCGCTCTGCTCGGCGCCATGCGCATCCCGCGCGGGCTGGCCGATCAGTTCGGCCGCGCTGCGGCCCAGCTTCTCGCACAGGCGCGCGTTCACGAAGGTGTAGCGCCCCTGTGCGTCCGCGTGCGACACCATCGCCGGCAGGTTGTCCGTGATGTCGCGCAGGAACTTTTCGCTGGCTCGCCGCTGCTGCATCAGCTCGTCGAAGGTTCGCCACAGGTCGCCGATCTCGTCGCGGGCATAGGCGCCGGGCGTCGCCACCTCTTCCGGCGCGGCCTGGGCATCGCGCATGCGCCGATGCAGGTGCGACAGCGGCTGCAGCTGCCCCCGCACCAGGGCCAGCGCGGCGGCCCCCGCCAGCACGGCCAGCACGAAGGCCCCGCCCCAGGCCACGCGCTCGATGGCATCGATTTGCGCGAAAGCCTCGTTGCGCGGATAGACCGAGCCCAAGATCCAGCCGGCCTGCCGAATGCGCTTGAATGCGTAGAGGGCCTGCGCCCCGTCGAGGTCCAGTCCTTCGCTGGTGCCTTCGAAGCCCGCGATCGCGCGCTGGATCTCGGTGTCAGCGGCACTGTCGGCGCCGGCGCGATTCAGCACGAGCGCCGCTCGCGGGTGATCGATCACGACACCGTCCGCGGAAAGAATGAAGAGGTAGCCGGTCTTGCCGAACTTGACGTCGGCCAGATCTCCCAGGATGTTGCGATTCTGCAGGTTGATGGAGCCCCAGACCACGTAGCGCAGGCGCCCGGCCGCGTCCTGAACCGGCTGCGTGATGGCCACCTGGGCCAGGCCGTTGATCCGGTTGCGGTACGGCTGCGAGATGACGCCGGCGCCGGTGGAGACGGTGTCCACGAAGTACGAACGGTCCCGAACGTTCAAGCGGCCGATCTGCTGCGCCCCGCTCAGGTTGGCGACGATCTCGCCGCCGAGGTCGATGAGCGCGACGTTGTCGAAGGCCTCGCGCAGCGACTGGTGTTGTTCCAGCAGGCCCTGCAGCGGCGCGGCGTTCGGGAAGTCGTGCGACTTCACGCTGTCGGCAAAGGTCTTCAGCAAGGTCCGCCGCCCGATGAACTTCTGGTCGACCGCTTCGGCGATGGCGGAGACGCGCGCCAACTCCTCGCCGGCGATCGACGCCTCCATGCTGGCCTTGACGAGATGCAAGGCGACGGTGGCGATCGCGAAGGTCGCCGCCAGCACCACCGCGGCCACGGCGGCGCTCAAACGCGTGTTCAGGCTGATGCGGATGTTGCGGAGACCTGGCGACTTCATCAGGATGGGCAGCATAAGCCAGTCCGGCGGACCGCCCGCCGGCCGGCCCGGTGGGAAAGCCCGCGACCACGCGCACGCCGTACGTGGCCTCAGCGGCCCAGCACGCGGTAGAAGAATGTGGTGTCACGGGGCCCGCCCTGCGGCCACAGCGCGGCTGATCGAGCGCCAGCTGCACCGTGCCCACGATGCCGGTGGCGTCTTCGGCCACCAGCAGCACGCGCTCGCCGCCGGCCCTGCTTTCGAAGAAAGCTCCACCCTTTCGGATGGGAGGTCAAGCCTGCGCGAAGCCCGGCGTCGCGCGGCCGCCACCGCATTGGTGCGAATGCGCAACTCCGCGTGCGCTCCGGGCAATAGTTCACGCCCATGCCATGCGTGCGTCGCGATGCAGCAGTACGATGCAGACGACGAACCCCTCAGCGTTCGTGAAGCGGCAGGCAGGTCCTATGAAAGCGCGTGTTGAACTGGGAGCATTTCTAACGGCATCGGTCATCGGCATCTCCCTGCCGGTGCATGCGCAGACCACGCGACAGTTCGCTGCGCCGACCGCCGCCGAGCAGCAGGAGGCCGACTACCGCGTGATCGCGGCGCGCTGCGGCACCCCGGCCTTCGAAAAAGGCTTCTTCAAGAGCTCCAGGGCGGCCGTCGCGGCCGGGCTGGTCAACAAGCACCGGATGCCGGCCGATGTCGAAAAGTCGGTCGAGGCGCTGCGGCGCAGTCCCTTCGTGCTGGTGGCCAGCAACGCGGACTGCCCGAACCAGCTGGCGCAGCTCAAGGAACTGCAAAAGACACGCCAGGCAGCAAGCCACGCCGGCCGCGGGCGCAGGCCGTAGCACTCTGGCCCCGGTGCCGGTCCACGCGCCACGCGGCGCCCACACCGGGCGCGATCTGGTGGCATTGCGCGCCGGATTCGCCGCGCTCTATGGCGATGCGCGTCTGGAGCGGGCGATGGACCGACCGCCGCCGGAACCGCCCAGCCTACCTGCGCGCCTGCAGCGCGATCGGCGTGCTGCTGTTCGCCGGGCTCGGCCTGGCTTCGCTCGCGAAGCTCGGCGCTGATTTGGCGACCGGACAGGTGCTGCTGATGCTGCTGATGGCCGCAAGCGGCATCTGCATCTCGGCCTGGCACGGCGTGGCCTACACCGAGCTCGCGGTGCGCGCGGGCGCCGCCCGCGCCGGCACCGCGCTGGGCATGGCGAACACCAGCGTGTTCGGGGTGTGCTTCCTCACGCCGCTGGCGATCCCGCATTTGCAGGGCTTGCAAGGCTGGCCGCTGGTCTGGTTCGCGGCGAGTGGCTGCGCCCTGCTCGCGCTGCCGCTGCTCGCGCCGGCGCAGGAGGGCCGGCGCCAGCCGCGCGCGCAGGCCCTTTGACTACCCGAGGAGTGCTTCGAACTGTTCGAGTGCCTGGGGATGGGCCCGCAAGGCGCGGCGCAACGCAGGCAGCCGCTTCTTCACGGCCTGGCGCAGGACGGGGGGCGCATCGGCGAACGAATCGGACAGCACTTCGTCGTGCTGCTCGACCAGGACCGCCGCCAGGGTCGCTGCCTGCACCAGGTCCTTCTCTGCCTTCTCGGGAAAGCTCTGCCGCGATGTGCTCGAGAAGAGCTTGTGCCAGACGAATCGTTCGGGTTGCGGGAGCACGAGCGGAATGCAATGCCCTCCGGCAAGGAGCGCCGCCTGCCGAGGCTGCGCCAGAAGATAGGCGTACTGAGGCACGGTCTGGGCGTTCCACATCAGCTGGGGGATCGGAACGGTCTTTCCCAGGCTGTCGCCGTGCGTCAGCACATCGACCCTCAGGCCATCGCGCCCTTTTTGCTCGACCGAGGTGGATGGCGACTGGCTGGGCATGCCGGGTACAGGTGCGAAGTCGAGGCGGGTCGCGTCCATCGCCTCGAGAAAGGACGCCGGCAAGGCCAGGGTCAGCTTCTGCCGCGTCGCAAGATCGATGTCCTGCGTCCGTGCGGAAACCGCCTTGGCGCCGAGTTCGTTGAGCCAAGCCATGTAGCACAGCGTCCCCACCAGCGTCACGCCCGAGCGCAGGATGCCCCTGTTGTGAAGCTCGACCATGACACTGGCGACGCCCTTGTCGGCCACCTGGAACTGGAGCTTGCGAAGATCGCGGACCTGGGCTGCGGCCCATTGGGCGAACTCGATCTGGCGTTCGACGCTTTCCAGCGTCTCGATGTCTCCGTCCCTGCCAATCAGTTGCTCGGCCTGCCGGCCCGGGAAAGGGTAGTAGACCCTGTACCAATACCCATATCCTGTGCCTTCCCGCCTGACCAAGGTCCCGGGCGTTCCGTAGAGCAGGCTGCCGGCGGCGCCGGCACGCTCCTTCAGCTCGGCGTACTGCGTCCGGAAAGCCAGCTCTTGGGGGCGATACAAAGTATGCGGCGACATGAAAAAGTTACCCAACAAAAAACAATTTTATTGGGTAAATCCCAACGCATCCCGACGCCCCCCGGGCGCAACGAAGCTCACGCCCTGCCGTACTGCGCAAAGCTCTCGTTCAGCCGATCCATCCAGCCGGCCTTGGTCGCGGCATCGACGAAGCTGCCTTCGAAGCTGTTGGCCGCCAGTTGCCACGCATGCTTCGCCGTCAGCCCGGTCGCCGCGAAGGTCTGGATGAAGTTCTCGTTCAAGTAGCCGCCGAAGTAAGCCGGGTCGTCCGAGTTCACCGTGGCCACCAGGCCGGCGTCGAGCAGCTGGCCGAGGTTGTGCTGCGTCAGGTCCGGGAACACGCACAGCTTCAGGTTGGACAGCGGGCAGACGGTCAGCGGGATGCGGTCCTGCGCCAGCCGCTTCATGAGCGCCGGGTCCTTGGTGCTCTGCACGCCGTGGTCGACGCGCTCCACCTTCAGCACGTCGAGCGCGCTCCACACGTAGGCCGGCGGGCCCTCCTCGCCCGCATGCGCGACGAGGTGGAACCCCAGCTCGCGGCAGCGCGCGAACACGCGCGCGAACTTCTCGGGCGGATGGCCGAGCTCGCTGGAATCGAGGCCCACGCCGATGAACTTGTCGCGCATTGGCAGCGCCTGCTCCAGCGTGGCGAATGCATCTTCTTCGCTCAGGTGGCGCAGGAAGCACAGGATCAGCGCGGCGCTGACGCCCAGCTTCGCCTGGGCGTCGACGCAGGCACGGTGCAGGCCGTCGATCACCGTCTGCATCGCGACGCCGCGCACGGTGTGCGTCTGCGGGTCGAAGAACATCTCGGTGCGGACCACGTTGTCGGCGGCGGCGCGCTCCAGGTAGGCCCAGGCCATGTCGTAGAAGTCCTGCTCGTTCAGCAGCACGCTGGCGCCGGCGTAGTAGATGTCGAGAAAGCTCTGCAGGTTGGTGAAGGCATAGGCGCGGCGCAGGTCCTCCACGCTGGCGTAGGGAATGGCCACGCCGTTGCGCTGGGCCAGCGCGAAGATCAGCTCGGGCTCCAGCGAGCCCTCGATATGCATGTGCAGCTCGGCCTTCGGCATGGCGCGAAGCAGCGCGGGCAGGCGGTCGGGGGGGATGTCGTGGGTGTAGGGGCGCGGGTCGGTCATGGGGCGGTCACGGGTGGTGTTCGCGCACAGCATAAGCGCAGCCGGACAGGCTCCGCCAGCAGCGCGCCACCCCGGGGGCATCGCACCTGTCGGCATCGAGTGCCTGAGTGAACTGGCGAAGACCAGGTGCGCACCGCTTTCGCCGATGTGAAACGGCGCTTCCGTCCCCGCCGGCGTGCCGGTGAGCGCGGGTTCGGGAACCTCCTACTTGTCGACCGCCGCCAAGGCCGCGCGCACTCGCTCGCTCGCCGGCGCGGCGTCCCTGGCAGGCACCTGGTCGAAGTCGCCACGCAGCGCCTTGAGCGCGTAACGCTCGCGCTCGATTTCGCGCTGAGTGCGGACTCCGAGGCGGCGGAACACAGGGATGGGAGGGCACCAACCCTGCAGCGCGTGCTGGGCGAAGAACCCGAAAACCCCAGCAGGCAGCAACAGGAACTTTCCATTGACGAATGTGGCCAGGGCCAACCCCACAAGAACGATGACCGAAGCGTTGGTCTGAAGGAGCCTTTCGACATCCCACTCGGCGTCCAGAGCTTGCAGGCGCTGGTCAACTTCAGCAGCAGGCGCGCCTTCGAGACGCACGATTTCCGCGTCGGCCCGTTGCCGAATGGCGTCGTTGAGCTCGGGCGAGGTGTGCAACTCGACACGGTGCGTCGTTGCAGGCAGGCGGTCGGCGATGGCCATGAAGTGCTCCTAGTGCAGGGCCGGGCGGGGCTCGTCGTCGGACCTGCGCGGGTCCGCGGGCTGTTCGCCGGAGAGGGCAGCCTCTGCAGCGCGGGTCGTTCCCATGCCGGCAAAATCACCCCGCAATGCCTTCAAGGCATAGCGTTCGCGCGCAATCTCTTTCGAAGTGCGCAGCCCGAGGCGTCGGAAGAGCGGCATGAGGGGGTAGCGCCCCGTTGTGGCCTGCAGCAGAACGGCGGCCGCGACGATGGCGGGCAGGCCGAGAAACCGCTTGCGCACGAACGCACCCAACGCCAACCCGATGAGCCCCATCGTCGCCGCCTCGGTTTCCAAGGCACGGTCCGTGTCCCACTCGCGGTCAAGTTCGGCCAGGCGCCGCTCGAATTGGGCAGGCGAAGCGGCGCAGCGGGTCAAACTGACCACGGTCACATCGTCGATTCGCCGAAGTACCTCGGCCGCTGTGTGGCGTCTTACGCGATCGGTTTCTTCGTTCATGTCCGTCTCCGGCAAGTTGCTAGTACCGGCAATTCGCGTGCCCGCCGGGAGGCCTGTTTGTCCGGTGGCAGGTCGACCGTACATCTTCAGCCGCAGGCCAACCACGCGGTCGCCTGGCCGCGAACAATGCTCTGCATCTTTTGCAGCAAACTCTGCGACCGCCGCCGCAGTTCAATCAGCCGAAACGCCCGGATGCACTCCCGGCCGCTGCATGGAGAGCAGCACATCACTCTACCCCGACCGTAACCCCACGCTCACGCAGATAGCGGCGATAAAAAGACGAAGCCTTGTCCGCGGCCGTGTGCAGCTCCGAACGCAGGTCCAGCGGCAGGCTGCGCGGGCGCTGCGATTCGAGCACGGGCTTGTCCTGCAGGAAGATGGTGTCCTGGAAGGCGCGCAGCTGCGCATCGTCGCGCTCGAAGTCGGCCGTGGCCATGCGGAACCACACGCGGCTGCGCTCCGCCTCCAGCGGGCAGATGAAGAGCGCGATCGACTCCTGGTAGCCCTCGATGCCCACGCTCGCGGCATCGGGCACCTTGGTCAGCACCGCGGCAAAAGGGGCCGTGACCTCGTAGCGGTACTCGACCTGCGCCGGCGCGGTGGAGTGAACGGTGGACTGCGGCTGCCAGGCCTTGCAGCCGGTGGCGAGCAGCCCATGCGGCGTGGCCTCGACGCGGTAGTCGTCGATCGCCGTCATGTCGCGCGCGCCGAGCCAGCCTTCGTGCACGAAGCCGAAATGCGCCATGTCCAGAAAGTTCTCGACGAGGCGCGGGGCGCTGGTCTCTACGTCGTAAGGCCCGCAGCCGATCTTGCGCAGCCGCGCGTCGTCCTCGGCCGCGAAGGCCGGCAGTTCGCCGCCCTCGCCTTCCAGGCGCACCCACACCAGGCCGTGGGCCTCGCGCGCTGCATGCACGGTGGCGCGATGCGTCGGCGGCGGCACGAAATCCGGCAGCGCCGGCACATGCACGCTGCGGCCGCCGGCGGCGAAGCGCCAGCCGTGGTAGGGGCATTCGAGCGCCGAGCCGCCATCGCAGGGCACCACGCGCCCCAGCGAGAGCTGCGCGCCGCGATGCGGGCAGCGGTCGGTCCAGGCCTGCACGGCGCCCGCCGCGTCGCGCCACAGCACCAGGCCTTCGCCCAGCAGTTGCACCGCGCGCGGCGCCTGCGCGATCTCGTCGGCCAGCGCGACCGGATGCCAGAGTTCTTTTTCGATCATCGTGGAAGTGGAAAAAGAAAAGGGTTGCCCCGGGCAACCCTTCCAAGCGAATTCCGGACCGCCTACTTCTTGTCGCCGCCCGGCACCTTGCCCTCGACGCCCTTCACGTAGAAGTTCACGCCCGAGAGGAACTTGTCGTCGGCGGCAGCACCGGCAGCCACCAGTTCCTTGCCGTCCTGGCCGGCGATCGGGCCCTTCCAGATCGTGAAGCTGCCGTCCTTCAGGCCCTTCTTGACTTCCTCGACCTTGGCCTTGGTCTCGGCCGGCACGTCTTCGGCGATGGAGACGATGTCGATCGCACCTTCCTTCACGCCCCACCAGGTCTGGCCCGTGGCCCACTTGCCGTCCAGCGCGTCCTGCACGGCCTTGGTGTAGTACGGCGTCCAGTTGATGACGGCCGAGGCCAGGTGTGCCTTGGGACCGTAGGCGGTCATGTCCGAGTCCCAGCCGAAGGCGCGCTTGCCTTTTTCCTGGGCGGTCTTGAGCACGGCCGGCGAATCGGTGTTCTGGAACAGCACGTCGGCGCCGCCGTTGATCAGCGCGGTGGCGGCTTCGGTTTCCTTCGGCGGGCTGAACCACTCGTTGACCCACACCACCTTGGTCGTGACCTTCGGATTGACCGACTGCGCGCCCATGGTGAAGGAATTGATGTTGCGCAGCACCTCGGGAATCGGCACCGAGCCGACCACGCCCAGCGTGTTGCTCTTGGTCATCGCGCCCGCGATGATGCCGGCCATGTACGCGCCCTCGTAGGTGCGGCTGTCGTAGGTGCGCATGTTCTCGGCCGTCTTGTAGCCGGTGGCGTGCTCGAACTTCACGTCCTTGTTGTCGTTCGCCACCTTGAGCATCGGCTCCATGTAGCCGAAGGTGGTGCCGAAGATCAGCTTGTTGCCCTGGCCCACCATGTCGCGGAACACGCGCTCGGCGTCGGCGGACTCGGGCACGCTCTCGACGAAGGTGGTCTTGATCTTGGCGCCGAACTCCTTCTCGACCGCCTTGCGCGCGTTGTCGTGCGCGAAGGTCCAGCCGCCGTCTCCCACCGGGCCCACATAAGCCCACGCGACGTTCAGCGGAGCGGCCGGCGCGGGTGCAGCGGCCGTCGGGGCGGGCGCGGGTGCCGCAGGGGCCGGGGCCGGCGCTTCTTCCTTCTTGCCGCAGCCGATGAGGGCGGCCGAGGCGACCGCGGACAGGGCTGCCAGCTTGAGCAGGAAACGTTTGTTCAGATCATTCATTGGGGAAAATCCTCGAATGTTGTGTTGCCGGAAACAATTGTGAACGCGATTATGAGCCGGGGTAGAAGGGTTTCCCGATGGACGCCGGCATGTTGATGCGGATGAAAGCCGGGTTGCGCGAGATCAGCGCCAGCACCACGATCGGCGCGATGTACTGCAGCATGCTGAGGAACTGGCTGGGCACGTTCACGCCCGTGCTCTGCAGGTGGAAGCCCAGCATCGAGACCCCGCCGAACAGGTAGGCGCCGAGCAGCACCCGCACCGGCCGCCAGGTCGCGAAGGTGGTGAGCGCCAGCGCGATCCAGCCGCGGCCGGCCACCATGCCCTCGACCCACAGCGGCGTGTAGACGGTGGAGAGGTAGGCCCCCGCCAGCCCGCACAGCGCGCCGCCCGCGATCACCGCCATGAAGCGGATGCGGCGCACCGGGTAGCCCAGCGCATGCGAGGACTCGGGCGACTCGCCCACCGAGCGAAGCACCAGCCCGGCGCGCGTGCGGTAGAGGAACCAGACGAGGCCGATGGTCAGCAGCACCGCGAAATACACCATCGGGTGATGGCGGAAGAGGGCCGGCCCGACGAGCGGGATGTCGCCCAGGAGCGGCAGCGCGTAGCTGGTGCTCTCGGGCAGCTTGGCCTGCACGAAGTTGATGCCGGCGAAGGCCGAGAAGCCGACGCCGAAGAGGCTGAGCGCCAGCCCGGTCGCGTACTGGTTGGTGTTGAGCCAGATCACCAGCACGCCGAAGAAGGCCGCCAGCAGCGCACCGGCCGCCATGCCGGCCGCGAAGCCGAGCCAGGTGTTGTGCGTGGTGACGACGGTGGCGAAGCCGGCAATGGCTGCGCACAGCATCATGCCCTCGGCGCCCAGGTTGACGATGCCGGCCTTCTCGTTGATCAGCAGGCCCAGCGCGGCGATTGCGAGCACCGTGCCGGCGCTGAGCGTGGAGCCCAGGAGGAGTGCGTACGATTCCATCAGATGGCTCCTTCCGGGGCTTGGGCCGTGACCGGCGCGTTCAGCGGCGTGCTGGCTTGCAGCGAAGAGGTGCCCGAAGGCGCGGCCGCCGGCTTGGGCGCCGACTTGCGGCGGATGCGGTAGGCGATGAGCGTGTCGCAGGCCAGCAGCGTGAACAGCAGCAAGCCCTGGAACACGCCCGTCAGCGACTTGGGCAGCCCCAGCCGCGACTGGGCCAGCTCGCCGCCGATGTAGAACATGCTCATCAGGATGGCCGAGAAGATCATGCCCACCGGATGCAGCCGCCCGACGAAGGCCACGATGATGGCCGCGAAGCCGTAGCCGGCCGGCACGTAGGGCGTGAGCTGGCCGATGGGGCCGGCCACTTCCAGCGCGCCTGCCAGGCCGGCCGCGCCGCCCGAGGTGAGCAGCGCGATCCAGATCGCGCGCCGCGCCGAGAAGCCCGCATAGCGCGCCGCCGCCGGCGCCAGGCCGCCCACCTGCTGCGCGAAGCCCGCCCGGGTGCGGAACAGGAACACCCAAAGCGCCGCCGCACCCGCCAGCGCGATGACCAGCCCGATGCTCACGCGCGAGCCCTTGATGAGGCGCGGGATCTGCGTCACCGCCTCGAAGGTCTTGGTCTGCGGGAAGTTGTAGCCCAGCGGGTCCTTCCAGGGCCCGTAGACCATGTAGCCCAAGAGCAGCGTCGCCACGTAGACCAGCATCAGGCTCACCAGGATCTCGCTGGCGTTGAAGCGGTCGCGCAGCAGGGCGACGATGCCGGCCCACACCATGCCGCCGAGGATGCCGGCCACGAGGATCGCGGCCACGATCCACCCGCCGGTGGTCTTGTCGGCCATCAGGGCCACGCCACCGGCCGCGATGGCGCCGAAGACGAACTGCCCCTCGGCGCCGATGTTCCAGACGTTGGAGCGGAAGCACACCGCCAGGCCCAGCGCGATGATGAGCAGCGGCGTGGCCTTGACCATCAGCTCGCCCAGGGCATAGCCGCTCTTGATGGGCTCCCAGAAGAAGACCAGCAGGCCCTTGACCGGGTCCTTGCCGAGCAGCGAGAACAGCACCATGCCGATCAGCACGGTGATGGCCAGCGCCAGGATCGGCGAGCCGTAGCTCCAGAAGCGCGAGAGCTGCGGGCGGGGTTCGAGCTTAAGCATGGGCCACCTCCTCTTTTCCGGTCGCGTGGGCGTGGGTGCCCCACAGGCCGCTCATCCACTCGCCGATCTGCGGCACCGTGGCCTCGGCACGCTGGATGGAGGGCGACATCCGCCCCTTGGCGATGACGTGCAGCCGGTCGCTGATCTCGAACAGCTCGTCCAGCTCCTCGCTCACCACCAGCACGGCGCAGCCGGCGTCGCGCAGGGCCAGGATCTCGCCGCGGATCAGCGCTGCGGCGCCCACGTCCACGCCCCAGGTGGGCTGCGAGACGACGAAGATCTTCGGGTTGGCGTCGATCTCGCGCCCGACGATGAACTTCTGCAGGTTGCCGCCCGAGAGCGAGCGCGCTGCCGCGCCCGGCCCCCCGGCCTTGACCTTGAAGCGCTCGATGATGCGGCCCGCATGCTGCTGCAGCGCGCCGGTGCGGATCCAGCCGCCCCGGCCCACCGCGTTGCTGCGCGTCAGCAGCATGTTGTGCGCCAGGCTCAGCGTCGGCACCGCGCCGCGGCCCAGCCGCTCCTCGGGCACGAAGTGCAGGCCCAGCGCGCGCCGCCGGCGCGGCCGGAAATGCGCGGCGGGCTTGCCGAAGACCTCGATCATCCCGGCCTCGGCCCGCGTGTCCTCGCCGGAGAGCGCGTACAGCAGTTCCTTCTGGCCGTTGCCCGAGACGCCCGCGATGCCCACCACCTCGCCGGCGCGCACCTCGAGCGAGACGCCGTCGAGGTCGACGCCGAACTGGTCCTCGCGCGCCAGCGTCAGTCCCTTGACCCGCAGAGCCACGGCGCCTGCATGCACCGGCCGGTGCTGCAAGGGCGGTGGTTCCGCGCCGATCATCAGGCGTGACAGCGATTCGTTGCTTTCGTTCTGCGGGTTGCACACCCCCGTCACCTTGCCGCCGCGCAGCACGGTGCAGGCGGTGCACAGCTCGCGGATCTCGTGCAGCTTGTGGCTGATGTACAGGATGCTGCAACCCTCGGCCGCCAGCTTCTTGAGCACCACGAAGAGCTTGGTCACGGCCTGGGGCGTCAGCACCGAGGTGGGCTCGTCGAGGATCAGCAGCTTGGGGTCGGTCAGCAGCGCGCGGATGATTTCCACGCGCTGCATCTCGCCGACCGAGAGCGTGTGGACCGGGCGCGAGGGGTCGATGTCCAGTCCGTACTCGCTGGCCTTGGCCGAGATGCGCTGCGTGACCTCGGCCAGCGTGAGCGTCTTCTCGAGCCCCAGCCAGACGTTCTCGGCGACGGTGAGGGTGTCGAACAGGCTGAAGTGCTGGAACACCATGCTGATGCCCAGCGCCCTCGCCTCCTGCGGGTTGCGCACGTTGACCGGCTGGCCGTTGAACGTCACGCTGCCCTCGTCCGGCTTGACCGAGCCGTAGATGATCTTCATCAGCGTGGACTTGCCGGCGCCGTTCTCGCCGAGCACGGCATGGGTTTCGCCGGGGGCCACCGTGAGCGAGACGTCGCTGTTGGCGACGACCGAGGGGTAGCGCTTGGTGATGTTCGAGAGCTGGAGTCGTTGGATTGTCATGCCTGTGCCTGGCTTGTGGGTTTGTCGAATCGCCCTGAACCGCCCCGGCATCCTGCCCGGGGCGATCGCATCATTTTCTGCCGTCAGTGTCCGCCTATGTAGATGAACTTGAAGAGGAAAACCCCGCCGATCAGCCACACCATCCAGTGCACCTGCCTGGCGCGTCCGGTGAACAGCTTCAGCACCGCATAGGTGATGAAGCCGAAGGCCAGGCCGTTGGCGATCGAGTAGGTGAAGGGCATGGCCAGGGCCGTGACCGCGGCCGGGATCACCTCGGTCGTGTCGTCCCAATCGAGCTCGGTGATGTCCCTAAGCATCAAGCAGGCCACGAAGAAGAGCGCCGGCGCGGTGGCATAAGCAGGCACGGCGCCCGCCAGCGGCGAGATCGCCAGCGCGGCCAGGAACAGCACCGCCACCGTGAGCGCGGTCAGGCCGGTGCGGCCGCCGGCCTGCACGCCTGCTGCGCTCTCCACGTAGGCGGTGGTGCTGGAGGTGCCCAGCAGCGAGCCCGCGAAGATCGCGCCGCTGTCGGCCAGGAGCGACTTGTTGAGCCGGTCCATCCTGCCCGGCACCAGCAGGCCGGCGCGGCGTGCCACGCCCATCAGGGTGCCGGTGGCGTCGAACAGCTCGACCAGGAAGAACACCAAAATCACGTTCAGGATGCCGCCCGACAGCGCCGACTTGATGTCCAGCTGCAGGAAGGTGGGCGCGATCGACGGCGGTGCCGAGAACACGCCGTGGAAAGTGTTGCCGCCGAAGAAGAAGGACAGCACCGTCACGCCGAGGATGCCGATCAGGATCGCGCCGGGCACCTTCAGCCGGTCGAGCACCACGATGGTGAAGAAGCCCAGCGTCGCCAGCACCACCTGCGGCGTATGCAGGTCGCCGAGCGTGATGTAGGTGGCCTTGGAGGGCGCCACGATGCCCGCGCTCTTGAGCGCGATGATCGCCAGGAACAGGCCGATGCCCACCGTGATCGCCAGCCGTATCGACTGAGGGATGCCGCGGATGATCAGCTCCCGCAGCCGGAACACCGTGACCAGCAGGAACAGGCAGCCCGAGACGAAGACCGCACCCAGCGCCGCTTGCCAGGTGAAGCCCATCTGCAGCACCACCACGTAGGCGAAGTAGGCGTTCAGACCCATGCCCGGCGCCAGCGCGATCGGATAGTTGGCGTAGAAGGCCATGATGCCGGTGCCCAGCGCTGCGATCAGGCAGGTGGCGACGAACACCGCATCCGTCGGCATGCCCGCGTCGCCCAGGATCGACGGGTTGACGAAGATGATGTAGGCCATCGTCAGGAAGGTGGTGAGGCCGGCCACCATCTCGGTCCGCACGGTGGTGTTGTGTTCCCTGAGCTTGAACATCCGCTCGGCCCAGCCGGTGGCCGGGGGTGAAGAGCTGGTGTCGTGCTCGCTGACATCGAGCATCTGTTGTGTGCGGTTCATCGCGTTGTCTCCGTCTCTCTTGTCGAATGGCGTTGGGAGATGTCGCGACGCCGGGCGCGAGTTGGAAAGGCCGGCTATCCGGAGCCGGTCGAGGAATCGGCGGGCCTCAGCGAGGCCGCCACCGTTTTGGTCCGCTCGCGCAGCCAGCGCGCGGAGCTGGAGGAATGGGTGCGCTCATGCCACAGCTGGTAGTACATGAGGCGCGGCAGCGCGATCGGGCACGGGAGGATCGTGACCGGCAGCCGGTCGAGGAAGCGCTCGCAGTACTGCCGCCCCGTGGTGAGCACCAGCAGGCTGGAGGCCACCATGTCGGGGATCAGCCCGAAGTGGGCGCAGCGCGCCGTGATGTTGCGCTGCCGCCCCTGCTCGTCGAGCATCTGGTCGATGATGCCGCGCGCACCGGGGTGCAGCGCCGTCGGCGCGACGTGCTCGGCCGCGAGCCAGCTGTCCAGGTCCCATCCGCGGCGCACCGCCGGATGGTCGTGGTTGACCAGGCAGACGATCTCGTCGCCGAAGAGCCGCGCCATGTGCAGGTCTTCCGGCGGCTTGAGCCAGTTGCCGATCACCAGGTCGACCTGGCCGAGCGACAGGTGCGCGTGGTAGTCCGAGTCGGACGACAGCGCATGGATCTCGATGCCGCACAGCGGCGCCTGCGCCTTGACCTGCGCCACCAGCATGGGCAGGAAGAGCGGGTCCAGGTAGTCCGAGGCGGCGATGCGGAAGGTGGTCTGCGCGGTCTGCGGATCGAAGCCGCGCGCATCCGAGAACAGCATCTCCGCCGCGCGCAGGATGCTGGCGGCCGGGTCGATCATGCGCAGCCCCGCATCCGTGGGCACCATGCCCGAGCCCGAGCGCACCAGGAGCGGGTCGCCGGAGAGCTCGCGCAGGCGCTTCAGCGCGGCCGACACGGCCGGCTGGTACATGCCCAGGCGGATGGCTGCGCGCGAGACGCTGCGGTCGGTCAACACGGTATGAAGCACCCGGATGAGGTGAAGGTCGATCTTGTCCAGAAGCGCTTGGTCTCTCATGGGCTGCCCGCAGGGTGATGGAAACGTGCGGGCAGTTATACAGCGCAGCATTCACATCGGCCCCCTTGTTCATCGGGCAGCTTCAGGCCGCGGCCGACTGCACCGCCGTCAGGGCGCGCAGGATGGATTCGCTGGTGGCCGGCGCCGTCAGCGGCGGGTCCACCCGGTGCTCGCCCACTGCCGACACCGCGTCGCGGATCGCGAAGAAGACCGAGAAGGGCAAGAGCAGCGGCGGCTCGCCCACCGCCTTGCTGCGGTGAATCGAGTCCTCGAAGTTCTGGCCCTCGAACAGGCGCACGTTGAAGACCGGCGGGCAGTCGTTGGCCGTCGGGATCTTGTAGGTGCTGGGCGCGTGGGTGGTGAGCAGGCCGGTCTTGGGGTGCCACACCAGCTCCTCGGTGGTGAGCCAACCCATGCCCTGGATGAAGGCGCCCTCGACCTGGCCGATGTCCACGGCCGGGTTCAGCGACTTGCCGGCGTCGTGCAGGATGTCGGCACGCAGCAGCTTCCACTCGCCGGTCAGCGTGTCGACGATCACTTCGCTCACGGCGGCGCCGTAGGCGTAGTAGAAGAAGGGGCGGCCTTGCATCTTGTCCTTGTCCCACGAGAGCCCGGGCGTGGCGTAGAAGCCGTCGGACCAGAGCTGCACGCGATCGAGGTAGGCCTCGCCGACGACGGTGCTGAAGGACAGCGTGCGGCCGGCGACCTCGACCTGGTCGTTGGCAAAGCGCACCTCTTCGGCCTTGCCGCCGTGGCGCGCGGCGGCGCAGACGGCCAGCCGCTCGCGGATCTGGCGCGCCGCGTCCTGCGCGGCCTTGCCGTTGAGGTCGGCGCCGGTCGATGCGGCGGTGGCCGAGGTGTTGGCCACCTTCTGCGTGTCGGTCGCCGTGACGCGCACGGTCTCGAAGCTCACGCCCAGCTCGTGCGCCACCACCTGCGCCACCTTGGTGTTGAGGCCCTGGCCCATTTCGGTCCCGCCGTGGTTCACCAGGATCGAGCCGTCGGTGTAGACGTGGACCAGCGCCCCGGCCTGGTTGAAGTGCTTGACGTTGAAGGAAATGCCGAACTTCAGCGGCGCCAGCGCGATGCCTCGCTTGAGCACCGGGCTCGCCTGGTTGAAGGCCGCGATCTCCTCGCGCCGCGCGCGGTAGGCGCTGGTGCCTTCCAGCTCGGAGACCAGCTCATGGATGATGTTGTCGGACACCACCTGGCCGTAGGGCGTGACGTTGCGCTCGCCCTTGCCGTAGAAGTTGACGCGCCGCACGTCCAGCGGATCGCGCCCCAGCTCGCGCGCCACGCTGTCGAGGATGTTCTCGATCGCGATCGCCCCCTGCGGGCCGCCGAAGCCGCGGAAGGCCGTGTTGCTCTGCGTGTTGGTGCGGCCCGAGTAGCCGTGCATCGCCACGTCGGGCAGCCAGTAGGCGTTGTCGAAGTGGCACAGCGCGCGCGTCATGACCGGGCCGGAGAGGTCGGCCGAATGGCCCGCGCGCGAGACCATGCTGATCTCGGCACCGAGGATGCGGCCCTCGTCGTCGAAGCCCACCTCGTACTCGTACCAGAAGCAGTGGCGCCGGCCGGTGATGAGGAAGTCGTCGTCGCGGTCCAGCCGCAGCTTGACCGGGCGCCTGAGCTTGCTGGCCGCCACCGCCGCCACGCAGGCGAAGAGCCCCGACTGCGACTCCTTGCCGCCGAAGCCGCCGCCCATGCGCCGGCATTCGACCTGCACCTCGTTGGCGTGCAGGTGCAGCGCGTGCGCGACCAGGTGCTGCATCTCGCTGGGGTGCTGGGTCGAGCAGTGCACGTGCATCGCACCGCCCTCCTTCGGGATCGCGTAGCTGATCTGGCCTTCGAGATAGAACTGCTCCTGGCCGCCGACGTCGAGCGTGGCCTTGAGCCGGCGCGGCGCCTTGGCGATGGCGGCCTGCGCGCCGCCCTCATGGGTGCTGCGCACCAGGTGCATCGGCGGCAGCACGTACTGGCCCTTCTCGTGCGCCTGCTGCGGCGTGATCACCGGCGGCTCGGCCTCGATGTCGAGCGCGTCCTTGGCGCGGGCGGCGGCGCGGCGGGCGGCGTCGCGTGTCTCGGCGATCACGGCGAACACGGGCTGGCCCAGGTAGCGGATGTCGCCGCTGCAGAGGATCGGGTCGTCGTGAACGATGGAGCCGCAGTCGTTGCTGCCCGGAATGTCGGCCGCGGTGAGCACCGCCACCACGCCGGGCATGGCGCAGATCGCCTCCAGGTTCATGTTCTTGAGCCGGCCATTGGCCACCGGCGAGAGGCCCAGCGCGCAATGCAGCGTGCCCGCCAGCTCGGGGATGTCGTCGATGTAGGTGGCCTCGCCGGCCACGTGCAGGTGCGCCGACTCGTGCGGGCGGCTGATGCCGACGCGCGCGCCGCCGTCGTGCGCCTTGGCTTCGGCGCGGGCGTCGATGCGCGCGGCGGTGTTCTTCAGGTAGTCGGCGAAGGCTTCGGCCGATTGCAGCAGTGCGGGGTCGAGGGGCTTGTTCATGTTCAGACTCCTTCGGCGGCGGCGGCGGTGGCGGCGACGGCATGGGGCATGACGCTCCAGACGCTGGTGGCCTCCACCGGCAACGGATCCTTGGCGCGCGTTTCCAGCCACAGGCGCTGCAGCAGGTTCTGCGCCACCTGCAGGCGGTAGTCGGCGCTGGCGCGCATGTCGGTCAACGGCTTGAAGTCCTGCGCCAGCGCCTGCTTGGCGGCGTTGACGCTGGCCTGGGTCCAGGGCTTGCCGAGCAGCGCGGCCTCGGCCTGCGCGGCGCGCTTGACGATCGCGGCCATGCCGCCGTAGGCCAGGCGCACGGCCTTGACGATGTCGCCGTCGAGCTCGATCGCGAAGCCGCCGCACAGGGCCGAGATGTCGCAGTCGAAGCGCTTGCTGATCTTGTAGGCCCGCACCTGGCGCTTCATTGCCGAGAGCGGCACCGCCAGGCCCTGAAGGAACTCGCCGGGCTCCAGCTTGTTCTTCATGTAGTCGACGTAGAAATCGGGCAGCGGCATGCGGCGCACGCGCTCGCCGCGGCGCAGCTCGATTTCGGCATCGAGCGACATCAGCACCGGCGGCGAGTCGCCGATGGGCGAGCCGTTGGCCACATTGCCGCCCATGGTGCCGGCATTGCGGATGGGCGGCGAGGCGAAGCGCAGCCACACGTCGGTGAGGCTGGGCACGCGTGCAGCGAGCGCGCGGAAGGCGTTCTCGAGGGAGGCGCCGGCGCCGATGTAGAGCTCGCCGTTCCCGCCTTGGCCGCGCTCCTGCACCACCTTCATCTCGGTCACGTCGCCCACATAGATGATGTCGCCCAGATCGCGGAACTGCTTGTTGACCCACAGGCCCACGTCGGTGGAACCCGACAGCAGCTGCGCGGCGGGCTTGGCCTCGCGCAGCGCGGCGAGTTGAGCGAGCGTCGTGGGCGCGTGGAAATGGTCGATGCGCTGGCCCAGCGGCGCGGCGTAGTCGAAGCTGGGCTCGTGCTTCAGGCTCTGCAGCGCGGCGACCACCGGCTCGGTGTCCAGCCGCACGGCGGGCAGGTCGAACATGCGCTGCCCGGCATCGAGGATGGGCCGATAGCCCGTGCAGCGGCACAGATTGCCCGAGAGATCGTCGGCCAGTTGCTGGCGCGTGGGCTGGGTGCCCGCGTCCTGATGGTGCTCGTAGGTGGACCACAGCGACATCACGAAGCCCGGGGTGCAGAAGCCGCACTGCGAGCCGTGGCAATCGACCAGCGCCTGCTGCACCGGATGCAGGTGTATGGCCGTCTGCTTGTCGCGCGGCGCCCGGTCGCGCTGGCGGGTGCACTGGGCCTTGAGGTCCTCGACCGTGAACAGCGCCTTGCCGTGCAGCGTGGGCAGGAACTGGATGCAGGCGTTGACGGTCGAGAGGCGCAGGCCGCCCACCGCCTCCTTCTCGCCGGCCTCGGCGAGCTCGCCGATCACGACCGTGCAGGCGCCGCAGTCGCCCTCGTTGCAGCCTTCCTTGGTGCCGGTGCAGCGCGCGTCCTCGCGCAGCCAGTCCAGCACCGAGCGCGTCGGATGGACGCCGCTCACGTCAACGATCCGGCCGCGGTGAAAGAAGCGGATGGGTTGGGTCTGGTCGGTCATGCTCATGCTCGTGGGGCGGTCTTCGTTGCGATCAAGAATCGTGCCTTGCGAAGGTATTCCTTTGCGAGGCGCCAGGCATACGGACGTGCCCATACGGCCTATGTGGGGCTTGCTATATAACGCCCGGGAAAACCCTTGATTCGGGCTGTTCGGCCGCCGCAAGCCGCACACTGGGCCTGGCCCGTTGGAATCCAGCATGAGCCTCCACACGCAACAAATCAACTTCCATGTCGGCAGCCATGGCGCCGTCTCGGGACTGGTGCAGTCGCCGGCCGAACCCCTGGCCTGCTATGTCTTCGCCCACGGCGCGGGCGCGGGCATGGGGCATTCGTTCATGAGCGCGGTGTCGGCGGGGCTGGCGGCGCGCGGCATCGCCACGCTGCGCTTCCAGTTCCCTTCGATGGAGCAAGGCAAGAAGCGGCCCGATCCGCCGCCCGTCGCACATGCCGCCGTGCGCGCGGCGGTGGCACAGGCGGCCGAACGCTTCGGGCCGCTGCCGCTCTTCGCGGGCGGCAAGTCCTTCGGCGGGCGGATGACTTCGCAGGCGCAGGCGCTCGACCCGCTGCCAGGGGTGAAGGGCCTGGTCTTCGTCGGCTTTCCGCTGCATCCTGCGGGAACGCCCTCCACCGGGCGCGCGGACCACCTGGCCGATGTGCGCGTGCCGATGCTGTTCGTGCAGGGCACGCGCGACGAGCTGGCGGACCTGGCCGGCATCCGGGGCGTGGTCTCGAAGCTGGGGGCGTCGGCAACGCTGATGGAGATCGCCGAGGCCGACCACGCCTTCCATGTGCTGCGCCGCTCCGGGCGCAACGACGAGGAGGTCCTCGCGGAAATCCTCGATGGCATGACGGCCTGGATGCGGAGATAGATGGCCCATGTCCCCGTGCCGTTCGCACGAGCGATCTCCGCTCTTCATCGTCTTCAACGTGCACTCGGGCCGCGGCAGTGCGCAGGCCTTGCGCGACGCCATCGCAGCGGCCTGCGCAGCGCAGGCACGAGACTACCGGCTGTTCGAGGTGACGCGCCTGCACCGCCTGCCGGAGCGAATCAGAGAGGCGGTCGACGCCGCGCGGGCCGAGGACGGGGTGGTGGTCGCTGCCGGCGGCGACGGCACCATCAACGCCGTGGCGCAGGCGGTGCTGGGCAGCGGCTGTGCGCTGGGCGTCTTGCCGAAAGGCACCTTCAACTACTTCAGCCGCACCCATGCCATTCCCACGGACACCGGCGAGGCACTGCGGGTGCTGCTCGGCGAGCGGCCGGTCCCGGTGCAGGTCGGGCTGGTGAACGAGCGGATCTTCCTGGTCAACGCCAGCCTCGGGCTCTATGCGCGCGTGCTGGAAGACCGCGAGATCTACAAGTCCCGCTATGGCCGCAGCCGGTGGGTGGCGCTCTGGTCCGCCGTGGTGACCATGATGCGCCGCCACCCTGGATGGGACCTTCGCATCCAATGGCGCGGCGAGGAGCACCTCGTGCGCACCCCGACGCTCTTCGTCGGCAACAACGCGCTGCAGTTGCAGCAGGTCGGCATGCCGCGGCCCGAGGCGGTGGAGCAAGGCGAGCTCACGGCGATCGCGCTGCGCCCCAGCGGGAGGCTCGCGATGTTCGCGCTGATGCTGCGCGGCGCCTTGAGCCGGCTCGGCGATTCCGACAACGTCATGCATGCGTCCTTCCGCTCGATGTCGGTCAGCCCGGTCGAACGCCGGCGTCGCCGCGCCAAGGTCGCGACGGACGGCGAGGTGCAGCGCATGGACATGCCGCTGCACTTCCGGGTCGCGCCGGAGCCGCTGTGGCTCATCAAGCCGGCGCCGGGCGAGCGGGAGGACGCGCGTCGATGAGCACTGCCCGGCCGCCCGAGGGCACGCGCACGGCAGCGCGCAACACGGAGCTCGGCTCTTGACCTGTCTGCTGCACATGTCCGATCCGCACTTCGGGACCGAGCAGCCCGAGGTGATGCGCGCACTGGCTGCGCTGGTGCGGGCCGAACGGCCGAGCGCGCTCGTGCTCTCCGGCGACATCACCCAGCGCGCGACGCGCGCGCAGTTCGCGCGGGCCCGCGCCTTCGTGGACAGCCTCGCCGTGCCGCGGCTGCTGGCGATACCGGGCAACCACGACATCCCGCTGTTCGCGCTGTCCACCCGCCTGCTGGCGCCCTATGCGCGGTACCGTTCGGCGTTCGGGCAGGCGCTCGAGCCGGTGGTGGATTCGCCCGATTTTCTGGTCGTCGGCGTCAACACCACGCGCTGGTACCGGCACGAGAACGGCGCCGCTTCGCCGCAGCAGGCCGAGCGAGTGGCGCGGCGTCTTGCGCAGGGCACGGCCCGGCAGCTGCGGGTCGTGGTGGTACACCAGCCGGTCGCGATCACGCGCGAGGAGGACCGCAAGAACCTGCTCGTCGGCCGCGAGGAGGCGGTGCGAATCTGGGCCGAGGCAGGGGCCGACCTGGTGCTGGGAGGGCATATCCATCTGCCCTTCGTCGTGCCGCTGCACGAAACTGCCGGCGTGCTGGCGCGACGGATGTGGTGCGTGCAAGCGGGCACCGCGGTGTCGACCCGGCTGCGCGCGGGTGCCCCCAACTCGGTGAACCTCATCCGCTTCGAGGGCGAGGCCGGCGAACGGCGCTGCACGGTGGAGCAATGGGACTGCGCCGCGGGCGGTGCGCCATTCCGGCGTGCCCGCGTGCACACGCTGGCGTTGGACGCGAATGCAGAGGCGACAGCGCGCTAGCGTGGCCGCGCACGCGTGCCATTGGCTCGGGGAGTGATCGTCGTCGCGCCCGAACACCGAGCCGAGCGCAGGGCCGACAAAGAAAAACGGCCACAAGCTGAATGCTTGTGGCCGTTTGAGTTTGGCGGAGTGGACGGGACTCGAACCCGCGACCCCCGGCGTGACAGGCCGGTATTCTAACCAACTGAACTACCACTCCTGGTAGGCTGCGTTCGCTCTGGATAGAGCCAAGTGCTGCCGACTTGTGCCTTCTTCACTTTCGTGAAAACTGGCGACCCTACGGGGATTCGAACCCCGGTAGCCACCGTGAAAGGGTGGTGTCCTAGGCCTCTAGACGATAGGGTCATAAACCTAAGAACCGCGTTGCGATCAACGCTTGGTTATCTCGACTCCCGAATGGTGGAGGTAAGCGGGATCGAACCGCTGACCTCTTGCATGCCATGCAAGCGCTCTCCCAGCTGAGCTATACCCCCTGTGGGTGTCGAGCCTCAAATTATAGCGTGCAAATTCAAGACACCTGTAGCCGTTTCAAAATTTCTTCACGAGAGAAGAGTGCGAGCACGGCATCGAGCGATGGCGTCTGCGCCGTGCCCATCACGAGCACGCGCACCGGCATGGCCAGCGCGGGCATCTTGAGACCCTGTGCGGTGAGCACTTCCTTGATCGCGGCGGTGATGGACGCCTTGTCCCATGCAACGGTCGCGAGCTTGTCGGCCAGCGCGGCGATCGCAGGACGCACCGCGTCCGTCACGTGCTGCGCGCGATCGGCTTCGCTGGGTTGCACGTCCGCATAGAACGCCGCGGCCCAATCGGCCAGCGCCACCGTCGTGTCGCAGCGATCCTTGAAGAGCGCGCAGATCGCAGGGAGCCGTTCGTCGGCGGCGATGCCGCGCTTGCTCAAGTGCGCCGCCACCAGCGGTGCGAGCTCGGCATCGGGCTTGGCCTTGATGTACTGCGCATTCACCCATGCGAGCTTGGCCGCGTCCCATTGCGCCGGGCTCTTCGAGAGATGCGTGCCGTCGAACCAGCTCACCATCTGCTCGCTCGTGAACAGCTCGTCGTCCCCATGGCTCCAGCCGAGACGCGCGAGGTAATTGAGCATCGCCTCGGGCAGGTAGCCTCCCTCCTCGTAGGCCGTCACGCTGACGGCGCCGCGGCGCTTCGAGAGCTTCTGCCCGTCCTCGCCGAGGATCACGGGCACATGGCCGAAGTGCGGCAGCGGCGCGCCGAGCGCGCGGAATATGTTGATCTGCCACGGCGTGTTGTTGATGTGCTCGTCGCCGCGAAACACATGCGTGATGCCCATGTCCCAGTCGTCGACCACCACCGCGAAGTTGTAGGTCGGCACGCCGTCGGCGCGCACGATGATGAGGTCGTCGATCTCGCGGTTGTTGATGGTGATCGGACCCTTGACGAGGTCGTCCCAGCTCACGTCGCCCTCGGGCGGGTTGCAGAAGCGGATCACGGGAGGCACGCCGTCCGGGATGGGTGGCAGCACCTTGCCCGTCGCGGGCCGCCAACGGCCGTCGTAAAGCGCCTTTTCGCCGCGCGCGCGCTGCGCTTCCTTCATTGCGTCGAGCTCGGCTGGCGTGCAGTAGCAGCGGTAGGCGGTGCCGGCGGCGAGCATCTGTTCGACGACCTGCTTGTAGCGGTCGAGGCGCTGCATCTGGTAGATGGGGCCCTCGTCGTAGTCGAGCCCCAGCCAATGCATCGAAGCGAGGATCTGCTCCACCGATTCCTGGGTCGAGCGGGCGACGTCGGTGTCCTCGATGCGCAGCACGAACTGGCCGCCGTAGTGGCGCGCATAGGCCCACGAGTAGAGCGCGGTGCGTGCGGTACCGAGATGGAGAAAGCCCGTGGGAGACGGCGCGATGCGGGTACGAACGGTCATGGATCAGGTGGGTAGCGTGTCCAGGCCGCGCGAAAGATCGGCCCGGATGTCGTCGATGTGGTCCAGCCCGACCGCCACGCGGATCAGGCCCTGGCCGATGCCGGCGGCCTGGCGCTGCTCTTCGCTCAGGCGGCCGTGCGAGGTGGTGGCGGGGTGGGTGATGGTGGTCTTGGTGTCGCCGAGGTTGGCGGTGATCGAGAGCACGCGGGTGCTGTCGATCACATGGAAGGCGTTGGCACGCGCCGCCTCGGGCGTGTCGCCAAAAACGTCGAAGGAGACCACCGCCCCGCCCTGCCCTGTCTGCTGGCGCATCGCGAGCTCATGCTGCGGATGCGAGGCCAGGCCGGGGTAGTACACGCGCTTCACCCTGGGCTGCGTCTCCAGCCACTGCGCGAGCGCGAGCCCCCCAGCGCAATGGGCCTGCATGCGGATTCCCAGGGTCTCGAGGCCCTTGAGCACGATCCAGGCATTGAAGGGCGACAGCGCCATGCCGGCCGTGCGCACCACCGTGGCAAACACGTCGATCAACTTCTGCGGGCCGCAGATGGCGCCGGCCAGCACGCGGCCCTGCCCCTCCAGGTACTTGGTGCCGGAATGGATGACCAGGTCGGCGCCGAACTCGGTGGGCCGCTGCAGCGCCGGCGAGCAGAAGCAGTTGTCGACCGCCAGCAGCGCGCCGGCGCCGTGGGCCAGGTCCGCCAGTGCGCGGATGTCGCAGACGTCGGTCAGCGGATTGGTCGGCGTCTCGGCAAAGAGCAGCCGGGTGTTGGGCTTGATCGCCGCCTTCCATTGCGCCACGTCGGTCTGCGAGACGAAGGTTGTCTCCACGCCGAACTTGCCGAACTCGCGTCCGATGAGGTTGAGTGTGGAGCCGAACACGGAACGCGAGCACACCACGTGGTCACCGGCCTTGAGCAGCCCCATGCACATCATGAGGATCGCGCCCATGCCGCTGGCGGCGCCGATGGCGGCCTCGGTGCCTTCGAGCGCCGCGAGGCGCTGCTCGAAACTGGCGACCGTCGGGTTCGAGGTGCGGGTGTAGGTGAAGCCCTCCTCGGTGCCGGCGAAGCGGCGCGCCGAGGTCTCGGCATCGGGCTGCACGAAGCTGCTGGTGAGGAACAACGCCTCCGAGTTCTCGCCGTACTGGCTTCGCTCGAGCGCCGCCCGCACGGCGAGCGTGTCGCGGTGCAGGCCGGGGGGCAGGGATCGGTCGGCCACTCGCTCAGGTCTCGCTCAGGTTGGGCAGTGCGAGGCGCGAGGAATCCTCTTCGGTTTCCTCGATGCGCGGGCGGTTGCCGTTCATGCGCTTGATGGCCTCGGTGTCGATGTCGCCGGTCACGTAGACGCCATCGAAGCAGGAGGCATCGAAGCCGTCGAGCTTCGGCCCGGTGCCGGGCGCGGCCTTGAGCACGGCGCGCTTCATCCCCTCCACGTCCTGGTAGATCAGCGCGTCGCAGCCGATCAGCTCGCGCACTTCCTCGACGGTGCGGTCATGGGCGACCAGCTCGTCCTTGGTCGGCATGTCGATGCCGTAGACGTTGGGGTAGCGCACGGGCGGCGCCGCGCTCGCGAGATAAACCTTGCGAGCGCCGGCCTCGCGGGCCATCTGCACGATCTCGCGGCTGGTGGTGCCGCGCACGATGGAGTCGTCGACCAGCAGCACGTTGCGGCCCTTGAATTCGCTGCCGATCACGTTGAGCTTCTGTCGCACCGACTTCTTGCGCACGCCCTGCCCCGGCATGATGAAAGTGCGGCCGACGTAGCGGTTCTTCACGAAGCCTTCGCGGTAGGGAATGCCCAGCAGATGGGCGAGCTGCGTCGCGCTCGGGCGGCTCGATTCGGGAATCGGGATGATCACGTCGATCTCGTTCGGCGGCACGGTGGAGATCACGCGCTGAGCCAGCGTCTCGCCGAGGTTGAGCCGCGCCTGGTAGACCGAGATTCCGTCCAGCACCGAGTCGGGCCGCGCCAGATACACGAACTCGAACATGCACGGGTTGAGGCTGGGCGACTCGGCGCATTGCTGCGCATGCAGCTGGCCCTGGAGATCGATGAAGACCGCCTCGCCCGGCGCCACGTAGCGCTCGAACACGTGGCCGGAGCCCTCGAGCGCCACCGTCTCGCTGGCCACCATGTAGGTGCCGTCGGCGCTGCGCCCGACGGCCAGCGGCCGAATGCCGTAGGGGTCGCGGAAGGCCAGCAGGCCATGGCCGGCGATCAGCGCCACCACGGCATAGGAGCCGCGCAGCCGGCGATGCACATTGCGCACGGCGGCGAAGAGCGTCTCGGAGTTGAGCATGCGGTCGCGCGTCGAACGGTCGAGTTCGTGCGCGAGCACGTTGAGCAGCACTTCGGAGTCGCTGTCGGTGTTGGTGTGGCGGTGGTCGGTGGAGAACAGCTCGGCGCGCAGCGCGTGCGCATTGGTGAGGTTGCCGTTGTGCACCAGCACGATGCCGAAGGGCGCGTTGACATAGAAGGGTTGCGCCTCTTCCTCGCTGAAGGCGTTGCCGGCGGTCGGATAGCGCACCTGTCCCAGGCCCACGCTGCCCGGCAGGGCCCGCATGTTGCGCGTGCGGAACACGTCGCGCACCATGCCCTTGGCCTTGTGCATGAAGAACTTGCGCTCCAGCAGCGTGACGATGCCGGCGGCGTCCTGGCCGCGGTGCTGCAGCAGCAGGAGCGCGTCATAGAGCAGCTGATTGACGGGTGCGTTGCTGACAACGCCGACGATTCCACACATGACGATCCTTTAGCTCAGGGCAGGTAGCTTGCCAATTTTTCAGGCAGCGCGGGTTTCAGGCCCTGCAATGCCGCATCCAGAACAATGGCGCTGCGCGATTCCTGCCACCAGGACGCGTCGCTCAGCGCGAGCAAATGAACCATGACCGCCGCAGCCAGCAGCGCGACCGCGCCGCGTGCCACGCCGAAGACTGCCCCCAGCAGCCGATCCACGGGCCGCAGGCCCACCGCGGCGATGAGCTTGCGCGTGAGCGAGGCCATCAGCCCCACGCCGAAAGCCACCGCCACGAACACCAGCACGAAGCCTGCCGCATAGCGCCAGCTGGCCGCCGGATCGCCGAAGGGCAGCCAGGCCCCTACGTCGCCGGCGAACCACTGCGCGCAGAAGAAGGCAGCCACCCAGCCGGCCAGGAGGATCACCTCGAACACCAGCCCGCGCACCAGACCGAAGAGCATCGACACCACGAGCAGCACGATGGCGATCCAGTCGAGCGCAGTCACGTCCGACTACAAGCTGAGGACGGCGGCCGCCAAGGACAAGCCCTTGACCCGGCTTGCCGCCTTGTCCGCCTCCGCGCGCGTGCCGAAGGGGCCGACGCGCACACGCGTGCGCTCGCCGTCGGCGGTCTTCGCGACATGGGCGTAGGTCTTGAGACCGGCCTTTTCCAGCTTCTGCCGGACCTCGCGCGCCTTGTCCGGGTCGGCGAAGGCGCCGACCTGAACCACGAAGCGGCCGTTCTCGTCCGCCGCGGCGGTGGGTTTGGCCGCCGTTGCGGCGGTGGTCTTGCCGTCGAGCAAGGCGCGGGCCCGGGCAGCGTCGTCAGCCCCCTTGGCCGTCTTGGTGTCGGGCTTCGCCTCCGCCTTGGCTTCCGCTTTGGGCTCCGGCTTGGGCTTGGGTTCCGGCTTCGGTTCGGGCCTGTGCTCGGGCTTCGGCTCGGGCTTCGGCTCGGGCTTGGCCTCCGCCACGCGCGCCGGCTTGGTCTCGGCAGGCGGCGCGGACGGCACCGGCTTGGACGGCTGGACCTCGGTGCCATCCGCCATCTCGGTGATCATCTCGCTGCCCGAGGGCTTGGCGGCCACCGGCGGGCTCGATGGGGCTGCCGTTGTCGACGTGGCGGGCGCGGGCGCTGCCGGCAGGGGCAGCGGCTTGGTCTTGTTGCGGTCGGGGATCTCGATGGGGATGTCGACCGAAACCGGGCGCGGCTGGGTGTCGAACAGGAGCGGAAAGCCGATCACGCCGACCAGCACCAGCACCGCGGCACCCACGAGCCGGTGCCGGGCGCGTCGTCGCATCGCCTCGATGCTCTCGGCCGGCGCCGCCGCGACGCCGGTGTTTCGCCCTTCGCTGGCCTGCGGACCGCGGGTGCGGAACTTGAAGAACGCCATGAAATTCGATTCCCAGATGGAGTGCAGCGTGAGTTGAAAAAAGGCGCCGGAAATCAGGCCAATCAGGAGTTCGGCGACAGGTGCCGAGCCCGCAGACGAGGTGTTCCGTGCTCGAGCACACCACCCACTGTGAAGAACGATCCGAAGACGACGATTCTATCAGCGGGGTCCGCACGATCGATGGCCGCCTGCAGGGCTTCCATGGGGCCGGCATGCGCGCTCGCCGAGGCATCCGCGCGCGTGTTCTGCGCTTGCCAGCGCGCCTGCAGATCGGCGGCCTTGGCGGCGCGCGGGGTCGGCAGGTCGGTGAAGTACCAGCGGTCGATCATCGGGCCGATGCGCGCGAACATCGGCGCCAGGTCCTTGTCGGCCATCACGCCGAACACGCCGTGGGTGGTCGGGTAGAAGCCCATGGCGTCGAGGTTCTCGGCCAGGGCTGCCACGGCGTGCGGGTTGTGCGCCACGTCCAGCACCAGGGCCGGCTCGCCGGGCACGATCTGGAAGCGTCCCGGCAATTCGACCGAGGCCAGCCCGATGCGGACCGCCTGCGCCGTGACCGGCAGCCGCGGCCGCAGGGCCTCCAGCGCCGCCAGCACGCCGGCCGCGTTGACCAGCTGGTTGGCGCCGCGCAGCGCCGGATAAGCCAGTCCGCTGTAGCGTCGCCCGCGGCCGCTCCAGCCCCACTGCTGCTTGTCGCCCGAGACGTTGAAGTCGCGACCCACGCGCCAGAGATCGGCGCCGACGGCTTCCGCATGCGCGATCACGCTCTGCGGCGGCATCGGGTCGCTCACGATCACGGGCCGGCCGGCGCGCATGATGCCGGCTTTCTCGAAGCCGATGCTTTCGCGATCGGAACCCAGGAACTCCATGTGGTCGAGGTCGATGCTGGTGATGATGGCGCAGTCGGCATCGACCACGTTGACCGCGTCCAGCCGCCCGCCCAGGCCGACCTCGAGGATCGCGACGTCGGGCTTGCTGGCGGCCGTGCACAGCAGGAGGGCGAGCGTGGTGAACTCGAAGTAGGTCAAGGCCATGTCGCCGCGCGCCTGCTCCACCGCCTCGAAGTGCGTCGCCAGCGCCTCGGCCTTCACGGCCTCGCCCGAGAGCCGCAGGCGTTCCTCGAAGTGCACCAGGTGCGGCGAGGTGAACACCGCCGTGCGGTAGCCCGCGTGCATGAGGATGGACTCGAGCATGGCGCAGGTCGAGCCCTTGCCGTTGGTGCCGGCCACCGTGATCACGGGGCAGTCGAAACCAAGGTCGAGCTTCTGGGCCATCGCGCGCACGCGCTCGAGCCCCAGGTCGATGTTCTTGGGGTGCAGGTGCTCGGCGTGTGCGAGCCAGTCGGCGAGGCTTTTCATGGAGCCCGGAATTGTCGCCCACTCGCCGCGCGGGCATCATCGCGGGATGACCACGCTCTATGGAATTCCCAACTGCGACACCGTCAAGCGCGCCCGCGCCTGGCTCGATGAACACGGCATCGCCTATCGTTTCCACGACTTCAAGAAGGAGGGCGTGCCCGAGGCCGAGCTCGACCAGTGGCTGCGCGCGCCCGGCTGGGAGGCCCTGGTCAACCGCCGCGGCACGACCTGGCGCAAGCTGGACGACGCGACCCGCGCCTCGGTGGTCGATGCCGCCTCGGCCCGCGCCGCGTTGCTCGCCAACCCCAGCCTGATCAAGCGCCCGGTGGTCAACTGGGGCGCGCGGACTGGCGTTACCACGGGGTTCGATGCCGCCGAGTGGAAAAGCCACACTGTGTAAACGGTTGAACCCGGGGGACCGGGATCGCGTCGAACTGGTTCAGGGCCCCGCGCCCCATCCTCAGGAGTCTTGACATGCGCACCCATCCAAAAACCATTCGCAGCATTGCCGCCCTTTCCCTGATGGCCGCCCTGGCCGGCACCGCATCCATGGCCCAGGCGGAACAGGTCTGGGCCCGCGTGGTCTCCGTCACGCCCTCGCACGAGACCACGGGCAACACCCGATACAACGTCACCTACGAGTATGCGGGCCGCCAATACACCACCGTCACCGACACGCGCCCCGGCGCCAGCATCCCGATCGAGCTGGGCGACTACGGCGTTGCCACCACCTCCCCCGTTTCACCGCAGCCCGAGATCGCCGGCGGCCCCGTGGACGGCGGCCCGCGCCCCGAATGGAACAACGTGACGCCCGAGCAGGGCGTGGTGGTCTCCGGCGGCGCCCCGGCGTATGCACCGGCGTATGCCCCGGCACCGGTGTACGTGCAGCCGGCGCCGGTCTATTACCCGCCGCCGGTCTATGTGGCACCGGCACCTGCGTACTACCCTGCACCCTACGTCTATCCGCCGGTCGGGCTGTCGCTCAATTTCGGCTATTCGCGCGGCTGGCGCGGCCACTGGCGCTGAGCGCTGCGGGCCGGCCTGGCGGCCCGGCCTAAAATCACCGCCTTTCCAACCATTGCACGGGTGCGCCTTTGCGAGGGCGTGCGGCCGGCGGCCGAACGCCGGCGCCAGGCCCTTTTCGAGATGAGCACTACCGAATCCCTCCAGAGCGCCACGGTTTCGACCAAGGCCAACGTCTACTTCGATGGCAAGTGCGTGAGCCACAGCCTCACGCTGGCCGATGGCAGCAAGAAGTCGGTGGGAGTGATCCTGCCCTCCACCCTCACCTTCAGCACCGGCGCGCCCGAGATCATGGAAGGCACGGGCGGGCGCTGCGAATACCTGCTCTCGGGCAGCAGCGAATGGGTGGCCTCGGGCGTGGGCGATCAATTCAGCGTGCCCGGCAATTCCAGCTTCCAGATCCGCGTGAGCGGCGAGCCCTACAGCTACATCTGCCACTTCGGCTGAACCGGGATTCGAACCACATGGCCACCATCCTTCAAAACATTCCCGCCGGCCAGAAGGTCGGCATCGCCTTCTCCGGCGGCCTGGACACCAGCGCCGCGCTGCACTGGATGCGCAACAAGGGTGCCATCCCCTATGCCTACACCGCCAACCTGGGCCAGCCCGACGAGCCGGATTACGAGGAGATCCCGCGCAAGGCCATGCTCTACGGCGCCGAGAAGGCCCGGCTGGTCGACTGCCGCACGCAGCTCGCATCCGAAGGCCTGGCCGCCCTGCAGGCAGGCGCCTTCCACGTGACCACCGCGGGCCTGACCTACTTCAACACCACGCCGCTGGGCCGGGCCGTCACCGGCACCATGCTGGTCGCGGCCATGAAAGAGGACGACGTCAACATCTGGGGCGACGGCAGCACCTACAAGGGCAACGACATCGAGCGCTTCTACCGCTACGGCCTGCTCACCAACCCGGCGCTCAAGATCTACAAGCCCTGGCTGGACCAGACCTTCATCGACGAACTGGGCGGCCGCGCAGAAATGTCGGCCTTCATGCAGAAGGCCGGCTTCGCCTACAAGATGTCGGCCGAGAAGGCCTACTCCACCGACTCCAACATGCTCGGCGCCACGCACGAGGCCAAGGACCTGGAGCACCTGAACAGCGGCATGAAGATCGTGCAGCCGATCATGGGCGTCGCCTTCTGGAAGGACGAGGTCGAAGTCAAGCGCGAAGAAGTCACGGTGCGCTTCGTGGAAGGCCGCCCGGTGGCGATCAACGGGGTCGAATTCCCCAGCCTGGTCGAGCTGCTGCTGGAAGCCAACCGTGTCGGCGGCCGGCACGGCCTGGGCATGAGCGACCAGATCGAGAACCGCATCATCGAGGCCAAGAGCCGCGGCATCTACGAGGCCCCGGGCCTGGCGCTGCTCTTCATTGCCTACGAGCGACTGGTCACCGGCATCCACAACGAAGACACGATCGAGCAGTACCGCGACCACGGCCGCCGCCTGGGCCGCCTGCTCTACCAGGGGCGCTGGTTCGACCCGCAGGCCATCATGCTGCGCGAGACGGCCCAGCGCTGGGTGGCGCGTGCGGTCACGGGCGAGGTCACCATCGAGCTGCGCCGCGGCAACGACTACTCGATCCTGAACACCGAGTCGCCCAACCTCACCTACAAGCCCGAGCGCCTGACCATGGAAAAGGGCGAATCGAGCTTCTCGCCGGCCGATCGCATCGGCCAGCTCACGATGCGCAACCTCGACATCGTCGATACGCGCGAGAAGCTGGGCATCTACACGCAGGTGGGCCTGCTCTCCGCCGGCCAGGGCGCGTCGCTGCCGCAGCTGAAGAACGACGCGGACTGAAATCGGTCAGCCGTGCGCAGAGGACGCTCGCCCTCTGCGTGCGGATGCGCGGCCGCCCTTGCGACCGTATCAATCGCCATCCGCCACCGCAGCCGATGGCAGCGAACAGCGCCCCGGCCCGTGCGCCAATAGAGCACGGCCACGATCCCCACCACCCACGACAGCCGACGGCTCCACGACAACGCCTGGATGCGGGGCCGGAAGTTGAGCTGCAGCAGCTCCGTCACACGACCACGGGTTCCGGCTCCAGCCGGATGCCGAAGCGCTCGTACACGCTGGTCTGGATGGCCTTGGCCAGGGTCATGACCTCGCCGCCGGTCGCCGGGTGCGCCGGGCCGCCGCGGTTGACCAGCACCAGCGCCTGCTTCTCGTAGACGCCGGCATTGCCGACGGTCTTGCCCTTCCAGCCGCAGGCGTCGATCAGCCAGCCGGCGGCCAGCTTGATGCTGCCGTCCGCCATGGGGTAGTGCACGATCTTCGGGTCGCGCGCGATGATGTCGGCGCATTGCTCCGGGGTGACGGTGGGGTTCTTGAAGAAGCTGCCGGCATTGCCGAGCACCCGCCAGTCCGGCAGCTTGGCACTGCGGATGGCGCAGATCCAGTCGAAGATCTCGGTCGGGCTGGGCGTGGAGTTGCCGGTCTCGGCCATCTTGCGCTCCAGGTCCAGGTAGCCCAGCACAGGCTTCCAGGGCCGCGGCAGCCGGAAGCGCACCCGCGTGATCAGCGCCCGGCCCGCCAGGCCGAAGCCGTTGACGCCGCCGGCCGCGTGCTTGAAGACCGAGTCGCGGTAGCCGAAGGCACACTGCGCCGCATCGAGGGTGAAGGCGCGGCCGGTCGCGAGGTCGATGGCGTCGAGCGAATCGAAGCGGTCCTGCAGTTCGACCCCGTAGGCGCCGATGTTCTGCACCGGCGCGCCGCCCACGGTGCCCGGGATGAGCGCCATGTTCTCCAGGCCGGGCAAGCCTTGATCGAGCATCCAGCGCACCGTGTCGTGCCAGACCTCGCCGGCACCCGCCTCGATCACCCAGGCGCGCGGCGTCTCCTCGACCAACCGTCGCCCCTTGATCTCCACCTTGAGCACCAGCGGCTTGACGTCGCCGGTCAGCACGATGTTGCTGCCGCCGCCGAGCACGAACTTGGGTGCGCCGCCCCAGGCCTGGTCGGCCAGCAGCGCGGCCACGTCGGCCTCGCTCGCGATGCGCACCAGGTGCTGGGCGCGCGCGACGATGCCGAAGCTGTTGTGCTGCTGAAGCGGTACGTTGTGCTCCACGATCATGGGAGAATTGTCGCATTCACACCGTGTGATTCAGAGGAGAGTCCATGCCGTCTTTCGATACCGTCTGCGAACCCAACCTGCCCGAAGTCAAGAATGCCGTGGAAAACACGGCCAAGGAAATCGGCACGCGCTTCGACTTCAAGGGAACCGCGGCTTCGGTCGAGCTCAAGGAGAAGGAAATCACGCTGGTCGGCGATGCCGAATTCCAGCTCGTGCAGGTGGAGGACATCCTGCGCAACAAGCTGACCAAGCGCAGCGTCGACGTGCGCTTTCTCGACAAGGGCGATGTGCAGAAGATCGGCGGCGACAAGGTCAAGCAGGTGATCAAGGTCAAGAGCGGGATCGAGAGCGAGACCGCCAAGAAGATCCAGCGCCTGATCAAAGACAGCAAGCTCAAGGTGCAGGCCGCGATCCAGGGCGATGCGGTGCGGGTGACCGGCGCCAAGCGCGACGACCTTCAGGCCGCGATGGCGCTGATCAAGAAGGACGTGCCGGACATGCCGCTGTCCTTCAACAACTTCCGCGATTGAATGGACCACCCCCAGG
>DATFFA010000252.1:0-13121 GCA_035250605.1 Variovorax sp. | reverse complement strand
CCCGCACCACGCCGCCGACATCCGGGCTGACCACCATCAGGTCGCGGCCCTTGTAGCGTTCGGCGATATCGCGCGAGAACAGCGGGGCGGAGAACAGGTTGTCCACCGGGATGTCGAAGAAGCCCTGGATCTGGGCGGCGTGCAGGTCCAGGGCCATCACCCGGTCGGCGCCGGCGGTGGTCAGGAGGTTGGCGACGAGCTTGGCGGTGATCGGCACCCGGCTCGAGCGCGGACGGCGGTCCTGGCGCGCATAGCCGAAGTAGGGAATGACGGCACTGATGCGCTCGGCCGAAGCGCGCTTGAGCGCGTCGACCATGATGAGCAGCTCCATCAGGTTTTCGTTGGTCGGCGCGCAGGTGGACTGGACCACGAACACGTCGCGCGCACGCACGTTCTGATTGATCTCGACGGTGACTTCGCCGTCGGAGAAGCGGCCGACGCGGGCGGCGCCCAGGGAGGTGCCCAGGTTCTGGGCGATCTCGGCGGCAAGGCCCGGGTTGGCATTGCCGGTGAAAACCATGAAATCAGGATGGTGAGCCTGCATGAGCGTCCCGGCAAAAAAGGAAATGGCCCGTTTGAGGGGCCGCCAATACTCTCGTGAATGTGAGGATTTGGCAGGGGAGAAAGGATTCGAACCTTTGCATGCTGGAATCAAAATCCAGTGCCTTAACCAGCTTGGCGACTCCCCTACACAGGTTGGCGGCCAGAAGCCACCCACCGATATATGTCGCATCAGACCACAAAAGCGCTCTGACCTTCTAGGCCGCCCAGCCCACGAGGGGATGGATGGCCAGATTGCTGCACTTGCGAACCTGCCAGCCCGAGGGCGCACCGGCCAGTTCCACATCATGCGGCATTGCCGCGAACACCGAACTTCCTGAACCGGTCATGCGAGCCTGGAGTCCTTGGCGACCGAGCCAGGCAATGGCATCGGTGACGGCGGGACAGAGCCTCTCAGCAACCGGCTGCAGATCGTTGCGACCGAAGCCGAGACTCTTGATCTCGCCCCCGTCTTGTTCAGCGTATGCAGCAAAGCCAGAAATTATAGCAGCAGGTGTTTCGCGTTGAAGATCGGGCGCTGCAAAAATAAGACGGGTATCCAGCCCTTCGGGCGGCTTGACGACAACAAAGCGCTGCGGCGGCAGGTCGATCGGCGTGATCTGCTCGCCGATGCCTTCGACCCACGCGTTGCGCCCGCGCAGGAAAAATGGCACGTCGGCGCCCAGCGCAAGGCCGATCTGCGCCAGCTGCGACAGCGGCAGCTCCAGGCCCCACAGGCGATTGAGCCCCAGCAGGCAGGTGGCTGCGTCCGAGGAGCCGCCCCCCATGCCGGCTTGCGCCGGCACCTGCTTGGCGATGCCGATATGGGCGCCTTGCGTCGTTCCCGAAAAAGCCTGGAGCGCCTTCGCGGCGCGAAGCACGAGGTCATCGGACGGCAGTGGGGTCGTGAGGTCCTCGCGCGTGAGCTGGCCGTCGCTGCGCTTTTCCAGATGCAGGGTGTCGCACCAATCGATCAGCATGAACACGGACTGCAGCAGGTGGTAGCCGTCCGCACGCCGGCCGGTGATGTGCAGGAAGAGATTGAGCTTGGCCGGCGCCGGAAGGTCGTAGAGCGCCTTCATGCGCGTTCGAAGACGATGCGCAGATCCGCACGCGGCTGTGGCATATCGCGCGTGGCCTGCAGGCGGCCGGCGCCGACCTGGGACAGGTCCGGCCGCCAGCCGGGCACCCGTTCTTCGCGGCCGGCCAGCCAGCCGAACAGTGCACCGACGGGGATCACGGCGCCGGTGGCGGCTTCGATCAGCGCGTCGACCGACTCGAAGCGCCTCGTCTGGCTGCCGTTCTTCAGCAAGGCCTCGCCCGGCGCCCAGTGCAGCTGGGCCAGGGTGTTGCCGATCGGGCTCGTGAGGATGAGCTCGCCGGCCTGCGGGGCGCCGCGCAGCTCGAACAGGGCTGAGAAGGTCTGCACCGGCTCGCTGTCGACGCGCAGCGAAAGCCGGCCGCTCCAGGCCTCGCCGCTGGCCGCGACCAGCGGACCGCCGGGGCTGGCGCAGCCCGCAGCCAGCAGCAGACCGGCCCAGCCGGCGCAGAGGGCAAGGCGACGCTTCAAAGTTTCACGCGCAGGCGCTTGAGCGTCTCCTGCAGCGTCTCGTTGTCCGCATCGGTCAGGAAGGCTTCCTTCCAGATCGACATGGCGCGATCGCGCTGACCCTTGACCCAGAGCACCTCGCCCAGGTGCGCCCCGATCTCGGGGTCGGGCCTGCGCTTGTAGGCGGCCTCGAGAATGCGCATGGCTTCGTCGGTATTGCCCAGCCTGAACTCGACCCAGCCGAGGCTGTCGGCGATGAACGGGTCCTCCGGCGCCAACTGCACGGCTTTCTTGATCAGCGTGCGCGCCTCCTCGAGCCGGATCTTGCGATCGGCCAGCGAGTAGCCGAGCGCGTTGTAGGCGTTCTGGTTGTCGGGCTTGAGCTCGATCAGTCGGCGCAGCAGGCGCTCCATTTCGTCGAGGCGGTTCAGCTTCTCGGCCACCATGGCCTTGTCGTAGATCAGGTCCGTGTCCTCGGGCTTGGCCGAGCTGGCTTGCGCCAGCATGTCGTAGGCGGCCTGGTACTGCTTGGCATCGCGCAGCAGCTGGACTTCGGCCATGAACTTCTGCTTCTTGTCGTCTTCGGTGCGCTCGGGCAGGGCACGGACCAGCTCCCGGGCCTGGGGCAACTTGCCCTGGCGGGCCAGGAGCGCGGCGCGGCGCGTTTGCGCGCCCACCAGGTCTTCGGTGCTGTCGATGCGCGACAGCCAGTGCTCGGCGCCCACGAAGTCCTTGCGGCGTTCCGCCAGTTGCGCCAGCAGCAGGAAGGCCTGAGTCTGGCCGCGGCCGCGCGCTTCGGCATCGGGCTGCGTCTCGGCCATCGCCACATAGCGCTTGAGCGAGTTTTCGGCCGCCGCATCCTGCCTTGCCTGGGTTTGCAGGCTGCCAAGCAGCAGCCAGGGCTCGGGCAATTCGGGGCGAGCCGCGGTCAGGGCGGCGAGTTCCGCGCTCGCATCGGTGTAACGGCGACCTTCCACCAGCACGCGCGCGTAGGCGATGCGCATCTCGGGCAGGACTTTGGGGCCGGCCAGATAGCGCTTGACCAGCGCTTCGGCTTCGGGCTGGGCGGGGTCCACCAATTCGAGGGCCAGCATGGCCGGCCCATCGGCGGAGGGGTCGATCTCGTGGCCCTTCCGCGCAGCTTCCAGCGCCCCGGCAGCGTCGCCCGCCGCCAGCCGCAGGCGGCCCACGGTGGCCCAGGCTGCGCCGCCGGTCGCCGGGCTCTTGAGGTCGTCCGCCAGCGCCTGTTCGACGACCGAGACGGCAAGCTTCTTGTCGGTGGCCCGGGCGTAGTTGCGCGCGATGATGGCCATCAGGAAGGGCCGCTCCACCTGGGGCGTGGACGCCAGTTCGGCCTTGAGCGGCTCGACGGTTTCGGAGATGCGGTTCAGCGCGATCAGGATCTGCAGCTCGAAGCGACGCGCATCGCGCGACTGCGGCAGGCTTTCCTTCCAGGCGCGCGATGCGGCCAGCGCGGCGTCGCCGGAACGCGCCTGGAGCGCGATTTCGACGGCACGCTGGAACAGCTTGGGGTCGCGCGAGCGGCGTGCGGCATCCAGCACCAGCGCATAGCCCGAACCGGGGTCGCCGGAGCGCGCCGTCAGCTCGCCCATCAGCACTTCGTAGAAGAGCTCGGCCGTCATCGCCGAGGCCCGCGCTTTCTCTTCGCGCGAGGCAGTGGCGGCAGCGGTCGTCACGGGTGGTGCCGCCGGTTCGATGAGGGGCGCGGGGCTGGTCGGTGCTGCGGGGGCGGGCGTGTTGGGCTGCGCTTGCGCCGCCACGGAAACAAGGGCCAAGAGCGCGGCCGCCGCAAGGCGGGATCGGCGGAGCGAGGGGATCATCAAGTCATAATAATCCAAGGTTTTCGAGCGATGGCCGCGCGGGGCTTCGATCTCGCCTTGTTTTCGTGTCAGCCTTCCTCCATGCCTGAACTACCCGAAGTCGAAGTCACGCGGCGCGGTTTCGCCGAGCGCATCGAGGGTGCGCGCATCGAGGCGGTGCGGCTCGGCAAGCCGTTGCGCTGGGCCCTGTCGGTGGAGCCCGCGGCGCTGGTGGGTCGCACGGTCCGGGCCGTGCGCAGGCGCGGCAAATATCTTCTGGTCGACCTCGATGCGGGGCTGCTGCTCATGCACCTGGGCATGTCCGGAAGCTTGCGCTTCGACACCCTGCTGCCCGCGCCCGGCGTTCACGATCATTTCGACATGGTGACCAGCCTCGGCACCCTGCGCCTCAACGATCCGCGGCGCTTCGGCGCAGTGGTGTACGTGGAAGCCGAGACGTCGCCGCTGGCGATCAAGCTGCTGGGCGGGCTGGGGATGGAGCCTCTGGAAGCCTCCTTCGATGCCGATCGCTTCCACGCGGGCCTCAGGCGCCGCAAGGCACCGATCAAGCAGGTGTTGCTCGCCGGCGACGTGGTGGTGGGCGTCGGCAACATTTACGCGTCCGAGGCGCTGTTCCTGGCCGGCATTCGTCCGAGCGTCTCCGCTTCCCGCATCAGCCGTCCGCGCGCGCTGCGGCTGCATGCGGCAGTGCAGGAAATTCTCGCCAGAGCGGTCGAGCGCGGCGGCAGCACGCTGCGCGATTTCTCCAATGTCGACGGGCAGAGCGGCTACTTCCAGCTGGAGGCAACCGTCTACGGCCGCGCCGGCGAGCCTTGCCGGGTATGCGGCACCCCGGTGCGGCAGGTGCGCCAGGGGCAGCGCTCGACTTATTTTTGCCCGACGTGCCAAAAGTACTGAAAGCCCGGCAGACTACTGCCACGCCAGCGCCATGTGGGTGCTATATTTTGTAAGCAACCCTTACACACCCTTGACCCGTTCCTTCAATCAGCAATTCGACCAGCATGGCGCCTGGCGACGCAACTTCGCGCACCGCCTCAAATGGCTGTCGCGCTGGCTGGATGAGAACGAGCTGCTGGACCAGAGCGTCGCCGAACGCCTGCGCGATCTGGAGTCGCAGATGCGCACCAGCAAGGTCATGGTTGCCTTCGTGGCCGAGTTCTCTCGCGGCAAGTCGGAGCTGATCAACGCGATCTTCTTCGCCGCCTATGGCCGCCGCATCATGCCGGCCAGCGCGGGCCGCACGACGATGTGCCCCACCGAGCTGGGCTACGACAGCTCCTTCCTTCCCTGCCTTCGGCTGCTGCCCATCGAAACCCGCCTCGAGCCGCATTCGCTCGCCCATTGGCGCGACAAGGCCGAGCACTGGACCGAAATCCCGATCGACGTCGAAGACGCCGAGCAGCTCTCGCAGACCATGAACAAGGTGGCCGAGGTCCGGCGCGTGCCGCTGGCCGAGGCGCGTTCCCTGGGCTTCTGGAGCGACGAATCGCCCGACGACAATCCCGTGCCCGACGCCGAGGGCCAGGTCGAGATCCCGCGCTGGCGCCATGCCTTGCTGAACATGCCGCACCCGCTGCTGGAGCAGGGGCTGGTCATCCTCGATACCCCCGGCCTCAACGCGATCGGCGCCGAGCCCGAGCTGACGGTGAGCCTGATTCCCCAAGCCCACGCGGTGGTTTTCATCCTGGGCGCCGATACAGGCGTGACCCGTTCCGATCTCGCGATCTGGCGCGAGCACCTTATCACCGAAGGCGATCCGGGCGAAACCCGCATCGTGGTGCTCAACAAGATCGACACCATGTGGGACACGCTGAGCACGCCGGCCCAGATCGACGCTCAGATCCAGCGCCAGCGCAAGGGCGCGGCCGAGCTGCTGGGCGTGCCGCTCACGCAGGTGCTTCCGGTATCGGCACAGAAGGGCCTGCAGGCCAAGATCCGCCGCGACGTGCCGCTGCTGCAGGCGAGCCGGCTGCCCGCGCTCGAGTCCGTGCTGGGCGAGGGCCTGCTCGGCAAGCGAGAGCGCATGCTGCGGCTGGCGGTGGACGCCGGCATCTCGGCCCTCCAGGCCGAGGCCGCGCGCATCCTGAAGGTGCGTCAGCGCGACCTGTCCGAGCAGGCACTCGAGCTGCAGGGCCTGCGTGGCAAGAACGTCTCGGTCATTCGCCACATGCGCACCCGCATCGAGCAGGAGCAGGCCGAGTTCGAGGGCAGCAACACGCGCATCCTGGCGCTCCGCTCGGTGCAGGGCAAGCTGCTGCGCGAGGTGTACGCGGTGCTGGGCAGCACGGCGCTCAAGGCCGACATGGCCCGCCTGTCATCCTCGCTCAAGCGGCCCGGCATCAAGCTCAACGTGCGCAAGGTCTACGGCGCGACCTTCGACGCGCTGCGCAACAACCTGCGCGAGGTGCAGGCGACCACTGCCGAGATCCAGTCGATGCTGCACGCCACCTTCCGTCAGCTCAATGCCGAGCACGGGTTTGCGCTGCAGGCGCCGGCCGAGCCCGACCTGACGGGCTTCCAGGAACAACTGAGCCAGATCGAGAACAGTCACATCCACTACCTCGGCATCGGCAACCTGCTGAAGCTCGCGCAGCCCGACTTCTGCGACAAGCTGGTGCGTGCGCTGGCGAGCCGGCTGCGGGTGGTCAACGAGGCGGCCATGACCGAGGTGGAGCGCTGGAGCAAGGGCGCGGGCGCCCAACTCGACGCGCAGCTCAAGGAGCGCCGGCGCAATTTCACCAAGCGCATCGAGGCGGTCGAGCGCATTCAAAATGCCGCCGGCAACCTCGACGAGCGCCTGGCCGAGCTGGCCACCCAGGAGGCCGGGCTGGCCGAGCTGCACGTGCGCCTGCGCGAGTTCACGGCGCTGCTCACGAGCAACGAGGCGCCCTCCGCGGCTGCGGCGCGCAGCGAACTCAGTGCCGCCTGAAGATCTGGAATCGGCGGCCCAGCGGCTGCCGGCGGACTTTGCTGCGCGTGTCGTCGACTGGCAGCGCAGCCACGGCCGCAGCGAGCTTCCGTGGCAGAACACCCAGGACCCGTATTGCGTTTGGCTGTCGGAAGTCATGCTCCAGCAGACGCAGGTGTCGACCGTGCTGGGCTACTTCACCCGCTTCCTCCAGCGCTTTCCCACCGTGCAGGCGCTCGCCGCAGGCACCGAGGACGAAGTGCTGGGGCTGTGGAGCGGGCTGGGCTACTACAGCCGCGCGCGCAACATGCATCGCTGCGCTCAGGACGTGGTCGTGCGCTTCGGCGGATCTTTCCCGCATACGGCGGCCGAGCTGCAGACGCTGCCGGGCATCGGCCGGTCGACCGCCGCCGCTATCGCCGCCTTCTGCTTCGGCGAGCGGGTCGCGATCCTCGATGGCAACGTGAAGCGGGTGTTGACGCGTGTGCTGGGCTTCGAGGGCGACCTGGCATCTGCCGCGCAGGAGAAGGCCCTGTGGGCCCTGGCAACGGAACTGCTGCCGCCTGCGGCCCAGCGGCGCGCCATCGCCGGGTACACGCAGGGCCTCATGGACCTGGGCGCCACCGTGTGCCTGCCGCGCAAGCCCAGTTGCATGACCTGCCCGGTCAGCGCGCAGTGCGTCGGGCGGCGCGAGGGCGCTCCCGAGCGCTTCCCGGTCAAGACACGCAAGCTGCGTCGCAGCGCGCAGTCCCTGTGGATGCTGAAGGCACTCGATTCCAAAGGGCGCGTCTGGCTCGAGAAGCGCCCTTCGAGCGGCATCTGGGCCGGCCTCTACTGCCTGCCGGTGTACGAAAGCCGCGCTTCGCTGCTGGACGAGCTGGCGCCCGATGCGCGCCGTACCGCCGAGGACGCCCCCGCCTTTCTGCATGTGCTCACGCACAAGGACCTTCACCTGCATCCGGTGTCGGTGGCGTGTGCAGCGGAGCACCCGCCAACCGAGTCGGGCAGCTGGTTCGCTGCCGTCGACTGGTCGGCACTGGGCCTCCCGGCGCCGGTGCGCAAGCTGCTGGTCGCCGGCGACTAGCCCAGGGCGTCCAGCTCGCGATGCCGCTTGAGCGCGGCCCAGCGCGTGCTGAAGCCGCGGGCCAACTGCTCCACCAGGAACACCGAGCGGTGCTGGCCGCCGGTGCAGCCGATCGCCACGGTCACGTAGCTGCGATGGTCGCGCGCCAATGCATCGAGCCAACGAAGAAGGAACTGCTCGATGTCGCCGTACATGCGCGCGACATCGTCGTACTCGCGCAGCCACTCGATCACGGGCGCGTCGCGGCCGGTCAAAGGCCGCAGCGCGGCCACATAGTGCGGATTGGGAAGCATGCGCACGTCGAACACGTAGTCGGCATCGAGCGGCACGCCGCGCTTGAAGGCGAAGGATTCGAACACCAGCGTGAGCGCGCTCTCGGGCGCCGCGATCAGCGCCTTGATGTAGCTCTGCAGCTGCGCCGGCCGGATGATGCTGGTGTCGATCACGTCGGCGCCGTCGCGCAGCTCGGCCAGCAGCTCGCGTTCGAGCTCGATCGCCTGCATCAGCACGCGCTGCTGCTCCGGCGCATCGGTGCGGCCATCGTGGCGCGACAGGGGATGGCGGCGCCGGGTCTCCGAATAGCGGCGCACCAGCGCATCGGTGGTCGAGTCCAGGAACAGCGAGCGCAGCGACACGCCGTCTTGCCGCAGCCGGTCCAGCTGTTGCGGCACCAGCGGCAGCGAGATGCCGCTGCGCACATCCATCGCGATCGCCACGCGTTCTGCCTGCTGCTCGCGCTGCAGGGCGACGAAGGGCATGAGCAGCTCGGGCGGCAGGTTGTCGACGCAGTAGTAGCCCGCGTCTTCCAGCGCGTGCAGGGCGACGGACTTGCCCGAGCCGGACATGCCGGTGATCAGCACGAGTTCCAGGCTCATGACGAGGTCTCCGGCGCCTTCTTGCCCAGCATTTCGCGCGCATGCGCGAGCGAGGTTTGCGACATGCGCTCGCCGCCCAGCATGCGCGCGATCTCTCGGGTGCGGGTGTCGTCGTCGAGCACCGACACGCTGCTTTCCGTACGGATGCCGTCCTTCGTCCTCGCGCTGGTCTGCTGCTTGGCGACCAGCAGATGGTGGTCGGCGCAGGCGGCCACCTGCGGCAGGTGGGTGACGGCCAGCACCTGCCGGTCCCGGCCCAGCTGCTTCATGAGGCGGCCAACGGTCTCCGCCACGGCGCCGCCGACGCCGGCATCGACCTCGTCGAAGATCAGGGTCTGCGCGGCGCCCAGTTGGCTGGTGGTGACGGCGATCGCCAGTGCGATGCGCGACAGCTCGCCGCCCGAGGCCACCTTGCCGATCGCGCGCGGCGTGCTGCCCGCGTGGCCTGCGACCAGGAAGGCGATGTCCTCGAGTCCGTGCCGGGCGGGCTCGGCCAGCGATTCCAGAACGACTTCGAAGCGGCCGCCCTGCATGCCCAGGCCTTGCATGGCCCGCGTCACGGCCTGCGCCAGCCGCGGAGCGGCCTGCTTGCGCACCTTGCCCAGGGCCCTGGCCTCCTTCATGTAGGCCTGTTGCGCGGCCTGCTCGGCGCGTTCCAGCGCCTCCAGGTCGCTCTGTGCATCCAGCGTCTGCAACTCGGCCTGCCACCCGGCCAGCAGGGCGGGCAGCTCGGCCGGCGTGCGCTTGTAGCGGCGGGCCAGCGACATCCAGAGGCCCATCCGCTCGTCCAGCTCGGCCAGTCGTTCCGGGTCCGTGTCGGCCTGGCGCAGGTAGCCGTGCAGGGAATGCGCGGCGTCGGAGGCCTGGGCCACGCTCGAGGCGAGCACCTCGCCCAGTTCCTTGAAAGCGGGCTCGATGTGCTCGCAGTTCTGCAGCAGCGTGACGGCACGGCTCAGTGCGGCGAGCGCGCCGCCCTCGTCGTCCTCCAGCGCGCTACTGGCCCCCTGGGCCGCATCGATGAGCGCCTGCGCGTTGGAGATGCGGGTGTGGCTGGCCGAGAGCTCGTCCCATTCGTCGGCGCCCGGCGCGAGCTTCATGACTTCGCTCACCTGCCACTGGAGGCGCTCGCGCTCGCGCTGCAGCGAGTCCTGGGCCGAGCGTGCCTTGTCCAGCGCTGCGATGGCTTGGCGCCAGCCTTGCCAGGCCTGCGCGAGCGCCGCATCGTCGGCGCCGGCATAGGCGTCGAGCAACCCGCGCACGGCCTCGGGACGCGTCAGGCTTTGCCAGGCATGCTGGCCGTGGATGTCCAGCAGCCGGTCGCCGAGTTCGCGCAACTGGGTGGCGGTGGCGGGGCTGCCGTTGATCCAGCCGCGGCTGCGGCCCTGGAGGTCGACCGTCCGGCGCAGCAGCAGTGCATCGCCGGACTCGAACCCGCCTTCGTCCAGCCAGTCCGCGAGAGACGGGTCGGCATCGAATTCGGCGCTGACGTCGAGGCGTTCGGCGCCTTCGCGCACCGCACCGGCGTCTGCGCGATTGCCGAGCGCCAGCTGGAGCGCGTCGATCAGGATCGACTTGCCGGCGCCGGTCTCGCCGGTGAGCACGGTGAATCCGGCCGCGAGGTCGATTTCGAGCGAGCGCACGATCACGAAATCGCGCAAGGCGATGCGACGCAGCGCCATGTCAATGCCCGCCCAGGATGCCGAGGGGCTCGGAGAGCGCTCGCGAGGGGCCACGAACAGGTCGAGCGTTCGGTCTCATTGGCGCACCTTCGCCTTCGGCTACGGTGCTATTCGCCTTCGGGGCGGCCGTGCGGCTCATGGATCAGGAACCTCCTTCGTTCCAGTGCAGTTTCTTGCGCAGCGTGTCGAAATAGCTCCAGCCCCGGGGGTGCAGGAAGCGCACGCGGTATTCGGAGCGTCGCACGACGATCTGATCGCCGATGGCCATGGTCGCCAGCGATTGCATGTCGAAATTGGCGCTCGCATCGCGGCCGCCGACCAGTTCGATCGAGACTTCGTCCGCGTCCGGCAGCAGGATCGGGCGGTTGGAGAGCGAGTGAGGTGCGATCGGCACCATCACCCAGCCCGGCACCGCCGGGTGCAGCAGCGGGCCGCCGGCGGACAACGCATAGGCGGTGGAGCCGGTGGGGGAGGCGATGATCATGCCGTCCGCGCGGTGGTTGGCGACGAAATGGTGCCCCACAGAAACCCTCAGCTCCACCATGCCCGAGGTGGCGCCGCGATTGACGACCACGTCGTTCATGGCGAGCGCATCGAACACCGAGACGCCCTTGCGCACCACATTCGCCTGCATCAGGCTGCGGTGGTCTTCCTCGTACTCGCCGGCCAGCATCGGGATCAGCACGCTTTGGTACTCGTTCAGCGCGATGTCGGTGATGAAGCCCAGCCTCCCGCGGTTGATGCCGATCAGCGGCAGGCCGTAGCAGGCGAGCTGGCGCCCGATGCCGAGCATGGTCCCGTCGCCCCCGACCACCAGGCCCAGGTCGCATCGGCGACCGATCTCGTCGACCGAGAGGGCGGCGTAGCGGGTCCGTGCCCGCTCGCCTTCATCCGCCTGCTCGACGAAGACCTCGCAGCCCTGGGATTCGAGAAAGGCGCCGATGCCTTTCATGACCTCGTCCAGCGCACCGGCCGGCACGCGCGCGCCGGAAGCCTGGTACTTGCCGATCAATGCGACGCGCCGGAAGCTGGATGTCATCTGTAAATTACAACACTAAAATCTTTCAATGCTGGACGACCGCGCCAAGTTGCTGCTCAAGACATTGGTCGAGCGGTACATCGCCGAAGGGCAGCCTGTGGGCTCCCGAACGCTCTCCCGTGCTTCGGGGCTCGAGCTGTCGCCTGCGACGATTCGCAATGTGATGTCCGACCTCGAAGGGCTCGGGCTCATCGTCAGTCCGCACACCTCGGCCGGCCGCATTCCGACGGCGCGTGGTTATCGGCTGTTCGTCGACACCATGCTGACTGCGCAGCGCGAGCATCTCGCAGCGCCCAGCCTGCCGCCCGACCAGCCGCAGAAGGTGATCGCCAATGCCGCCCACCTGCTGTCGAACCTGTCGCAATTCGTCGGCGTGGTGATGGCGCCGCGCCGTGCCTCGTCATTTCGCCAGATCGAGTTCTTGCGCCTGTCGGAGCGCCGCCTCCTGGTGATCATCGTCTCGCCCGACGGTGATGTGCAAAACCGGGTGATCTTTCCCGAGGTCGACTATTCGCAGTCGCAACTGGTCGAGGCTTCGAACTACATCAACGCGCACTTCGCGGGCCTTTCGATCGAGCAGGTGCGCGACCGTCTGCAGTCGGAAATGGAGCAACTGCGCGGCGAGATCGCGGCGCTCATGCAGGCGGCGGTGCAGGTCAGCTCCGAGGTGCTCACGGAGGCGCAGGACGAAGTGGTGATCGCCGGCGAGCGCAACCTGCTGTCGGTCACCGATTTCTCCAGCGACATGAGCCACCTGCGCCGCGCCTTCGAGCTTTTCGAGCAGAAGGCGCAGCTGTTGCGCTTGCTCGACGTCTCGAGCAAGGCCGAGGGCGTGCGCATCTTCATCGGCGGGGAAAGCCAGGTCGTGCCCTTCGACGATCTCTCGATCGTGAGTGCGAATTACGAGGTGGACGGCGAGGTGGTCGGAACGCTCGGCGTGATCGGCCCGACGCGCATGCCCTACGACCGCATGATCCAGATCGTCGACATCACTTCGAAGCTGGTCACCAACGCGCTCAGTCACCGCAAATAGGGCTGGCCGGCGCCGCCACTAGAATCCCGACTGCGTGGGCCGTTAGCTCAGCTGGTTAGAGCAGCGGACTCATAATCCGTTGGTCGCTGGTTCAAGCCCAGCACGGCCTACCACCGCATGTTTGCATCAACACGGCCGAAGAGGCCCTCGCGGGCATGCTATACTCGCAAGCTGTGCGGCTGTAGCTCAGTTGGATAGAGTACTTGGCTACGAACCAAGGGGTCGTGGGTTCGAATCCTGCCAGCCGCACCACTTTTTACTGACGAAATCAACGGCTTAGAGGCTTACCCCTCTAAGCCGTTTTTCTTTGCGTGAGGACTCTTGCGGGCCGCGCCGGTTCCATCCGTGCGGGGCGGCCGCTGCTATGAAGGAGGGCGTCGGTCCAGCGCGAGCCGCGCTGCCACGCGTTCCGCGAAGCCGGTCAGAAGACGCGCGTCGGCCGAATGGAACCACGTGACGGCGCCGTTGCGGCGCCGCACCAGCAGGCGGGGCGCGATGATGCGGTCGACCCACGGCCAGTGCACCAGCTTGAGCTGCGCCACGTTCGCCGCGCTTTCGCGCTTGTTCCACAGC
>DATFFA010000251.1:0-3551 GCA_035250605.1 Variovorax sp. | reverse complement strand
GCGCCACGCCGCGCAGGAAGGACTCGGCCCAGGGGCCCGCGGCGTTCACCACCGCGCGAGCGCGCACCGTGCGCCGGCCGGCCGGGCCTTCGAGCACGGCGGTCCAGCCGTCCGCATCGCGCTGCGCGCTGACGCAACGCGTGCGCGTCAGCACCTCGGCGCCCTTGGCGCGCGCATCCAGCGCATTGAGCACCACCAGCCGCGCATCGTCGACCCAGCCGTCCGAATACACGAAGCCGCGCTTGAACTGCGGCTTGAGCGGCGCACCGGCCGCATGCGCGCGCAGGTCCACCGAGCGCGAACCCGGCAGCACCTCGCGGCGGGCCAGATGGTCGTAGAGGAAGAGGCCCATGCGCACCATCCAGGCGGGCCGCATCGACGGGTCGTGCGGCATCACGAAGCGCAGCGGCCACATGATGTGCGGCGCACTGCGCAGCAGCACCTCGCGCTCCTGCAGCGCCTTGCGCACCAGCGCGAACTCGTAGTACTCCAGGTAGCGCAGCCCGCCGTGGATCAGCTTGGTGGAAGAAGAAGAGGTGTGCGCCGCGAGGTCGTCCTTTTCGCACAGCAGCACGCGCCAGCCGCGGCCCGCCAGATCGCGCGCGATGCCGCAGCCGTTGATGCCGCCGCCGACGATCAGCACGTCGCACGCGGCCTGGGCGTTGGCCGAGGAGGATGGAAGGGATGCGCTCACGTTCTTGGATCGGGTCTCTGTAGGTCTCTCGGGGAGTCTCGAACTCTGCTCGAAGCATTTTCGCTTTTTTTCATTTTGGTTCCTTAAGGCGCGATTTTCCTAGTCGTTAACCCTTAAGAGTCTTCGTTTTCTTTCGTTCTAAAGTAGCCTGCCCTGCGCTCTCTTTCATTCGCGTGAATTCGAATCCCCGCCAGCTCAAGCTCCTCAACACCGTGCGCGCGCGCGGCTCGGTCACGGTCGAACAGCTGGCCGACATGCTCGACGTCACCTTGCAAACGGTGCGCCGCGACGTGCAGCGCCTGGCCGACGAAGGCTTGCTGATGCGCTTTCACGGCGGCGTGCGGGTGCCGAGCTCGACCACCGAGAACATCGGCTACCAGCAGCGCGGGACCCTGCATGCCGAGGGCAAGGCGCGCATCGCGCGCGCCGTCGCCGCGCGGGTGCCGAACGACTGCTCGCTGATCCTGAACATCGGCACCACCACCGAGGCCATCGCCAAGGCGCTGCTGCAGCACACCGGCCTGCGCGTGATCACCAACAACCTCAACGTGGCGACCATCCTGAGCGACAACCCGAACTGCGAGGTGATCGTGGCGGGCGGCTCGGTGCGGCTGCGCGACCGTGCGATCGTGGGCGAGGCCACGGTCGATTTCATCCGGCAGTTCAAGGTCGACATCGCGCTGATCGGCGTCTCCAGCATCGAGTCCGACGGCACGCTGCGCGACTTCGACCTGCGCGAGGTGAAGGTGGCGCAGACCATCATCGCGCAGGCGCGCGAGGTCTGGCTGGCGGCCGACGCGAGCAAGTTCAACCGCCCGGCGATGATCGAGCTGGCCAAGCTGTCGCAGATCGACTGCCTGTTCACCGACGCGGAGCCGCCGCCGCCCTTCCCCGAGCTGCTGGCGCAGGCGCAGGTCCGTTGCGAGATCGCGCGCGAACATTGATCAAGGACGATTTCTCATGACCTACCTGCTCGCCCTCGACCAGGGCACCTCCAGTTCCCGCAGCATCGTCTTCGACCGCGAGGGCCGCATCGTCGCCATCGCACAGCGGGAGCTCACGCAGATCTATCCGCAGCCCGGCTGGGTCGAGCACGACCCGATGGAAATCTGGAGCAGCCAGCTCGCCACCGCGCACGAGGTGCTGGCCAAGGCCCAGCTGAACGCGAGCGACATCCATGCGATAGGCATCACCAACCAGCGCGAGACCACCGTGCTGTGGAACCGCAAGACGGGCCAGCCCGTGCATCACGCCATCGTCTGGCAGGACCGCCGCGCCGAGCCGCTGTGCGCGAAGCTGCGCGAGGACGGCATGACCGGCACCATCCAGGAGAAAACCGGCCTCGTCATCGACGCTTACTTCTCCGGCACCAAGCTGCGCTGGCTGCTCGACAACGTGCCCGGCGCGCGCGCCGCGGCCGAGCGCGGCGAGCTGGCCTTCGGCACGGTGGACAGCTGGCTCATCTGGCAACTGACCGGCGGCAAGCAGCATGTGAGCGACGTGAGCAACGCCTCGCGCACCATGCTCTTCAACGTGCACACGCATCAGTGGGATGCCGACCTGCTCCAGGCGCTGCACATCCCTGCCTCGCTGATGCCGCAGGTCAAGCCTTCGAGCGCGCATTTCGCCGACACCGACGTCGGCCTGTTCGACCGGCCGCTGCCCATCGGCGGCGTGGCCGGCGACCAGCAGAGCGCCCTCTTCGGCCAGGCCTGCTTCGAGGCCGGCATGGCCAAGAACACCTATGGCACCGGCTGCTTCCTGCTGATGCACACGGGCGGCGACTTCCAGCCTTCGCACAACGGCCTGCTCGTGACCAGCGCCGCGCAGGCGCCCGGCATGCCGCCGCAGTACGCGATGGAGGGCAGCGTGTTCGTCGGCGGCGCGGTGGTGCAGTGGCTGCGCGATGGACTGAAGGCCATTCAAGGCAGCGCGCAGGTGCAGGCCCTGGCCGAGAGCGTGCCCGATGCAGGCGGGGTGATGATGGTGCCGGCCTTCACCGGGTTGGGCGCGCCCTACTGGAATGCCGATGCGCGCGGCACGATCACGGGGCTGACGCGCGGGACCACCGTGGCCCACATCGCGCGCGCGGCGCTGGAGAGCATCGCCTACCAGAGCGCTGCGCTGCTGCAGGCCATGAGCCGCGACGCGGTGGCCGCAGGCGGCACGCCGGTGGCGGAGCTGCGCGTGGACGGCGGTGCGGCCGTCAACGACCTGCTGATGCAGTTCCAGGCGGATCTGCTGGGGATTCCGGTGGTACGGCCGGAGGTCATCGAGACCACGGCGCTCGGCGCGGCCTACCTTGCCGGCCTGTCGAGCGGCGTGTACCGCGACACGGGGGAACTGTCGAAGCAGTGGCGGGTGGAGCGGCGCTTCCTGCCCACGCTGAGCCGGGAGAAGGCGCAGGAGAAGATGGCGCTGTGGGAGCTGGCGGTGCGGAGGGCGACGCTGGCTTGAACGACCTTGCGGGCACGAGCCGCGCCTGCACCCGCTTCTTTAGCCCCAGAGCGAAGCAGCAAGCGTCGGCACCAGCCAGGCCCGATCGTCCAACGGCGTCGCGGTCACCGAGCCCGGAGCCGGCGGCGCAAAGCTCGCCATCGCCTGCACCAGGTTCTGCACCTGGGTGTCGATCAGCACATGGCCTTCGCTGGTTCTGAACTCCTCGACTTGGTAGCCGCTGCCCGCGTACCAGCTGTTCAGGGTGAGCTTGTCCTCGGTGCCGATGATGCTCACTTCGAGGTTGTTGCCCACTTGCCTGAACCACAGCTGGTCTGCCGTGATTCCGCTGGCGAACTGCACCGTGTCCTTGTTGCCTGCGGTGGCGTCGGCTTCGATGATCGTGTCGCTGCCCTGGCCG
>DATFFA010000250.1:0-22384 GCA_035250605.1 Variovorax sp. | reverse complement strand
GTCGCGGCGGCAGCCTCTTGCTCGCGAATGCGCGCCAGGCCGTCGGGCGGGCCGATGACCGCCGCGGCGCCCAGCATGCGTGCCACGTCGGCATGCAGCACATGCAGATCGCTCGCCCCGCGCAGCAGGCGCAGCCAGGTGCCCAGCGGCATGTGGCCGTACACGATCGTGCAGCCTTCGCGCTGCAGGACCCGGTAGTTCGGCGCGCCCTGGGGCGCTGGCTTCCACGTGCTCATGCCTGCATATCGGCAGGCGGGAGGCTGCCGAACAGGGCGGGTGGCCAAAAAGGCGTTCGAATGCGACTCGACGCCGCTGAAGCGCCTTCCTCAACAGGCGGCGCCGCTGTTTCCTCGTGAGCCGACGTCCTTGCGTGGTTGGCCGGCCCATGGGCTCACAGCTCCGGCGCTCACCACCGCGCCGACCACGCTTCCAGGGGCACGCGCGCCGCATTGCACACGTAGCTGATCGCGTGGTACCAACCCGCCAGCATCAGCAACTCGACCAGCTGCGGCTGTGTCCACTCCAGCGAGAGCGCCTGCCAGAGCGCGTCATCGACATCGGCCTTGTCGTGCAGGGCATCGACCAGCCGGATCAGCCGGCGATCTCGAAGTGCCAGCCCATCGGGATCGCCGCGTGCCGAAACGATCGCTTCGCGTTCGGGCTCGCCCAGCCCCGCCGCCTGCGCGAACGCCGCCCAGTGCACGCCCCACTCGTACTCCGCCCCGCAGCGGGCGCACACGCGCAGGATGACGATCTCGCGGTCGCGCAGCGGCAGCGTGGCCTTGCGGCCCAGGAGGTAGCCGCCCCATGGCACGGAGCGCTCGGCCAGCGACGGATTGACGGCCAGCACGCGGAACAGGGACAGGATCTCGGGCGCCTCGGGTGGCGTCATCTTCTTCAGGAGCGCACCGAGCTCCTCCGGATAGGGTGGCGCGAGCGGCGCGATGCGCGCTGCGGGTGGGGTGGTCATGCTCGACTCCTCTGGCTAGAATGGCTTGGACCGCTACGGAATTCGTAGCAGCCGAATCCAGTCTATCGCTACGGATTCCGTAGCGCAAGTGTGTCCACGACATCGTCTCGCCGCCATGCCCGCTCCTGCCCCCGACGCTGCCCATCTCACTGCCCGCCGGCCCATCATGGCCCTGCTCGAACAGCTGGGGCGCAAGGGCACGCTGCGCATCCTGTGGGAGCTGCGCGACGGCGAGCCGCAGAGCTTTCGCGCGCTGCAGGCGAATGCGGGCGAGATGTCGCCCTCGGTGCTGAACGACCGGCTCAGGGAGCTGCGCGCGCTGCAGATCGTCGAGCTGGCCGAGGCAGGCTATGCGCTCACCGAATCGGGCGCGGAGTTGGTCAAGCGCCTGAAGCCGCTCAACCAGTGGGCCGACCGCTGGTTCGAGGGGCTGTGACAACGTGCACGAGGTTTGACGATTTGTCCAGCTATGGATAATCAGTCCAACACAGGAAGCACCTCCATGCCAGACTCGCTGAAGCTCCCCACTTTCGACGACGTGGCTGCCGCCGCGCGCCGCATCGAAGGCCATGCCCACCGCACGCCCGTCCTGCGTTCACGCACGGCCGACGAGGAGCTGGGCGCGCAGCTCTTCTTCAAGTGCGAGAACCTGCAGCGCATCGGCGCCTTCAAGTTCCGCGGGGCCTTCAACGCGCTCGCGAAGTTCGACGAGCAGCAGCGCCGCGGAGGCGTGGTGGCCTTCTCCTCGGGCAACCATGCCCAGGCGATCGCGCTGGCGGCCCGCATCCTGGGCATGCCCGCGACCATCGTGATGCCGCACGACGCACCGGCCACGAAGGTGGCGGCCACCAAGGGCTACGGTGGGCAGGTGGTGATCTACGACCGCTACAAGGACGACCGCGAGCAGATCGGGCGCGAGCTGGCGCAGAAGCACGGCATGACGCTCATCCCGCCCTACGACCATCCGGACGTGATGGCCGGCCAGGGCACGGCGGCGATGGAGCTGTTCGAGGAAACCGGGCCGCTCGATGCCCTGTTCGTGCCCCTGGGCGGGGGCGGGTTGCTGTCCGGTACGGCGCTGGCCACGCGCGCACTCGCGCCGCAGTGCAAGCTCTACGGCGTGGAGCCCGAGGCAGGCAACGACGGGCAGCAGTCCTTCCGCAGCGGGAGCATCGTGCACATCGACACGCCCAGCACCATCGCCGACGGCGCACAGACGCAGCACCTGGGGCAGCACACCTTCGCCGTCATCCGCCGCGACGTCGACGACGTGCTGACGGCGAGCGATGCACAGCTGGTCGAGGCCATGCGCTTCTTCGCCACGCGCATGAAGCTGGTGGTCGAACCCACCGGCTGCCTGGGCTTCGCGGCTGCGCGCGAGATGAAGGCGCAGCTGCGCGGCCTGCGCGTGGGCGTGCTGATCAGCGGCGGCAATGTCGACGTGGAGCGCCTGGGCGCCCTGCTCGCAGGCTGAGCTTCACTCCCTGGGCTGCACGCCGAAGCGGTGCAGCACGTTGCGCAGCAGCCGGCCGAAGACCGGATCGCTGCCCAGCACCCAGGCCGCGCCCACCGCGCCGGCGTGGAACACGCGGCCGCCCTGGGGGCGCTCCCAGTAGATCATCTCGGCCGACAGGCCGTCGAGCGACTCGGTCAGGTTCGAGAAGCAGTCGAGGTAGGCATCGAGCCGGCCGGGCACGCGGCGGATGCCTTGGGCGATGACCTCGATGCCCTGCTGCGGCACGGGGAGCGAAGCGCCCGCCGGCACGCGCCGGGTCATGCGCGCCAGGGTGGCGATGCTGAGGTCCCACTCGTGGCCGATGGCGCGCGGCAGCCCGCCGCCCGGCGCATGGCCGAAGGTCTGGCCCTCGGCGAGGCCCAGCGGATGCGGCTCGTTGAACAAGGCATGGCGCGGCCGGGTCACGTGGTAGACGCCGAAGTCCTCGCCGTCGGCGAAGGCCCAGCCCGCGGTCTCCAGGCCGATGATGTCCGCAGCCGCCCGGCCCGAGGCCCTGAGCCGGCCGCCGCGCGCCCAGTCCTGGCTGTGGAACTGCTCGCCGAAGGCGCCGGCGGGCGGACCCGGCGGCGGCATCGTCTCGTCGTGATCGGGGCCGTTGACCTTGCGCTGCTCCATCACGGTCATGTCCTCGTCGTAGCTCACGCGCAGGTACATGGTGTTGCCCGACAGCACGATCGCGCTGCCGCCGCGGCGCAGGTAGTCGTCCAGCCCGTCGACGGCGGGCGTCGACCAGTACTCGCTGTGGCCGTTGACGAACACGGTGCGATAGCGCGCGAGCAGCGACGGGTCGCGGTGCAGGTCGATGTCGCCGATCACATCGAAGTCGTAGCCTTCGCGCTCCAGCCACACATGCAGGCGGCGCTCGAGCCGCGCCCACTGGCTGAAGCCGCTGCCCTCGGGGTCGTACAGGGCGTTGGGGCTGGCGTTCGGCCAGGGCATGCGCAGGCCGACCTGGTAGCAGGGCTGGCCGGCGCGATGGTCGGTGTAGCTGCAATAGGCGGGGGCCTCCGGGTGGCAACTCTCCAGGCCCGCCGAACGGCGCGGCCACACGGGATCGTCCACCACGTTCTTCGCGAAGGGCGTGCTCGCGTAGGCCAGCCAACTGCTGACGGCGCACAGCACGAGGATGGGCGCAGGCGCGGCCTGCGCGGGCTTGCGGACGATGAACGTGATGTCGTAGTCGGCGTCGCAGCCGTCGAGCTCGAAGCGCAGCCGGCCCACGTAGAGGCCGGGCTTCGCATGCTCCGGAATGCGGAATTCGTGCGTGGCCTCCCAGCGGCAGTCGTAGAGGTCGTCGCTGGCCAGGCGCAGGCCGTGGCCGCGCGTGGGATCGCTGAAAGGGTCGTAGCGCGTTTCGGCGTCTTCATGCGCGCCGACCTTGGCGGGTTCGAAGGCCGGCCCGACGATCATCCAGGTGCCGTGGTTGACGATGCGGCCGCTGCGCTGATGGCCGCTCGCATCGGCCACCTGCGCGCCGCGCTCCTCGCGCAAGAGCCAGCAGGCCAGTACCGAGCGGCCGGTGGCGGCGACCAGGCCGCGTTCGGCAAAGCGCTGCGCGATCTCCTCCGGCTCCAGAGCGCGGTCGTAGAGCACCGGCATCAGCAGGTCGGCGTCCAGAAACAGATCGGCGAGGCCCTCGACGGCACCGGCGCCCAGGCGCAGCGGCGCCGGCCCGGGCCGCACCTCCCGCGCCGCCTCCCATTGCCCGGCCTGCACGCCGTCGATCCACAGCGCAGCGACCCGCCCGTTCCACGTGGCGGCCACGTGCTGCCAGCGCCGCGCGGCCAGCCGGCCCCGGGCCTGCAGCGCATCGGCGCGGAAGGCGCCGCCATCGCCCAGATGGAAGCCGAGCGCGCCGCCCTCTTCGATGAAGAGGCCCCAGCCGCAATGCGCGGGAAAGTCGTACTGGCCGATCAGGCTCTGCCGCGCGTCGATGCGCCAGGGCTTGACCCAGCATTCCACCGTCAGGCCGCGCAGGGGCAGTGCGGCAGGCAACCCCTTGTCGACATGCACGTAGGAGCCCGGATGGATGGGCTGCACCCGCGCGGGGGACGGTGCGAAGCGATGCAGCACCTGGTCGTCGCTGCGCCCCTCCACATCGCTGCCCAGCCGGCAGACCGAAAGACGCCAGGCCCGGTCGCTGCTCACGTGGAAGCGCAGCAGCTCCCCGGCCGCCACGCTCTTGTGGTCGGCATAGCCGTGAACGCCGGGAAGATGAAGAGGCCTGTGTGCAGGGATGCGGGTCATTCGGAGGTGAAGCCCGAGGCCTTGACCACCGGCCCCCAGCGCTGGAGGTCGTCCTCGATGAGCTTGCCGAGCTCCTCGCCGGTGCTCGGATGCGGATCGCTGCTCAGCTTGAGGAAGCGCTCCTGCACCTCCTTGCTGGCCAGTGCCTTGCCGAGGGCCGCATGCAGCTGGTCGACGATGGGCTTGGGCGTTCCGGCGGGCACGAACAGCCCGGTCCACTCGAGGTTGTCGAAATGCGGCTGGCCCAGCTCCTTGAGCGTGGGCACGTCGGGCAGCAGCGCGGCGCGCTTCGCGCCATTGACCGCCAGCACCTTGAGCTTGCCGCTCTGCTGGTGGGCCACGAGGTCGGCGATGGGCGTGATGCCGGCCGCGATCTGATCGCCCAGCAGGTCCTGCACCAGCGGCGCAGCACCGCGGTACGGTGCGGCCACGAGGTGGGTCTTGGCTTCGGCGCCGAGCCGATAGCCCATGAACTGCGCGACGCTGCCGGGCGCCGGCACGCCGTAGGTGGCCTTCTGCGGATCGGCGCGCGCGATGTCCAGCCACTGCTTCACGTCCCTGGCCGGCAGCGCGGCAGGCACGGCGATGCCTTCGTAGAAGCTGGCGATGCGGCCCACGGCCTTGAAGTCCTTGAGGGGGTCGTAACGGACCGATTTGGAGGTCAGCGGCAGCATCACCATCATGTGCATGTTGGCCAGCAGCACGGTGAGGCCGTCGGGCGCGGCGCTGCGCACGTAGTCGGCCGCGATCTGGCCGCCGGCGCCGGTGCGGTTGTCGACGACCACGGTGGTGCCCAATTCGGCCGCGAGCTTGTCGGACAGCGTGCGCGCCTGCACATCCGCCGAGCCGCCCGCGGGATAGCCGACGATCAGCTTGACGGGGCCCTTGTTCGTGGCGATCTGCGCGGGCGCTGCGGCGGCGAAGACAAGGGTCGCGCAGGCGAGCGCGGTCTGCAGGAGTCGATGGATCATGGTGGACCTTCGGGGATGGAAAAGGGTCAGGCCGCGAGGCCCCGGCGCGCGATCTCGTCGGCGAGGTCCGCGAGCGATTTTTCGAGCAGCTCGGCCAGGGTGTCGATCTCTGCCTCGCTGATGGTGAGCGGCGGCGTGATCATCTGGAAGTCGCCGAAGGCGCCGAGGTTGGCGCGCCGGTTGTAGAGCGCGATGCCATGCCGGAGGCCATGCTCGGTGAGCCGCGCCGGCGCATTGAAGGCCACGGGCAGCTGGCGCCGGGTGGACTTGTCGGCCACGATTTCGATCGCGGTCAGCAGGCCCATGCCGCGCACGTCGCCGACGATGGGCGAGCGCGCGGCGATCTCGCGCAGGCGCGCCATGAGCAGCTCTCCCCGGTCGCGCGCCTTCGCGACCAGGTCTTGCCGGATCACCTCGTCGACCACCGCATGGGCGACGGCGCAGGAGAGCGGATTGGTGAAGTAGGTGTGGCCATGCACGAAACCACCGCTGCCGGCCACCGCGTCCACGATGCGGTCGGGCGCGAGCAGGCAGCCCAGCGGGGTGTAGCCCGCGGCCAGGCCCTTGGCGAGCGTGACCAGGTCGGGCCGCGCCGCGGGCCAGTGATGCGCGGCGAGGAAGGCGCCGGTGCGGCCGGCGCCGCTCATGATCTCGTCGTAGATGACGAGCACGCCATGGCGGTCGCAGATCTGCCGCACGCGCCGGAAGTACGCGTCCGACGAGACGACCGCCCCGGTCGACAGGCCGCCGATGGGCTCGAGGATGAAGGCGAGCACCGTCTCCGGGCCTTCACGCAGGATGGCCTGCTCGAGCGCGTCGGCGCAGGCGATCTCGAAGGAGGCCACCGTGTGCCCCTCCGGCACCCGGTAGGACAGCGGCGCGGGCACCTTCGGCATCGAGCGGATCATCGGACCGTACAGCTTGAGCGTGTTGGCATCGCCCGTGACCGCCAGCGCGCCCAGCGTGGAGCCGTGGTAGCTGGGGTCGCGCGAGATCACCTTGCTGCGGCTGCCCTGCCCCGTGACCACCGCGTACTGGCGCGCCAGCTTGATGGCCGACTCGTTGGCCTCGGAGCCGCCCGAGACGAAGAAGGCGCGGTCGAAGCCCTCGCCGGCCAGCGCGCAGACCCGATCGGCCAGCGCGATGTTGTGCTCGCTCTCGAAGAAGCGCGGATAGGCGAAGCTGACCTTGGCCGCCTGCTCGGTCATCGCGGCCAGCACGCGCGGGTTGCCGTGGCCGATGTTGGCGACCACGGCGCCGGCGGTGGCGTCCAGGTAGCGCCTGCCGTCGGCGTCCCACAGGAAGACGCCCTCGCCGCGCGCGATGCGCGGCGGGCGTGGCGCGCCCTTGGGCGCGTAGAAGCCGAGGACGGTGCCGCCCTGCGGCGTGTCGCCGACGGTGCGAACGATGGGAGCCGGGTTGTTCATGCCATGGACGATACGAACAGAGCGGCCTGCCGGGTAGACGTATCAGGCGATGAAGTGCTATACGTCACGCGCATGAAGTACGCACACGACCGCCTGGACCTGCTCGAGACCTTCATCCGCATCGGCGAGAGCGGATCGCTGAGCAAGGCGGCACGGCTGCTCGACACCACGCAGCCGACGGTAAGCCGTCGCCTGCTGGAGCTGGAGCGCCTGCTGGGCTGCAAGCTCGCGCTGCGCACCACGGCCAGCTTCTCGCTCACCGACGAGGGCCGTTCGCTGCTGGCGGAGGCGCATGACCTGACGGATCGCTGGTCGGGCCTGTCGCACCGGCTGTCGGGCGGCCAGAGCCGGCCCGAGGGCACCTTGCGCGTGATCGGCCCCTCGGGCTACGGCACGGGCTTCCTGACGGACGCGGTGACGGACCTGCGTGCCGCGCATCCCGGCCTGCGCATCGAGCTGACGCTCACCGACCGCGTGGTGGACCTCGCGGCCTCGGGCGCGGAGTGCTGGGTCTGCGTGGGCGATGTGCGCGACCCCGGCCTGGTGAGCCGCCACCTGGGCGCGATGGAGCGCGTGCTGATCGCCACGCCGGCCCTGCTCAAGCGCACCGGCCCGGTCACGCTGGCGCGGCTGCCCTCGCTGCCCTGCGTGGGCCTGGTGCCCTATGTGGAGGGCAGCGTGCGCCTGCTCGACCGGTCCGGGCGCTCGCGCATGGTGCGGCTGGACACGCCGATCAAGACCGACAGCCTGCTGTCGAGCTACCGCGCGATCCTCAACGGCGCGGGCATCGGCGCCGCCGCGCCCTGGATGTGCCATGCGGACATCCAGGCCGGCCGGCTCAAGCGGGTGCTGCCGCGCTGGTGGCTGGAGCCGATCGGCATCCACATCGCGCTGCCGCCGGGGCTGTACCGGCCGGCGCGGGTGACGGCCTTCATCGAGGCATTGAAGCAGCGCATGCATGCGCTGCCTGGTTTCCGGCCCGCCTGATCTGCCCCGGCTTCAGCGCGTCTTCGACGGCGCGGGCGCCGGCGGCTTCTTCTTGTCGTCCTCGCCGCCGAACAGCTTCTCCACCTGCTGCCCGACGCGCGCGCCGATCGCGGTGCCCACGCCCGGCAACACGGCCGTGCCCACGGCGGCCCCGGCCAGCGCGCCGCCGGTGAGCGACAGCTGCGGTTCGTCGAGCGTGCCGGCCAGCTTGAGCGGCACGCCGACCACGCCGTCGACCAGGTCGATCGCCATCTCGCCGTTCAGGCGGCGATTGAGCACGCTCGCGCTGCCGCTGGCGCTGAGCACGCCCGAGCGCGCCTGCAGGCCCGTGTAGCGCAGCAGGATGCCGTCCCCGGTGTTCTGGGTTTCGAGGGTGCCGGTGAGCTCGTCGAGCACCGTGCGGCCGCCGCGCCCGGCATTCGGCGCGCCGACCACCTTCGACAGGTCGAAGCCCTTGAGCGTCGCCGGCCGCATGACGAAGCGGGTGCGGGTGTTCAGGTGGCGGATCAGCTCGCCGACGTCGTCGCCCTCGCTGCGCACTTCGGTGCGGCCGTCGAAGCGGCCCTCGACCGCCTGGTTGCGGCGGAAGGCGCTCACCAGATCGCCCACGTCCACGCCCCGCGGCTCCAGCTCGGCGGTGACGCGCATGCGGCCTTTCTCGAGCGTCTGCAGCTGGGCCTGGCCGTTCCAGGTGCCGCCGCCGGCATCGATCTGCACGCGCCAGCGGTCCTCCCCGCCTTCGCGCGCGAGGCGCAGGCGCGTGGCGGGCGACACGCCGGGGCGCCGCACTTCCGCCTCGCGCGGACGCCAGCCGGGGTCGAAGCGCAGCTCGGCATCGTAGGCCAGCGCGATGTCGCGGCGGTTGATCCAGACGATGTCCTGCAGCCGCAGCCGCTCGACCGGGATCTCGGCCGGGGTCCACGCGCCGGCGAGCATGCCGGAGACCTCGCCCGCCTGCCAGCGGCCGCGGAAGGCGCGCACCGAGGCCCGCGGCAGCACGGCGCCTTCGACCTCGACGGCCTCGATGGCGATGGAGCGGCGCAACAGCGCGGCGAGGCGCGGGCGCAGGACCACGCGGCGCACGGTGATGGGTCGCGGCTGGTCGGTCTCGAGATCGTGCAGCACCACGACCGGCGCGGGCCGCAGGGACCAGCTCGCGCTGCCCACGCGCAGGCCGATGCCGCTGGCGCGCTCGAAGCTCTCGCTGATCCGGGCCGCGAGTGCTTCGTCGCTCGGCAGCAAGCGCCAGGCGAACCAGCCCAGGCCGCCCAGGAGCAGCAGCACCGCCACGCCGGTGCCGATGAGCCATCGTCGCGTTCGCGTCATTGCCAGAGCTTGAGTCCCGGGGTGGGTTGGCCATGTCGTCTGGGGACGACCGGTGATGTCAGGGTCAGTCGCTATAGTTTTGACCCACATCGACCCTGGAGAACGCGAATGTCCATCTGGAAAAAAGAGATCTCGATCGAGGAGCTGACCCGCAGCCACGTCAACACGGCGGTCGCCACGCTGGGCGTGGAGTTCCTCGAGATCGGCCCCGACTTCATCCGCGGCCGCGTGCCGGTGGACGAGCGCACGCGCCAGCCCTACGGCATCCTGCATGGCGGCGTGTCGGTGGTGCTGGCCGAGACGCTGGGCTCCTGCGGCGCGCACTACTCGGCGCCGGAAGGTCACCGCGCAGTGGGCCTGGACATCAACGCCAACCATCTCAAGGCCACGACCTCGGGCTGGGTCACGGGCGTTGCGCGCCCGGTGCATCGCGGCCGCAGCACGCAGGTCTGGCAGATCGACCTCAGCAACGACGCCGGCGAGCTGACCTGCGTCTCGCGCATCACCATGGCAGTGCTGATCCCCCAAGGCTGATCCCTGAAGGCAGCCCGAGAACAACAACCGAGGAGAACCCCGACCATGAGCGATTCCTACCTTCCCCGCTGGCGCGAGGTCGCGGCCGGCCATGCCGCCGTGGTGGCGCCCGACGAGCGCCTGCCCTGGCCGCAGACCGCCGCGATGGGCGTGCAGCACGTGATCGCGATGTTCGGCGCCACGGTGCTGGCGCCCATCCTCATGGGCTTCAACCCGAACATCGCGATCCTGATGAGCGGCGTCGGCACGCTGATCTTCTTCCTGGTGACCGGCGGCCGGGTGCCGAGCTACCTGGGCTCGAGCTTCGCCTTCATCGGCGTGGTGATCGCGGCCACGGGCTACGCCGGCCAGGGACCGAACGCCAACCTCGGCGTGGCGCTGGGCGGCATCATCGCCTGCGGCGCGGTCTACGTGCTGATCGGCGTGCTGGTCGCGCTCACCAACGAGCGGCACCACAAGTCGGTGCCGATCCGCGGCGTGGAGGTGGAGGAGATCGAGCAGGACGTCGCCGTCCACTGGATCGAGCGGCTGATGCCGCCGGTGGTGACGGGCGCGGTGGTGGCGGTGATCGGGCTCAATCTCGCGAGCGTGCCGATCAAGAACATGGCGCCCACCGGTTTCGACACCTGGATGCAGGCGCTGACTTTCCTGTGCGTGGGCCTGATCGCGGTCTACACGCGCGGCATGGTGCAGCGCCTGCTCATTTTGATGGGGCTGATCGCCGCGAGCCTCATCTACGCCGTGCTGACCAACGGCCTGGGCCTCGGCAAGCCGATCGACCTCGCCCCGCTGGCCGCGGCGGCCTGGTTCGGCCTGCCGAAGTTCGCGGCGCCGGTGTTCGAGGTCAACGCCATGCTGCTGATCGCGCCGGTGGCGGTGATCCTCGTGGCGGAGAACCTGGGCCACATCAAGGCGGTGAGCGCGATGACGGGGCGCGATCTCAATCCTTACCTGGGGCGCGCCTTCATCGGCGACGGGATCGCGACGATGGTGAGCGGCGCGGCCGGCGGGACCGGCGTCACGACTTATGCCGAGAACATCGGCGTGATGGCTGCCACGAAGATCTACTCCACCTCGATCTTCGTGGTGGCGGCGCTGATCGCGCTGCTGCTGGGCTTCAGCCCCAAGTTCGGCGCGCTGATCCAGGCGATCCCGCTGCCGGTGATGGGCGGCGTGAGCATCGTGGTGTTCGGCCTGATCGCGGTGGCGGGGGCCAAGATCTGGGTCGACAACCGGGTCGACTTCTCGCAGAACCGCAACCTGATCGTGGCGGCCATCACGCTGATCCTGGGCACCGGCGACTTCACGCTGAAGTTCGGCCAGTTCGCGCTGGGCGGCATCGGCACCGCCACCTTCGGCGCGATCCTGCTCTACGCCCTGCTCAACCGTTCGCGGGCGACCTGAGGCGAGTTCCAGTGCGGCACGGCGCGCGCGCGGTAGATGCGCAGGATGCGCGCCATCAGCTCCTGCAGCAGGCCCGGCGGGTCATCGATCATGCGCGCGACCGGAAAACTGCCCAGCGCGAAGCCGGCGAAGCGGATCTGGACGCGATCGAAGTAGAGGTACAGGCCCCGCCCCGCGTCGAGCAGGCAGCGCTCGGCCGTGTCGAAGAAGTCACCGCACTGCAGCTCGGCTTCTTGTGCCGCGCCGAGACTGTAGGTGTAGAGGTCCGAGTGCACCGTTCGAATATCGAGGATGGGTTGCATAGGGGCGAGCGTGCCGCGCAATTTCGAAGCGGCCGAGTCTGTGAATAAAAACCGGCCTCGCTTGTAGGAGTCAAGCCATCATTCCTGCCGGTGTTGCGTCCGCGAATCAATGTGAAACCCCATGCAAGAAGTGTTGTGCAGCGTCATCTTTCCATGAAGCATCGACAGGTTGCCCGCCACTGCCCGTTAGACTCCAACGCTTTTCGCACCTACGTTTTCCATGGCCGATGCATCCGCCGCGCGCACCCGAGCGGTTTTCGAATTCAAGAGCGCGACGCTGCCGCTGATCGCCGTGATCCTCAAGACGGCGGACCTGGGCGTGCTGGCCGAAGCGCTCGACCTGCAGCTCGCCGACTCCCCCGATTTCTTCGACCAGGAGCCGGTGGTCATCGACCTCTCGCAACTCCCTCAGGCCGATGCGGGGCCGGGCATCGATTTCGCCGCGCTGCGCGCCCTGCTGGCACGCCACCAGACGCAGCCGATCGCGGTGCGCGGCGGCAGCGATGCACAGAACTTCGCGGCGCGGGGCGCCGGCCTGTCGGTGACGGCAATGCCGGTGCCGCCGACGCCCAGCGCGCGGCCGCCCGCGCCGGCGGCCGAACCCCCGCAACCCCAGATCGTGCGCGAGGTGCCGGTGCCGGCCCATGGCACGCTGGTGATCGACAAGCCGCTGCGCTCGGGCCAGCAGGTCTATGCGCGCGGCGGCGACGTGGTGGTGACCGCGGTGGTGAGCTTCGGCGCCGAGGTGATCGCGGACGGCAACGTGCACGTCTACGCGCCGCTGCGCGGCAAGGCGATCGCAGGGGCGCGCGGCAACACCGAGGCGCGAATCTTCACCACCTGCATGGAAGCGCAGCTGGTCGCGATCGCGGGCATCTACCGCACCGCGGAAGTCGCGCTGCCCGCGGAGATCGCCGGCAAGCCGGCACAGATCTCGCTGGATGGAAAAAAGATCGTGATGAGCGCGATCGAGTGACGCGCATCGGCTCGCACACCTGAACGAACGAAACAGAAGAGAAGGACTGGAATGGCCAAGATTGTGGTGGTGACCTCGGGCAAGGGCGGCGTCGGAAAGACGACCACGAGCGCGAGCTTTGCATCGGGGCTCGCGCTGGCGGGCAAGAAGACGGCCGTGATCGACTTCGACGTCGGCCTGCGCAACCTGGACTTGATCATGGGTTGCGAGCGGCGCGTGGTCTACGACCTGATCAACGTGATCCAGGGCGAGGCCAACCTGAGCCAGGCGCTGATCAAGGACAAGCAGTGCGACAACCTGTTCGTGCTGGCCGCCTCTCAGACGCGCGACAAGGACGCGCTGAAGCAGGAGGGCGTCGAGAAGATCCTGAACGAGCTCAAGGAGCAGGGCTTCGACTACATCGTCTGCGACTCGCCCGCGGGCATCGAGACCGGCGCGCTGATGGCGATGCACTTCGCCGACGAGGCGCTGATCGTGACCAACCCCGAGGTCTCCTCGGTGCGCGACTCGGACCGCATCCTGGGCATGCTGGGCTCCAAGACCAAGCGCGCCAAGGAAGGCGGCGAGCCGATCAAGGAGCACCTGCTGATCACGCGCTACAACCCGAACCGGGTGGCGGGCGGGCAGATGCTGTCGCTGGAGGACATCCAGGACATCCTGCGCATCAAGCTGATCGGCGTGATTCCCGAATCGGAAAGCGTGCTGCAAGCCTCCAACCAAGGCATCCCCGTGATTCACGACCAGGAGAGCATCGTGGCGCAGGCCTATGCCGACGTCATTGCGCGATTCCTCGGCGAGGACAAGCCGATGCGCTTCGTCGACGCCGAGAAGCCCAGCTTCTTCAAGCGCTTCTTCGGGGGGAGGTAAGGGATGTCTTTCCTCTCGTTCCTGTTGGGCGAAAAGAAGAAGACGGCAGCCGTCGCCAAGGAGCGGCTGCAGATTATCCTCGCGCACGAGCGCAGCAGCCTGAGCGGCAAGCGCCGTCCCGACTACCTGCCGGAGCTGCAGCGCGAGCTGATCGCGGTGATTTCCAAGTACGTGTCGATCAATGCCGACGACATCAAGGTCCACCTGGAGAAGCAGGACAACCTCGAAGTGCTCGAGGTGAAGATCGAGCTGCCGGACGGGACCGCGCTGGCGGCGCGCTGAACGGCCCCGGTCAAGCCTTCGAGATGAAGGCGGCCACCTGCTGCAACACCGAGGGCTCCCTCAGGATGCGGCGGTGGCCCAGGTCCTGCGTCGCGACCAGCTCTGCGCCGGCGATCGCGTCGCGGTAGGCCACGCCGTCGGCGAAGCGGTTCACGCGATCGTCGCGGTCATGCACCACCAGCGTGGGCTGGGCGATGCGCGGTCCGACGGCAGCGGGCTCCAGCAGCGGCATCAGGATGCCCTCGCGCGCCTCGATGCGGTGCTGCATGGCCGCACGCGTGCGCTCGCTGAGGCCGAACACATGGGCGAAGTAGCGGGTGAACGCATGCGGCGACGCGGGCGGCGCCAGCAGCACCAGGCGGTCTGCGCGCAGGCCGCGGCTGGCCGCGTAGGCCAGCGCATTGGCGCCCAGCGAGTGGGCCGCGATCGCCTTGAGCGCCGTGCCCTCCAGCGCCAGCCGGGCCGCCACGTAGTCGATGGCCCGCGCGAACTGCGGCAGGTTGCTCACCGTCCCGGCGCTTCTGCCATGGGCCGGCATCTCCAGCAGCAGCGGTGCGAAGCCGGCGGCTGCAAGGGTTTGCGCCAGCGGCAGCATCTGGCCGGCATGGCCGCCCCAGCCATGCACCAGCAGCACGCGCGGCGCCTCGGGCGAGGCCGCGTCGGGCGTGTAAAGGCCCAGGTTGGCGTTCTCGAAGGACCAAGCCTCGCGCTGCCATCCGGCACCGGGGCCATGGCGGCGGTTCAGCCATTTGAGTGGCAGCGGCGTGCCGAACAGCCGGTAGGCCGCACGCACGCCGAGCGCGGGCCAGGCCCGCTGCGATGCACCGAGAGCCAGGCGCAAGGCGCGCATCCACGGGCTGGCGCCGTAGTAATTGGAGGCCGCGGCGGAGCGGGCGGCGGTGGACGTGGCAGTCGTCATGGCGGGTTCCTTGTTGTTCAGTACCAGACCCAGTCTTCGTTGCTCCGGGGAAGGCTGCGGAGCGTGTCGGCGGCCGAACGCAGGCCGAGGCCGACGAGGCAGGCCCCGATGAACAAGAGAGCGATCAACATGGTTTTCTCCTTTATCGCACGAGTGTGCGAAATATGAACGAGCGAAGGGCAAGGGCGGCAGTCATCGGGGTCTCAGGCGCGGTAACTGGCCAGCAGCCGCTGCCAGGTGAGCTGGGCGCGGTCGGCGGCGCGCGTGTCTCGCAGGAAGCGCGCGTCGTGCAGCAGGGACATGATCAGGCCGTTGATCTCGCTGACGAGTTGCGCGGGATCGGTGTCGGCCCGCAGCTCGCCGGTCTCGATGGCCTGCAGCACGGTGCGGCGCAGGGCGGCGCGCCAGCGCGTGACCTCCTCGACCAGCAGATCGCGCAACTCGCCCTCGCGGTCGTCGAACTCGAAGGCGCCGGCGGTGTAGATGCAACCGGTCTCGGTCTCCACGTCGCGGGTGCGAACGATCCAGCGCGAGACGATCTCGTCCAGCCGCGCCAGGCCCTTGGGCTTCTGCATCGCGGGCACGAAGACGTCGGCCAGGAAGCGGCGGCCGAACTCCTCGATCACGGCCTTCTGCAGCGCCTCGCGCGAGCCGACGCGGGAGAACACACCGCTCTTCGACAAGCCCAAGCGAGTGGCAACGGTCTGCAGGGCGATGGCGTCAAGGCCCTCTGCGGCGGCAAGGTCCATCGCCGCGCCGACGATGGCCGTGCGGGTCAGCTCGCTCTTCTGGGTCTTGGCGTCCATGCCTCTAAATTTAGCACATGCGTGCGAAATTGCAAGACAGGAAGAATTGGGGCGTTTGCGACTTCCATCCAGCGGGGGTGTGGGCGTATCGTGGCGGCTCCAACCACAACCCGGAGTGAAGCATGGCAACAAGCAGCAAGACGAGCAGCACAGCCGGCGCCAAAAAGGCGCGGCCGACAGCCGCGGAGGATGTTCAGGAGGCCTTCGTCAAGCCACTCAAGGGCATGGCCGAACGCCTGCAGAATCTCCCGCTGGCCGGCGCAGCCAGCACCATCGTCGAGAGCGGGCGCAAGGACCTGCAGGCGCTGATGGAGGCCAATGAGCGGTCCTATCAAGGTCTGCAGGCCGTGGTGGCGCGTCAGACCGAGATGCTCAAGGCCTCGATCGTCGACTGGCAGGGCACGGTGAAGGGCATGTCGCCCGCCGAGCCGCGCGAAAATCTTGCCAAGCTCGATGCCATGGGCAAGGCCGCCTTCAAGCAGGCGCTGGACGACATCCGCGAGCTGTCGGAGCTGGCCGCCAAGTCGCAGGCCGAGGCCTTCGATATCGTGAGCCAGCGCATCCGCGCCAACGTGGACGAGGTCAGCAAGCTGCTGAAGACGCCGCGCAAGTAGGGGTGCGGGGGTGCGGGCAATGCCGGGCGGCACCCGCTCTACCCGCCATTTTGCGAAAAAGGTCCGTGACGGCGCTTCCAGGAAGCGTACATTGGTCTCTTTCGTCTGCGATCGGAGCGATCTTGGCAAAGGCATCGACTTCTCTTCCCACGCGCAACCCCGCCTCCACGGCGGCCGAGGAGGCGCGGGAGCGGCTGAGGCAGGCCCTGCCTGCCACGGTCAACCTGTTGAAGCAGCGCCAGGCCGACCAGATCGCCGATGCCGACATCGAGGCCTACGTGGCGTTGAACTGGCTCGAGTGGCATGGCGGCGGGCTGCGCCTGACCATCACCGGAAGCAACGTCTGCGCGCAGACGGCCGCAGCCGCCGCCTGATCCCCCTGCGTCAGTTCGACGCGATGATGTGGGCAATCAGCCCGGTCGCGATGGCAGCCAGCACGAAGTCGCCGTTCGCGCTCACCCAGTGATAGCCGCTGGGCGGCGCCTGCAGCCTGTGGGCACGCCAGTCGCCCACCTCCTGGTAGTGGCCGCGGTAGACCGGCGGCAGGTAGCCGCCGCGACGCCAGGCGCGGCGCTCCTCCCAGCGGCGATGGTCGTCCCGTGCTTCCCATCGTCCGCGCCGGTCGTGGTCGTGATCGCGGTCGTAGCGCTGCGAATAGCGCGGACCGTCCTGGTCGTGGCGGCTGTAGCGGTCGCGATGGCCGTGCCATTCGTCCTGCGCCAGCGCGCTGCCGGCCATGCCGAGTGCCAGCATGGCGGCGACGACGCTTGTACGGATCCTGCTGCGCTTGTTCATTGCGACTCCTTCAGTGCGTTGGAACATGGGTGCAGTATGGAAAGCCCATGTATCGCCCCGGCCCGCCGGTGATGTGGCGGGCATGAAGGGTGTAAGCGCGGGTAAAGGAGTCGCTGGAAAGCTTCTCAGGGCGCGCTGCCCTGCGGGCCCACGGAAGGCGGCGCGCTGCGGCCCTGCCCGCCGGGCAATTTGCGGCCCAACGATTCGCCGAAGTTGCGAATGGGCCTGCTGGCGCGCTCGGAGGTGTTGCTGACGCCCCGGCGCGTGGCCGAGTCGGCGCGGTCGATGCTGCGGCCTGCGGCATCGGAGCCGCGCTGGATGCCGCCGAGCACCTTGTTGTTCTGCGGCGGCGACTTGAGCGTGTGGGCGCGCTGGGCCGCGGGCGGATCGTTCGCGTTCTGCGCGGATACCGCCACCGGCAAGCTCAGGCAGGCCGCGAGTGCGGCGGCGCAGGCGCACGAGAGGGGTTTGATGGTCATGAGTCGATCTCCTCGAATCGGATGCTTCATTGGTCGTCAGCGACGGCGGCACGCGCCATCCGCTCGCTCTTCCAGTACACGTCGTCGCCGCCATCCACGCGGTTCAGCACGCGCGCCAGCACGAACAGCAGGTCGCTCAGGCGGTTGAGATACTGGCGTGGCGCATCGTTGAGCTCGGCCTCGGCGCCGAGCGCCACGAGCGCACGCTCGGCACGCCGGGCGACGGTGCGGCACACATGGGCCTGCGCCGCGGCGCGAGTGCCGGCCGGCAGGATGAACTCGGCGAGCCGCGGCAGCGCGGCGTTGTGCTCGGCCAGCGCATTGTCCAGCTGCAGCAGCGCCTCGCCCTTCAGCAGGGTGTAGCCGGGCATCGAGAGCTCGCCGCCCAGGTTGAAGAGCTGATGCTGCACGTCGACCAGCAGCTCGCGCACCGGTGCCGGCATCGGCTCGCAGAGCAGCAGGCCCACGTGCGAGTTGAGCTCGTCCACTTCGCCCATCGCGTGCACGCGCCGGTGGTCCTTGGGAACGCGCGTGTTGTCGCCGAGGCTGGTGGTGCCGTCGTCGCCGGTGCGCGTGGCGATCTGTGTGAGTCGGTTGCCCATGTGGCTGTCTTCGTGGAAGGTGGTTCGTAGAATGGTAGCCCCCTCAGGAGACCCGCCGATGAACGCGCCAACCGCCCTCTCCCAGCTCACCCCTGCCATCGCGCTGCGCGAGGTGCCGGCCGCCCTGATCGAGGCCTTGAAGGCCCGCTTCGGCGACAACTGTTCCACGGCGCTCGCGGTGCGCACGCAGCACGGGCGCGACGAGTCTTCGTTCGACGCGCCGCCGCCCGCGGCGGTGGTCTTCGCAGAGCGCACGCAGGACGTGGCCGATGCGGTGAAGCTCGCGGGCGAGCACAGCGTGCCGGTGATCCCCTTCGGCGTCGGCTCCTCGCTCGAAGGCCATCTGCTGGCGGTGCAGGGCGGCATCAGCATCGACGTGAGCCGCATGAACCGCGTGCTCTCGGTCAATGCCGAAGACCTCACGGTGACGGTGGAGCCCGGCGTCACGCGCAAGCAGCTCAACGAAGAGATCAAGAGCACGGGCCTGTTCTTCCCCATCGACCCCGGCGCCGATGCCTCGATCGGCGGCATGACGGCCACGCGCGCGAGCGGCACGAACGCGGTGCGCTACGGCACCATGCGCGAGAACGTGCTGGCGCTCGAGGTGGTCACCGCGAGCGGCGAAGTGATCCGCACCGGCACGCGCGCGAAGAAGTCATCGGCCGGCTACGACCTCACCCGCCTCATCGTGGGCAGCGAAGGCACGCTGGGCGTGGTGACGGAGATCACCCTGCGCCTCTATCCGCTGCCCGAGGCGGTGTCGGCGGCGATCTGCTCCTTCCCGAGCATCGAGGCCGCGGTGCGCACCACCATCGAGATCATCCAGCTGGGGGTGCCGATCGCGCGCGTGGAACTGATCGACGTCAACACGGTGCGCATGGTGAACAGCTATTCCAAGCTGGCGCTGCGCGAGGAGCCGATGCTGCTGATGGAGTTCCACGGCTCGCCGGCCGGCGTCAAGGAGCAGGCCGAGACGGTGCAGGAACTGGCCAGCGGCCACGGCGGCAAGGCTTTCGAATGGGCCAGCACGCCGGAGGAGCGCACGCGGCTGTGGACCGCACGGCACAACAGCTACTTCGCGGCGGTGCAGTCGCGCCCGGGCTGCCGCGTGATCTCCACCGATACCTGCGTGCCAATCTCGCGGCTCGCGGACTGCCTGCTCGAATCGGTGGCCGAGGCCGACGCCAGCGGCATCCCCTACTTCCTCGTCGGCCATGTGGGCGACGGCAACTTCCACTTCGGCTATCTGCTCGACCCGAACGCGCCCGAGGAACGGGTGACGGCCGAGAAGCTCAACCACGCACTGGTCTCGCGCGCGCTGGCGCTCGAAGGCACCTGCACCGGCGAGCACGGCGTGGGGCTGCACAAGATGGCCTTCCTGGTCGACGAAGCCGGCGCCGGCGCCATCGACATGATGCGGACCATCAAGCGCGCGCTCGATCCGAAGAACATCATGAATCCGGGGAAGATCTTCAACCTCTGACGCGCCAAGAAAAAGCCCGGCGCTCCCCAGGAGGCCGGGCTTTGTTGTGCGCCGACCGAACTTCGGCGCTTCCTCTCTGATTACCTGCGGCGCGCCGGGGCCCGCTCGGCCGGTGCCGAGGTCTGCGAAGGCGCCACGCCGCCGTCCACGCCCAGCCGGCCACCGCCGCCCAGGCCCTGGCCTTGCACCGTCTGCGCTTTGTAGTTGCGCAGCGAGACGACCATCTGGTTGAAGGCGTCCATGAAGGCGGCGCTGATCACCTTGCCCTGTGCCGTGTTGGTGTAGCCGCCCAGGCCGCCCGCCCCGCCGCCGCCGAAAACGGAGCCGAAGGCGCCGAAGTCGGTCTTGGAGGCGCTGCCCTCGGAGGCTGCGACCTGCACGCCCGAACGGTTGTCGATCAGGGTCAGGAGCGCACTGGCTTCCTTGGTCTGGAGATTGCCGCCCACGGCCGCCAGCACGCCGCTGTAGCGCCCGCCGACCAAGCCGCCAAGCCCGCCGCCGATGCCGCCGGCATTGCTGTTGCTGAAGACGATCTCGGGCGAAAGGCCGTAGTCTGAAGCGACCATCTGGCCGCGGCCGAAGTTGCTGCCCTGGCGCATCTCGCCCGAGGCCATCAGTTCGCGCTCACGCCCCATGGCGTTCATGCCCGCGGCGCCGCGCTCCACGACCACGAAGCAGTTGGACTGCTGCACCAGCAGGCGCAGCAGGTTGGCGGTGGGCGGGAGGCGGTATTCGTTGCGCAGGATGGTGTACCAACCGGCCGACTGGTTCTCGATCAGCGAGACGGTGCCCAGCGGCGAGGCGCAGCGCTCCAGCGAGCCGCTGGCGTTGGCCGAGGCGGTGCCGGCGGCGCTGCCGGTCGCCATCGTCTTCGCGCTCTGGCTGCCCATCTGCATGTCGGTGGTCTGGCAGCCGGTCAGGAAAAGCGCACCCACGGCGATGGCAAGCGAAAGACGGGCGGAGTTCATGGTCGGATTCCCTCTGAATACTTTCAGGCTATTAGGTTAGAAAAAGTAACCGGCAGAGCATAGGTGCAAAGAAGCCTCCGGACAACCGTCCGGAAGCTAGGACTTCCCCACTTTGCAACTAGGCCGTTTGGCGGATGCGGTCGATGAGGCCGTTGAGGGCCTCGAGGGAGCCGAAATGGATGGCGAGCTCGCCGCTCTGCTCGACCTTGCCTCCGCGCTTGCTGCGCTTCTTGATGCGCACCTCGACTTCGGCGGCCAGCAGGTCGGCCAGTTCTTCCTCGACCCGCTGCAGGTCGCGCGACTTCTCCACGCCGCCGCGCCGCGCCGGCGGCCGCAGGCTGAACTCGGCCCCCAGCTTCTTCACCAGCGCCTCGGCCTCGCGTACCGAGAGCTTCTTGGCCGCAATCTGGTTGGCCGCCGTGATCTGGGTGGCCTTGTCCAGCGACAGCAGCGCGCGCGCGTGACCCATGTCGATGTCGCCCGCCATCAGCATGGCCTGGGCTGGCTCGGCGAGGTTCAGCAGGCGCAGCAGGTTGCTGGCGGCACTGCGCGAGCGGCCGACCGCCTGGGCCGCCGACTCGTGGGTCAAGCCGAACTCGGCGACCAGGCGCTGCAGGCCCTGGGCCTCCTCGAGCGGGTTGAGGTCTTCGCGCTGGATGTTCTCGATGAGCGACATGGCCGCCGCAGCCTCGTTCGGCACATCGCGCACGAGCACGGGCACGGTGTCGAGGCCCGCCAGCTTGGCGGCGCGGAAGCGGCGCTCGCCCGCGATGATCTCGAACTCGGCATTGTTGTTGGCGCGCGATGCGTCCCCGTCCAGGCGGCGGACCAGGATGGGCTGCATGATGCCCTGTGCCTTGATGCTCTCGGCCAACTCGTAGAGCGCGCCCTCGTCCATCCGGGTGCGCGGCTGGTACACGCCGGGGACCATCTGGTCGAGGTTCAGGATGGTCGGATTGGGCGGCGCCGCGTCGTCGTTGGCGGAAGTGTCCGGGCCGGTGAAGGTGGGCCCGAGAAGGGCTTCGAGTCCACGGCCGAGGCCCTTGGGTTTTTTGGTGGCCATCGAGTTCATTCTTCTTTCAGGAGTTCGTTCAGCAGTTGGCGGCCCGCGGGCCAGTCGCCCAGGCCGGATTCGCCGTTGAGATGGCCGCCCGGGCCAGCATCGTGGTAGCGGGCGCCCCAGTCGCGAGCCAAGCCGCGCGAGCGTTCGGCGCTGCAGTAGGGATCGTCGCTGGCGGCGATCATCAACGCACGAAACGGCAGGGGTTGGCGCACGATCGGCGCCCAGCCGGGAATCAGCTGGCGCAGATCCTCCCGCTCGAGATCGCCCGGGGCGACCAGGAAGGCCGCCTGCACCTTGTGGGTGTTGCGTGAATGGGCGGCCCAGGCGGCCACCAGGATGCAGCCCAGGCTGTGGGCCACCAGGGCCACCGGTCCCGGCGAAGCCAGCACTTCCTCCTCCAGCCGGGCCGACCAGTCGCCGCGCAGCGGCCGCATCCATTCATGCTGCTCGACGCGGCGGTCGCCATGCACGGCCTCCCAGCGGCTTTGCCAGTGCGGAGCATCGCTGTTCTGCCAGCCGGGCAGCAACAGGATGGTGGGCGCGGTCATCTGCTCCAAAATTGATAGCAAGAAGTTTTGATCCGGCGGCCTTCAGAGACCATGCGGATCCTGGACGACGACAGGTGGCGCATCCATCCGCACCGGTGCCGCCGCCGCGGTGGCACCCGCCATCGCACTGGCCGGCGGCATCTTGCGGACCAGTTCCTCCGCAAAGGCGATGAACGCCTGGCTGCCGCGCGCGGCCGGATCGAAGATCACGCCCGGCAGGCCGTAGCTCGGCGCCTCGGCCAACCGCACATTGCGGGGGATCACCGTGTCGAAGACCTTGTCTCCGAAATGGGACTTG
>DATFFA010000249.1:0-23639 GCA_035250605.1 Variovorax sp. | reverse complement strand
ATATGAGTTTCGCCATGCCCGGAACGGAGATCGAACGATGAGCCCTGAAGCCGAGTACGCCAGCCCCGCCATCCGCGCCCTGCGCGAAGACCTCGCGCTGGCGCTGCGCGCCGCCGCGCACCACGGCCTCTCCGAAGGCGTGTGCAATCATTTCAGCGTCGCCCTGCCGGGCGCGCAAGACCGCTACCTGATCAATCCGCGCGGCCTGCACTGGAGCGAGATCGGCCCCGAGGACATCGTGCTGATCGACGTGCACGGCGAGGTGCTGGCCGGGCGCCACCGGGTCGAGCCCACGGCGCTCTTCATTCACGGCGCGGTGCATCGCGTCACCGGCCGCGCCGTGGTGCTCCACTGCCACATGCCCTACGCGACCGCGCTGACGCTCACCACCGACCGCGCGCTCGACCCGACGCTGAGCCAGAACGCCATGCGCTTCATGGGCCGCATCGCCATCGACGCGACCTACAACGGCCTGGCGCTGGACGACCGCGAGGGCGAGCGCATCGCCCATGCCATGGGCAGCAAGGACATCGCCTTCCTGGCCAACCACGGCGTGATCGTGGCCGGGGCGAACATCGCGCATGCCTACGACGACCTCTACTACGTCGAGCGCGCGTGCCTGCACCAGGTGATCGCGCAATCCACCGGGCGGCCTCTGGCGCCGGTCGATGCGAAGCTGGCGGCGCACGTGGCGGCGCAGATCCAGGGGGAGCGGGAGCAGTCCGATCTGTTCTTCGAGGCGCTGCGGCGGCTGCTGCCAGCGCCGCACGCTGGGCGCCCTCTTCTTCAGCGCGCCGCGGCGTAGGCAAGCGGGCCGACAACCCTGCCTTGCTGCGTGTTCTTGTTATTGAGGAGCCGCAGTCGCTGAGGCGTTACTCAGCTTGAGTTGTCATCGACAGGCAGAACCCTCCCTGTTGCACAGTCGGCGCCCTTGATCTTCATGCTGAAGCTCCAAAGGAGAGCGGATGAATGAGGAAGATCAGGAAGCGCCAACCCGCCGCAGCAGCCCGCTCGTGCTGCGCGGCCAGCCCACCGGCCCGAACCAGGAGCCGCCCGCAATGGCTCCGGCAATGACGATTCCATAGACCACCAGCGCCACCGCCTGGGCCACGAACACATGCACGAGTTCGCCGCTCCAGCGCAGCGCCAGCCAGCCGCCGAGCGCTGCAACCGCCAGCCGCGCCAGGTTGCCCAGCACCGGCCACAAGAGCCGCCCCGCGCCCTGCGAGGCGAAGTACAGCACCAGGCCGACGCCGAAGAAGCCGTAGAAGGGCCCCACGGTGCGCAAGTACTGCGTGCCGGCCTCGAGCATGGCGGGATCGTTGCCGAAGAGCATCAGCCAGGGACGCGGGAACAGCGCCGCCGCCAGGCCCACGGCCTCGGCCATCGCGAAGGCCATGGCCACGCCGATCCAGGTCGCCCGCAGCGCCCGCTCGCGCTGGCCGGCGCCGATGCAGGTGCCGACCATCGCCAGGAGCGGCGCGCCGAATCCGAAGACCAGCGGCACCAGCAGGTACTCGAGCCGCGAGCCGGTGCCGTAGCCGGCGATCGCGCCGGCGCCGAACTGGCCCGCGAGCGCGGTGGCGACGGCGATCGAGAGGTTGACGCAGGCGGTCGCGATGGAGGAGATCAGGCCCACCCGAAGGATGTCGCGGAACAGCGGCCAGCGCAGGCGCACGCCCGCGAAAGAGAGCTTCAGATCGCTGCCGCTCGAGCGCAAATAGGCCAGCAGCGCCAGCGATCCGACGAGGTAATAAAGCAGCAGCGCCATCGCGCCGCCCGCGATGCCGAGCGCGGGAATCGGGCCCCAGCCGAAGATCAGGAGCGGCGACACCGGCACGAGAAAGAACACGCCTCCCACCGTCACCCTGGCCGGCACCGCCATGTTGCCGGTGCCGCGGATCACGGCCGCCAGCGAATTGAAGAGCCACACCAGCACGGCGCCGGCGAACACCCAGTGCGAATAGGTCACGGCCGCTTCCAGCGAAGCGCCCTCGCCGCCCATGCGCGCATAGAGCGCGCGGCCACCGACGAGCAGCACGGCGCTGAAGACCAGGCCGAAGCCCAGCGCCACCAGCATCGCGTGCAGCACCAGCGCGTTGGCATCCTCGCGCCGCTTCGCGCCGAGGGCGCGCGCAATCGAAGAAGCAATGCCGCCGCCCACGGCGCCGGCGGAGGTCATCTGCATCAGCATGACGATCGGGAACACCAGCGCCATGCCGGCCAGGGCATCGGTGCCCAGCTTGCCGACGAAGTAGGTCTCGATGAGGCCGACCGCGGCCTGCGCGATCATCACCAGCACGTTGGGCATGGCCAGTCGCCACAGGGTGGGCGCGATCGGCGCCTCCAGCAGCAGGCGCGTGCGCGCATCGACGGTCGTCATGGCCGTCGGGCGCTCAGGCCGCCGCCCTGGCGGCACGCGACGGCAGGTGCGCCTCGCGGATCGGCAGGTTGACCAGCGCCGCGCCCGCCGCCAGCACGATGTCGATGTACCAGACCCAGTCGTAGCTGCCCGTGGCCTCGAAGATGGTGCCGCCCAGGTAGGCGCCCAGGAAGCCGCCCACCTGGTGCGCCAGCATCACGATGCCGAACAGCATCGCCATGTTGGCCGGTCCGAACATCTTGGCCACCAGGCCCACGGTCGGGGGCACGGTCGAGAGGAAGGTGACGCCCATGACGGCAGCGAAGAGCAGCATCACCAAGGTGGTCTTGGGCGCCAGCAGGAAGACGAGCACGGCCAGGCCGCGCGTTGCATAGAGCAGCGCCAGCAGCGACTTCATGCGCCAGCGCCCCACCGCCCAGCCCATCGCGAGGCTGCCGACGATGTTGAACAGGCCGATCATCGCGAGCGACCAGCCGCCCACTTCCGGCGGCAGGCCGCAGGCCGCCACCACGCCCGGCAGGTGGGTCGCGAGGAACGCGACGTGGAAGCCGCAGACGAAGAAGCCCAGGCTCAGCAGGCGGAAGCCCGGCAGCGCCAGCGCCTGCCCGATGGCTTCGCGTGCGCTCAGGCGCTTGGCGCCCGAGGCCGCGGCGAGCGCGTTGGAATTGCCCTTGAGCACGAAGGCCGCCGGCAGCGCCACCAGGATCAGGAAGCCCAGGATTTGCATCGCATTGGCCCAGCCGTAGGCCGTGGTGAGCCCGATGGCGATCGGCGCCATCGCGAACTGGCCGAAGGAGCCGCCCGCGTTCACGATGCCGGTGGCCAGCCCGCGCTGCGCAGGCGACACCAGCCGCGCCGTGGCGCCCATCAGCACCGAAGGCCCGGCCATCCCGGCGCCGCCCGCCGCCAGCACGCCGATTGCGAAGATCAGGCCGGCGGTGCTGGTCATGAGCGGCGTGATGATGGTGCCCAGCGCCACCAGCAGCACGCCGATGAGGATGACGCGGCCGGTTCCGATGCGGTCGGCCACCGCGCCGGCGAAGGGCTGCGTGAGCCCCCACCAGAGCTGGCCGAAGGCGAAGGCCAGGCTGATGCTGGCGACGCCCAGGCCGGTCGAGGTGTTCACCGCCGACAGGAACAGGCCCATGGTCTGGCGCACGCCCATGGTGAGCGCGAAGGTGCCGGCCGTGGCCAGCAGCACCAGCCAAAGCGCGTAACGGCGCACGGCGGACGGCCCCGCGCTTGCGGCGGGCATGGGATTGGATTCACTCATCGCTGCTTTCCTCGTCTTTCAATCCGGCGCGCTGCAGGAGCGCAATGCTTTCGTCGATCAGCAGGTGCAGGGCCGCGACGCGCTCGACGCCGAGCATCTCGTTCAGCCCCGCTTGCGCGGCGCGCCACAGGCGCTGGGCCTCGGCGCGCTTGGCGCGGCCGGCCTCGGTAATCGCGATCAGGCGGCTGCGTGCGTCCGGCCCCTCGGTCTGGGTCAGCCAGCCGGCGGCCAGCATGGGCTTGAGGTTGCGCGTCAGCGTGGAGGCGTCGACGTTCATCGCCTGCGCCAGGTCGACCGGCCGCAGCGGGCCGAGGGTCAACACATGCGAGAGCAGCGAGTACTGTGTGGTCTTGAGGCCGGCTGCGGCAACATGCGCGTCGTAGTGCCGAGAGACCATGCGCGTCAGGCGGCGCAGCCTGAAATTGGTACAGCCCTGCGGCTTTGCGATAGCATCCATGGCCGAAGATTGTAGCTACAACCGTTGCATATGCAACCTTTATGTCGGAGAAAGACCCTTGACGCAGAACACCACACTCGAAGCCTGGCTTGCCGAAGAGCGCGAGGTCCTCGCCCGCCTGGAGGCCGGCCCGGGTCCAGGGCTGGCGAGCCCCGAGCAAATCGAAGGCAAGACCGGACTGGAGGTGATGCAGGCCATGCTGCGCGGCGACATCCGCTATGCCGCGATCGCCAAGACGCTCGACTTCACGATCCTCTCGGTGAGCCCCGGCGTCGCGGTGTTCCAGGGCACGCCACTGCCGCAGCACCTGAATCCGCTGGGCACCATCCACGGCGGCTGGGTCGCCACCCTGCTCGACTCGTCGCTCGGCTGCTCGGTGCACACGATGATGCCGCCGGGCCGCGCCTACACCACGGCCGAGCTGAACGTGAACTTCGTCAAGGGCGTCACGCCCAAGGTGCCGCGCGTGCGCGCCGAAGGCAAGGTGATCCATTGCGGCCGCCAGCTGGCCACCGCCGAGGCGCGCCTCTTCGGGCCGGACGGCACGCTGTACGCGCATGCGACCACCACCTGCCTGGTGTTCGAGGCGAAGCGCTGAAGACGCTCAGGCCGCCAGCCGCAGAATCTCCAGCACCTCGCCCGGCCCGGAGATCTTGCGCGCGTTGCCGTGGATGAAGAGCTCGCGCATGCTGGTGCGCGCGATCATGTCGAACTGGCTTTCGTCGACGCCGACATCGCGCAGCGTCGCGGGCAGGCCCAGCGTCTTCACGAGTTCGGCGAAGGCCTCGGCGGCCGGCAGCCCGGGCCGCCCGAGCGCCTGGGCCAGCTGACGCTGGCGCGCCGCGGTCGCAGGCTCCGACCAGCGCAGGATGGCCGGCATCATCACCGGCGTGCAGTAGTAGTGCGGCACGCCGCAGCTGCCGCCCAGCACGTGGCCGATGGCATGGCTCGGCCCCATCATCACGCCGCCCCCCGGGCCGCGGCTGGACAGGCCGTAGGAACAGAGCCAGCTCGCCACCTGGCATTCGGCGCGCACCGCGAGGCTCGCCGGCTCGGCGCGCCATGCCGGCAGCGCACGCGCCATGCGCGCGATGCCGTCGAGCACCACCGCGTCGGTGAGCGGCGTGGGCGTGGTCGACAGCAGCGCCTCGATCGCGTGGTCGAGCGCACGCGTGGCCGAGCCCAGCCACAGCGACTCGGGGGTGTGCAGGGTCAAGGCCGGATCGAGCACGACGGTGCGCGGCATCATGAGCGGGTGGAAGAAAGTCTGCTTGAGCTTGCGGCGCTCGTCGGTCACCAGGCAGCCGCCATTGAACTCGCCGCCGTTGAGCGTGCTGGGCACCGCGATCATGCGCAGCGCGGGGCCGTCGAAGACCGGCCGCACGGGCTTGCCATCGTCGCCCAGCTTCACCTCGAAGCGGTCGAGCGCCTCCAGGTGCTCGTCGGTCATGCCGTGGCGCATGCACAGCAGCAGCATCTTGGAGGCGTCGATGACGGAGCCGCCGCCCACCGCCACCACCAGGTCGGCCTGCGCCGCCAGCGCCGCGGCCGTGGCACGCGCGACGCCGCTTCGGGTGGTGTGCTGCGGGATGCCGTCGAAGGTGGCCGCGTGCCGCTCGCCCAGCGCCTGCTCGATCGCGCGAATGACGCCGGTCTGCGTGCGCAGCGTGCGGCTCGCGACGATGAAGACCCGCCGGCTGCCGAGGCGCGTGGCCTCGGCCGCGATCACCCCGGCGGCCGGCTGGCCGAAGACGACGCGCTCGATCGAAGCGAAGTTGTGGGCGCCGGTGGCGACGGTCTGCTCCATGGTCTGTCTCCTGCAAGAGCACTGCACTTGTTTTGCAATGCGGTTCATAATTCTGCAATTGTGGGATTCGACGACAGGGCTTCATAGGTCCGAACGCGCCCTGCCGCCAAGTTCGATACCGCTGTGCAGAACGCAGGAGACCGTCATGAAGAACTCCCCCGCCTCCTTCGATCCGGATGTGCTGGACGAAGGCCGCGAAGACCGCCATTTCGTCACCGCCCTGGCGCGCGGCCTCGACGTGCTGCGCTGCTTCAGGTCCGGCGAGGAGCGGCTCGGCAACCAGGAGCTCGCGGAGCGCTGCAGGCTGCCCAAGTCCACCGTCACGCGACTGACCTACACGCTCACCCGGCTGGGCTACCTGCACCACGTCGAGGAGTCGGGCCGCTACCGGCTGGGCATGGCCACGCTGATGCTCGGCGGCACCACGCTGGCGCGGCTGGACGTCAAGGAGATGAGCCGGCCCCTGATGCAGCAGCTGGCGATCGACACCGGCACCCAGGTCTCGCTCGGCCTGCGCGACGAGATGTCGATGCTCTACATCGAGAACTGCCGCGGCCATTCGATCGTGACGCTGCGGCTGGACATCGGCGCGCGCATCCCCCTGGCCACCACCGCGATGGGCCGCGCCTACCTGGCGGCTGCGCCGGAGAACGTGCGGCTGGCGCTGGAGGAACGCATCCAGGCGCTCGACCCGATCGCCTGGCCCCGCATCGAGAAGGGCCTGCGGCAGGCCTGCGCCGACCTGGCCGAGAGCGGCTGCGTCGGCTCCTTCGGCGAGTGGCAGAAAGAGATCAACGGCATCGCCGTGCCTTTCCAGCCGGGCGGCGGGCTGCCGCTGATGGTGATCAATGCAGCGGGGCCGGCCCAGTCGATCTCGCGCGACACGCTGCTCGGCGAGGTGCGCCCCAAGCTGATCGCGATGGTGCGCGAGATCGAGCAGGGCCTGGGCGCGCGGCGCTAGGCGCTGCCTACTTCTCCCGCACGAAGCCGATCGCGTCGAGCATCTGCTTCTCGCGCTGCGTCGACTCGGCCGCGAACTGCTGGTAGCGCGCCGGGCTCATGTACGCCGGCTCCATGTAGTACTGCGCCAGCGCGTTGCGAAAGCCCGGCTGTTCCATCGCCTGCTTGAAGGCGTCGTGCAGCTTGGCCACCACCGCCTGCGGCGTGTTCTTCGGCACCGCCAGCCCCCAGGCCGCGGAAGGCGGCGGAATGTCGATGCCGACCTCCTTCAAGGTCGGCACGTCGGGGAAGCGGCTCATGCGCTTCTCGCCGAAGGTGACCAGGAGGCGCAGCTTGCCGCTCTCCACATAAGGCCCCCAGCCCGAGGTCTCGGCCGCCGACATCACGTGCGCGCCCACCACCGCCTGCAACGACTCGGCCGTGCCCTTGTAGGGCACGTGGCTCAGTCGGATGTTCTTGATGCGCGCGATCTGCTCCATCGCGAGGTGCTGCGCGAGATACGCGCCGGGCGTGGCATAGGTCAGCTCGCCGGGATGCGCCTTGGCGTAGGCCACGTAGTCGTCCATGCTCTTGATCGGCGAGGTCGCCGGCACCACGATGCCGTAGACGAAGGAGGTCAGGCCGATCACGTAGCGCAGATCGGTGGCAGGGTTCCAGTTCATGGTGCCGGTGTAGGGCAGGCGGAACAGGTTGGCCGGGATCACGCCGACCGTGTAGCCGTCGGGTTGCGCGCCCTGCAGCAGTTGAGCCGGCATCAGGCCCGCCGCGCCCGGCTTGTTCTCGATCACGACGGGCTGGTTGAGGATCTTCGAGGCGTCCTCCGCCAGCGCGCGCATCGGCGAATCGGTGGAACCGCCCGGCGGGAAGCCGAGCATGATCTTGATGGGCCGGGCGGGAAAGCCCGAGGCGTCCTGCGCCCACGCAAGGCTCGCGGGCGCGCCGATCGCGAACAGCGCCGCGAGGGTCGCAGCGCCCAGGAATCGCCGTGTGGTTTTCATGCTTGTCTCCTTTTTGATGGAGGGCTCGCCGCTACCGACGGCTCAGCCCAGGGGTGTCCGGGTGCCCGCCTCGGCGGCGTGCTAGGCGGCGCCCTGCCGCACGATCTCTTCCTCGACCTCGCGCAGCCGGTCCTTGCCGAAGAAGATCTCGCTGCCGACGAAGAAAGTCGGCGAGCCGAAGGCGCCGCGCTCGAAGGCGGCCTGCGTGTTGGCCATGAGGCGGTTCTTTACCTCCGGGTCCTGGGTGCCGGCGTAGAGGCGCTGGCCGTCCAGCCCTGCTTCGTCCAGCGTGCGCACGATGACCTCCGGGTCCTCCATGTTGCGCGCCTCCTCCCACATGGCCACGTAGACCGCCTCGACATAGCGCTCGAAGCAGCCCTGCTTCTGCGCCGCCACCGCGCCGCGCATGATCTGCAGGGTGTTGACCGGCCAGAAGGGGTTGTGCCGGTAGCGATCGAGCCGGTGCTTCGCGACGAAGCGCTTGATCTCCAGCTGGTCGTAGGCGCGCTTGTTCGGAATGCCCGCGAAGGCCTCGGCCGGCGAGCGGTTGCCGCTGAGCTTGAAGATCCCGCCGAGCAGGACGGGGACGTACTCGAAGGCCACGCCGGTGCGTGCCTCGATCGCGGGAATCACGCGGTGGCACATGTAGGCGTTGGGGCTTCCGAAGTCGAACAGGAATTGAACCGGGACTGCCATGGCGCTGCTCCTTTCCTTTGCTCTCACCAGCTTTCCAGCCAGGGGCGCAGCTCGGTCTCGTGCGTCCAGGCGTTGCGCGGCTGCATGTGGATCTGCCAGTAGGCGTCGGCGATGCTCTCGGGCTGCAGAATGCCGTCCTGCTCCTTCAGCGCGTAGCGCTCGGGGAAAGTCGTGCGGATGAACTCGGTGTCGATGGCGCCGTCGATCACCGGATGCGCCACGTGGATGCCCTTGGGCCACAGCTCGCGCGCCATGCTCTGGGCCAGCGCGCGCAGCGCATGCTTGGCGCCCGAGAAGGCGGCATAGCCGTCGCGGCCGCGCAGGCTGGCGGTGGCGCCGGTGAAGATGATGGTGCCGCGGCCGCGCGGCAGCATCGCCTTGGCGACCTCGCGTCCCATCAGGAAGCCGCCGAAGCAGGCCATCTCCCACACCTTGTGATACACGCGGGCGGTGGTCTCGGTGATGCCGAAGCGCACGTTGGCACCGATGTTGAAGACCGCCACCTCGATCGGCGCGATCTCGCGCTCGACCTGCTCGACGAGGGCGATCATCTCCTCCTCCTTGCGCGCATCGCTGCCGAAGCCGTGCGCCTGGCCGCCCTCGGCCTTGATCTGATCGACCAGCGGCTGCAGCTTGTCGGCCTGGCGCCGCGTGACGCAGGCAATGTAGCCCTCGCGCGCGAAGCGGCGCGCGATGGCGCCGCCCGTGGCATCGCCGGCGCCGATGACGAGGATGGCTTTCTTGTCGCTCATGTTTCAGTCTCCTTGGGTAATCGTGGGAATGGTGCGCTCAGGCTTCCAGTTGCGCCAGTGCGCCTCGGTACTCGCGCGTCATGCGCCGCACCAGCTCTGCGGTGGGCAGCACTTCGTCGATGTTGCCCACGCCCTGCCCCGCGCCCCAGACGTCCTTCCAGGGCTTGACGCGCGTGGCGCCGAAGTTCATCGATGACTTGTCGGCCGTCGGCAGCTGGGCCGGGTCGAGGCCGGCAGCCGCGATGCTGCGTGTCAGGTAGTTGCCGTGCACGCCGGTGAAGAGCGGCGTGTAGGTGACCTCGGACGCGGCGCTGTCGACGATCATCTGCTTGTAGGCTTCCTGTGCATTGGCTTCGGGCGTGGCGATGAAGCGCGTGCCGACGTAGGCCAGGTCGGCCCCCATCGCCAGTGCCGCGGCCACATGCGCGCCCGAGGTGATCGAGCCCGACAGCGCGATCGGCCCGTCGAAGAAGCGCCGCACCTCGGCCACCAGCGCAAAGGGGCTCATCGTGCCGGCATGGCCGCCGGCGCCCGCGCACACCAGGATCAGCCCGTCGACGCCGGCCGCCAGCGCCTTCTGCGCGTGCTTGACATTGGTGACGTCGTGGAAGACGAGGCCGCCGTAGGCATGCACCGGGGCCACGTAGTCCGTGGGCGCCGACAGGCTGGTGATGATGATCGGCACGCGGTGCTTCACGCACAGGTCCATGTCGTGGTCGAGCCGGTCGTTGGACGGATGGATGATCTGGTTGACCGCGAAGGGCGCGATGCGGCGCGCGGGCTCGGCCTCGCGGGCCGCATCGAGGGTCGCGGTGATGTGCGCCAGCCATTCGTCCAGCAGTTCCTTCGGCCGCGCGTTGAGGGCGGGGAAGGAACCCACCACGCCGGCCAGGCACTGGGCCAGCACGAGCTCGGGGTTGGAGATGATGAACAGGGGCGAGCCGATCAGCGGCAGCGAGAGCTTGTCTTTCAGGAGTGCGGGCAATGCCATGGGGAGTCCTCGGTTCAGCTTGCAACACGGCCTTGCAGGGCCAGGGTCTTCAGTTCGCTCTTCAGGATCTTTCCGGTGGGTGCGGCCGGAAGCTGGGCCAGGAAGCGGATCTCGCTCGGCACCTTGTAGGGCGACAGCCGCTCGCGCAAATACTGGCGCATCGCCTCCTCGCCCGGCTGCGCGTCCAACACCAGCTCGACGAAGGCGACCACCTCCTCGTTGTGCTCCACCGTGCGCCCCACCACCGCCGACTGCACCACCGCGGGATGGCTGTTGAGCACCTGCTCGACCTCCACCGGGTAGACGTTGAAGCCCGAGCGGATGATCAGCTCCTTGCTGCGGCCCACGATGTGCAGCGCGCCGTCGGCATCGCGGCGCGCCATGTCGCCGGTGTTGAACCAGCCTTCGGCGTCGACCGCCTCGCGCGTCAGCGCCTCGTTGCGGTAGTAGCCCTTCATGAGGTTGGGCCCGCGCACCCACAGCTCGCCGATCTCGCCGGCGGCCCGCTCGGCGCCCGACGCTGCATCCACGATGCGCGTCTGCACGCCGGGCAGCGCGAAGCCGACGGTGCAGTCCTGCCGCGCCGCCTCGATGCGTGTCTGCGCCACGGTGGGTGCGGTCTCGGTCAGGCCATAGCCGTTGTGCAGCGGCAGCCCGAGCGCGGCCTCGACGCCGGCCTTCAGGCTGGGCGTGAGCGGCGAGCCGACCACGCAAACGAAGCGCAGGGCGGGCGCCTCGAGCGGTTGCCCCTTCTCGCGGGCCCAGTCCAGCAGCTTGGCGAACATCGCCGGCACGCCGGTGAAGGCGGTCACGCCCTGCTGCGCCAGCGCCTGCGCCAGGGCGGCGGGCGAGAAGCGCGCCTCCAGCAGCAGCGCCGCGCCGCTGGCGATGCAGCCGAGGAACTGGGTCGACAGGCCCACCACATGGGCCATCGGCAGCACGCCGTAGATCAGGTCGCCCGGGCCCAGGCGGCGGATGTCGCGTGCGCTGGCGGCAGCGAACATCAGGTTGGCGTGGGTGAGCATCACGCCCTTGGGCGCGCCCGAGGTGCCGGAGGTGTAGATCATTGCCGCCACCTGGTCCTTCGCTTCGGGCGCGCAGGGCTCCGGCTGCACCTCGCCGGCCAGCGGGCCGACCCAGAGGGTGCCGATCCCGTCCCAGGACCGGGCGACGGCGCCATGTCGCTGCGCGTGCTTCTGCGCATCGGCGGACACATGACAGGTGTAGACGACGCGGCGGGCGCCGGCGTGCGCGATGAAGGTGTCGATCTCGCGCTCCGACAGCCGCGCATTGACCACGATCGACCAGGCATCCAGCCGGCTCAGGGCCAGCACCAGCACGCCGATGGCCGCGCAGTTCTCGCCCACCACCAGCACGCGGTCGCCGGCGCGCACCTGCAGCCCGGACAGTTGGCGGGCCGCCGATTCCGAAGCCTCCTTCAGTGCGAGGTAGCTCAGCGAGAGCTCGGCGTCCCGCAGCGCCAGCGAGTCGGGCTGGCTGTTCACCCAGCCGTCCAGCAGGTGATGAATGCGCGTGGGCGCGTCGTCGGGGCCGGGAGAAAGGCTCGTCATGTCTCCATCCTGTGGTTGGCGCCTGCAGTGGCGATTTGCGGAATCTTATTCCGCTGCGCAGTTTTTTGAGGTCGAACTGGCGGTTTGCTCCGAGGCCAGTACTGCATTGCGGAACTGCGAGCGGTGGTGCCCGCGCGGGACAGTCCAGGCCGATTCACGGCGCAGGCAGCGAGACGCCACCGACCGCCTAAGGAAATTCGCCCGCGGACCCGAAGCAACATTGATAATGATTCGTATCAGCGCCCATAAGGGGCGCCGATCACCGTCACCACATCCAGACTCCGGAGGAACACCCCATGAGCACCGTTTCGCGCGCCCGCCGCGTCCGCACCCTGGCCTGCATCGCCCTTGCCGGCACCGGCTGGCTCTCCACGCCGGCCTTCGCTGCAGGCGAAGTCACGCTCTACACCACGCGCGAGCCCGGCCTGATCCAGCCGCTGCTCACGGCCTTCAGCTCTCAAAGCGGCGTCAAGGTCAACACGGTGTTCGTCAAGGACGGCCTGCTCGAACGCGTCAAGGCCGAGGGCGCCCGCTCCCCGGCCGACGTGCTGATGACCGTGGACATCGGCAACCTGATCGACCTGGTCGAGGGCGGGGTCACGCAGCCGGTGAAATCGGCGGCGCTCGAATCCGCCGTGCCCGCGAATCTGCGCGGCGCCGACGGCCAGTGGTTCTCTCTGTCGATGCGTGCGCGCGTGCTCTATGCCGACAAGAGCCTGCCGATCACCTCCTTCCGCTACGAAGACCTCGCCAATCCCAAGTACAAGGGCAAGGTCTGCATCCGCTCGGGCCAGCACCCCTACAACACGGCGCTGGTCGCCTCGCTGATCGCGCACGAGGGCGAGGCCAAGGCCGAGCAATGGCTGCGCGGCGTCAAGGCCAACCTGGCGCGCAAGGCCACGGGCGGCGACCGCGACGTGGCGCGCGACATCCTGGGCGGCATCTGCGACATCGGCCTGGCCAACTCCTACTACGTCGGCCAGATGAAGAGCGCCAAGGAAGGCAGCGACGCGCGCAAGTGGGGCGAGGCCATCAAGGTGATCCGCCCGACCTTCGCCAGCTCCAAGAGCGGCGGCACGCACGTCAACGTCAGCGGCGCCGCCGTCGCGAAGAATGCGCCGCAGCGCGCCAATGCGGTCAAGCTGATGGAGTTCCTGGTGTCCGAACCGGCCCAGGCCTTCTACGCCGAGACCAACTTCGAGTACCCGGTGCGCAAGGGCGTGGCACTCGACTCGATCACCGCGTCCAGCATCGGCGAGCTGAAGGTCGACCCGCTGCCCATCACGGAGATCGCCAAGTACCGCAAGCAGGCCAGCGCGCTGGTGGACAAGGTCGGCTTCGACCAGTGACGGCAACGCGCCGACGGGCCGCCCTGAGGCGCGTTGGCCCCCTCGGGGGGCAGCGAGGACACGGAATGCCGGGCATGGGGGGCATCGATATGAAGCCGGTCGGGCCGGTCTGGCGCGCTGCATCGGTCGCCATCGCCCTCGGCGTGCTCGCGCCGGTGCTCAGCCTGGCCTGGCTGGCCTTCGGCGCGGACCTCTCGCACTGGACGCACCTGGCGCGGCACGTGCTGCCCCAGGCTGCGCTCAACACCGCCCTGCTGCTGGCCGGCGTGGGCGTGCTGGTGCTGCTGATCGGCACCGGCTGCGCCTGGCTGGTCACGGTCTGCGATTTCCCGGGCCGGCGAGTGCTGCACTGGGCGCTGCTGCTGCCGCTGGCCATGCCGACCTACATCGTGGCCTTCGCCTACCTCGACCTGCTGCATCCCATCGGCCCGGTGCAGGGCGCGATCCGATGGGCGCTGGGCTTCGACAGCCCGCGCCAGTTCCGCCTGCCCGACCTGCGCTCGATGCCCGGCGCCGTCCTGGTGCTCGGCTTCGTGCTCTATCCCTACGTCTACATGACCGCGCGCGCCATGTTCATGACCCAGCCCGCCCACCTGATGGAGGCGGCCCGCACGCTCGGCGAGACGGCAGCCGGCGCCTTCTTTCGCGTGGCGCTGCCGCTGGCGCGGCCGGCGCTCGCCGTGGGCCTGAGCCTTGCGCTGCTGGAAACGCTCAACGACATCGGCGCCTCCGAGTTCCTCGGCATCCAGACGCTGACGGTGGCGGTCTACACCACCTGGATCACGCGCTCCGACCTGGCAGGCGCGGCGCAGATCGCCTGCGCCATGCTGGTCGTGGTGGTGGCGCTGGTGCTGCTCGAGCGCCATGGCCGGCGCCACCAGCGCTTCGGCTCGGCGCAGCGCATGCGCGCCATCGAGCCGCGCCGCCTGCACGGCGCAGCGGCCTGGCTCGCCTGCATCGCGGCCGCGCTGCCGGTCGTGATCGGTTTCGTCACGCCGGCCCTCTACCTGCTCTGGGAAAGCGCCAAGCGGCTGCGCCTGGGCGGCGGCATCTCCGACGGCCTGCTCGCCAGCCTGGGCAACACCCTCGCCCTGGCCGCCGGCGTGACGGTCACCACGGTGGCAGCCGGGCTGGTGGTGGCCTGGGCGGTGCGCAGCCAGGGCTCGACCATCAACCCCGCGCGCTGGCAGGCGCGCGCCGCCACGCTCGGCTATGCGCTGCCGGGCACGGTGCTGGCCATCGGCCTCTTGACGCCGGCGCTGGGCTTCGACGCCCTGCTGGGCAGACTGCTGCGCCTGGAAGGCCTGCCCTTGATGAGCGCCGGCATCGTGCTCGTGGTCGCCTGCGCGATCCGCTTTCTGGCCATGCCGGTGGGCGGCATCGAGGCCGGGCTGGCGCGCATTCCCTCGGCCCTCGAACAGGCTTCGCGTCTCCTCGGCGAAAGCGCAGCCGGCACGCTGCGCCGCGTGCACCTGCCGCTGCTGAGGCCGGCGATCGCGGCCGGCGCGCTGCTGGTCTTCGTCGATGCGATGAAGGAGCTGCCCGCCACCCTGCTGCTGCGGCCGGCGAACTTCGACACGCTGGCGACCTGGCTGTACGCCGAGGCCGCGCGCGGCACTTACGAGGAAGGCGCCATCGCCGCCCTGGCCATCGTGGCCGCGGGGCTGCTGCCGGTGATGCTGCTGGCGCGCAACGGGTTGGGCGTGCGGGCCGAGGGCTTGCCGGAATGAGCGCCACCCTGCAGCTCGACGACGTGCGCCTGGCCTACGAGGGCGCGCATGGCCTGCACACGGTCGTCGACGGCTTCTCGCTCTCGCTCGGCGCCGGCCGCATCGGTTGCCTGCTCGGCCCTTCGGGCTGCGGCAAGACCACCGTGCTGCGCGCGATCGCCGGCTTCGAGCCCCTGCGCGCGGGCAGCATCCGGCTCGGCGATCGGCTGCTGTCTTCCGCCGGCGTCCACCTGCCGCCCGAGGAGCGGCGTGTCGGCATGATGTTCCAGGAATACGCGCTGTTCCCGCACCTCACGGCGGCGCAGAACGTGGGCTTCGGCCTGCGGCGGCTGCCGCAGCCGGACCAGCGCGCACGCGTGGCAGAGATGCTTGCGCTGGTGGGCCTGGCCGAATCCGGCGGACGCTATCCGCACGAGCTCTCCGGCGGCCAGCAGCAGCGCATCGCGCTGGCCCGCGCGCTGGCGCCCTCGCCCGCGCTGCTGCTGCTCGACGAGCCTTTTTCCAACCTCGATGCCGCGACGCGCGAACGCCTGACCGTCGAGGTGCGCGAGATCCTCAAGGCCGCCGGCCAGACGGCCGTGCTCGTCACGCACAACGAGGCCGAGGCGCAGGCGATGGCCGATCACATCGGCCTGATGCACAACGGCCGGCTCACACGCTGGACGGCCTGAGCCGGCGCAGCGCGCGCGAACCCGCGTTGCCCCCGTCTTTTCCCCTCTCCCCCGGCGAAGAGGGGTCAGGGTGAGGGCACCGGGCCTGTCTGTCGCGAGCGGCGCCCTACCACAGCCCGCATTTCCAGCGATGGACCTTTTTAGAAAAGGTCTTCGACCCCCGGAAGAATCGCGCTTCCAACCCCCACGGAAGCCAACGATGCCCCAACCGACACTCACCCTCGTCAGCCACCTGCTGTGCCCCTACGTTCAGCGCGCTGCCATCGCCTTGCGCGAGAAGAACGTTCCCCTCGAACGCGTCGTGATCGACCTGGCCGACAAGCCCGACTGGTTCGTGAAGATCTCGCCGCTCGGCAAGGTGCCGCTGCTGCGCGTGCCGCGGCCCGGGGGCGGCGAGAGCATCCTGTTCGAGAGCAACGTGATCTGCGAGTACATCGAGGACACGCAGCCCGGCCCGCGGCTCCATCCCGAAGACCCGCTGCAGCGCGCGGAGCACCGCGCCTGGATGGAGTTCGGCTCCGCGATCCTCGCCGACCTGTGGGGCTACGAGACCACGCGCGACGCCGAAGTCTTCGAGCAGAAGCGCCAGGCGCTGGCCGCCAAGTTCGAGCGCGTGGAGGCCGCGCTGGGCACGGGCCCCTTCTTCGCGGGCGAGCGCTTCAGCCTGGTCGACGCGGTGTTCGCGCCCGTGTTCCGCTACTTCGAGCTCTTCGACACCTTGCACGACTCGCACGTGTTCGACAACACGCCCAAGGTGCGCGCCTGGCAGCAGGCACTGCGAGATCGCCCCAGCGTGCGGGATGCGGTGGCACCCGAGTACCGGCAGCAGCTGCGCGCCTTTCTCGAGAAGCACGAGGCGCATCTGCTGACGCTCGCCGGTCGCAACTGACACGACAATCCGGAGCCACGACAACTCTCCACACCCCACGACATGCGACTCCTCCACACCATGCTGCGCGTCGGCGACCTGCAGCGCTCGATCGACTTCTACACCCGGGTGCTGGGCATGCAGCTGCTGCGCACCTCCGAGAACCCCGAGTACAAGTACAGCCTGGCCTTCGTCGGCTACGAGGGCAATCCGGCGCAGGCCGAGATCGAGCTGACCTACAACTGGGGCACCGACACCTACGAGATGGGCACGGCCTTCGGCCACATCGCGCTGGGCGTGCCCGACGCCTACGCCGCGTGCGAGAAGATCAGGGCCGCCGGCGGCAAGGTCACGCGCGAGCCCGGGCCGGTGAAGGGGGGCACCACGGTGATCGCCTTCGTGACGGACCCGGATGGCTACAAGATCGAGCTGATCCAGCGTGCCGGCGAGGCCGCCGGCGCAGGCCTGCGCTGAGCGGCGCGCCCGGCTTCAGCAGCCCAGCAAATCCGCCAGCGCACCGATGTCGCGCGCATGCAGCGTGTTGTCGGCGCGCGGCGAGACGTCCTTGGGGCGCTGCGGCCCGAACTCCATCGGCCGCTCGATGTAGCCGGTGCGCAAGCCGCAGGTGCGCGCTGCCGCCAGGTCGTCGTGGTGCGCCGCCGCCAGCATGACCTGGCTGGGCGGCACGTCGAACACCGCGGCCACGCCGAGGTAGGTGCGCGGGTCGGGCTTGTAGGCCTTGAAGACCTCGGCCGACAGCACGCAGTCCCAGGGCAGGCCGGCGTTCTTGGCCATCTCGGTGAGCAGGCCGATGTTGCCGTTCGACAGCGTGCAGACGATGTACTTGCGCTTGAGCCGCGCCAGGCCTTCGACCGCATCGGGCCAGGCCGGCAGCCGGTGCCAGGCCCTGTTGAGCTCGCGCTTGCGCGCCGGGTCGAGCTCGCTCATGCCAAAGTCGCGCAGCACACCTTCGAGGATGCCCATGTGCAGCTCGTCCAGCAGCGTGAAGCCGCCCTCGCCCGCTGCGAGACGTTCCATCACGCTCTTCATCGCCGGCTGGTAGCCGGCGCGCCAGGCCAGTGCAAAAGCGCTGCCGTCGACGCCCGGCAGCAGGCGCTCGGCCTCGGCGGCAATGCCGCTGTACCAGTCGACGACGGTGCCGAAGACGTCGAAGGCGATGACCTTGAGCTCGCCCGGATCGAAGTCGCCGTTCATCGCGCCAGCTGGCTGGCCTCGCGCGCCAGCGCCTCGATGCGGCCCCAGTCGCCGGCAGCAATCGCATCGGTGGGCACGATCCACGACCCACCCACGCAGGCCACGTTGGCGAGCGACAGGAACTCGTGCGCATTGGCCGCGGTGACGCCGCCCGTGGGGCAGAACTTCACCTCGCCGAAGGGCCCCTGCCAGGCCTTGAGCATGGCGATGCCGCCGGCCTGCACGGCGGGGAAGAACTTGAGCTCGGTGAAGCCGTCCTCCTGCGCCAACATGATCTCGCTGCCGGTCGCCACGCCGGGCAGCAAGGGCAGGCCGAGGTCGTGGCAGGCCTTGCCCACGGCACGCGTGTAGCCCGGGCTCACGCCGAACCTGGCGCCGGCCAGCGCCGAGGCCTGGGCGTCGGCCGCGCTGCGGATGGTGCCGGCGCCGGGCACGGCATCGGGCACTTCCTTGGCGATGATCTCGATGCATTCGAGGGCCTCGCGCGTGCGCAAGGTCACTTCAAGCATGCGGATGCCGCCGGCGACGAGCGCGCGCGCCAGCGGCACCGCGTCCTTGACGTCGTGCAGCACGATCACGGGGATCACGGGCGCATCGCGCATCACCTCGATGGCGGTGATGGTCTTCGTTTCTACAGCCATGTGCAGGCTCCTTCTTCGGCAGTCAAGGCATTGCGGCGCATGCCGGCAAACAGGTCGCGGCCCAGGCCGTGGCCGTTGTCGCTGCGCTGCGCGTCGGGCAGGGTCGCGGTTTCTCTTTCGGCCCACTCGTCGGCGGGCAGCAGCACCGCCAGCGTGCCGGCCACGGCATCGAGGCGGATCAGGTCGCCGTCGCGCACCTTGGCGAGCGGTCCACCCGCTGCCGCCTCGGGCGAGACGTGAATCGCGGCCGGCACCTTGCCCGAGGCCCCGCTCATGCGGCCATCGGTCACCAGCGCCACGCGGAAGCCCTTGCCCTGCAGCACCGACAGCGGCGGCGTGAGCTTGTGCAGCTCGGGCATGCCGTTGGCCTGCGGGCCCTGCCAGCGCACCACGCAGACCACGTCGCGCTCCAGCTCGCCGGCATTGAAGGCCTGCTGCAGGGCACCCTGCGAATCGAAGACACGGGCCGGCGCCTCGATCACGTGGCGATCGTCGGGCACCGAGGACACCTTGATCACGCTGCGGCCCAGGTTGCCCACCAGCAGCTTCAGCCCGCCCGTGGGGCTGAAGGGCGCGGAGGCGGGGCGTGCCACGGCCTCGTTCTTCGAGGGCGCAGCGGGGTGCCACTCGAGCACGCGTTCCTCGGACGGCGCGCCGGCCAGGCTCGGGATGTTCGCGTACTCGCGCAGGCCGCCGGCACGCACGGTGAGCACGTCGCCATGCATCAGGCCGGCGTCGAGCAGTTCGCCGATCACCAAGCCCGGGCCGCCCGCGGCCTGGAATTCGTTGACGTCGGCGCTGCCGTTGGGATAGACGCGCGTGAGCAGCGGCACCACCTCGGAGAGCTCGGAGAAGTCGTTCCAGTCGATCAGGATGCCCGCCGAGCGCGCGACCGCGACCCAGTGGATCAGGTGGTTGGTCGAGCCGCCGGTGGCGAGCAGCGCGGCCATGGCGTTGACGATGCAGCGTTCGTCGACCATCTCGCCGATGGGCGGAACAGCGTAGGGCTTGTCTGCGGCACGGCCCAGCACCGTGCGCACCGCTTCGCGCGTGAGCGCCTCCCGCGTGGCATCGCCGGGCTGGATGAACGCGGCGCCCGGCACGTGCAGGCCCATGGCTTCCATGAGCATCTGATTGCTGTTGGCGGTGCCGTAGAAGGTGCAGGTGCCCTGGGAATGGTAGGCCTGCATCTCCGCTTCCAGCAGGCCCTGGCGGCCGACCAGACCCTGCGCTGCCTGCTCGCGCACCTTGGCCTTGGCGCTGTTCGACAAGCCCGAAGGCATGGGACCGCCGGGCACGAACACCATGGGCAGGTGCCCGAAGTGCAGCGCGCCGATCAGCAGCCCCGGCACGATCTTGTCGCAGATGCCGAGCAGCAGCGCCGCGTCGAACATGTCGTGCGTCAGCGCCACGGCCGTGCCCATCGCGATCGCGTCGCGGCTGAACAGGCTGAGCTCCATGCCCGGCGTGCCCTGAGTCACGCCGTCGCACATCGCAGGCACGCCGCCCGCCACCTGCGCGGTGGCGCCGAGGCGGCGCGCCTCGTGCTTGATGATGTCCGGATAGCCCTGGTACGGCGCATGGGCCGAGAGCATGTCGTTGTAGGCGGTGACGATGCCGATGTTGGGCGCACGCTCGCTCACCACCTTGATCTTGTCGTTGGCCGGGATGCCGGCCACCGCATGCGCCACGTTGGCGCAGCCCATGCGGTCGGAGCCGCGGTCGCGCTGGCGGATCTCGGTGAGGCGTTGGAGGTAGGCGCTTCGCAGGTCACGGCTGCGCGCACGAATGCGTTCGGTGACCTCGTGGACGGTGGGGTGTGGGGTCATGGGTATGTCGCTCTGCCGGAGGCCGCAGCGGACGCGCGGCCCGAAGGGCGATGGTAACAAGCTCGAATGAAAAAGCCCGGACACGCCGGGCCGATATCTGCGTGGCGCTGTCGTCTTCAGTCGACCAGCTTGACTTCGACGCGCCGCGCCTGCGCATCGGTGCCCGAACCGGTGGTCACGGCCGGCTTCCGCACGTCGATCTTCGCGGCCGGCACGCCCAGGCCGATGAGCACGCCCCGCACCATCTCCGCGCGCTTCTGCGCCAGCTGCTCGTTGAGGGCCGGGTCGCCGGTGGTGTCGTGGAAGCCCGAGACCACCGCCTTGCGTCCGCCCTCCACGCCCTTGATGACCACGGCCAGTGCCTCGGCCGCGTGCGGCGCCAGGTCGGCGCTGCCGGTGGCGAAATAGAAGTTCACCGTGTCGCCTTGCACGCGAACGCTCGCGCCGTCGGGGATCATCACCGCCACGGTTTCGGTGACCACCGCCACGACCGTCGCCGGCGGGGCGGCCGTGGCCGTCGCCGTGCGTGCCCTGTGGTTCTGGCTGTAGAGCGCGATGCCGATCACGAACAGGATCACCAGGGCGATCAATCCGAGCACGAACGCAAGAATGAAGTTCTGCTGGCTGTCGTCGTCGGCAGTAGCTGACATCGGTCGATCTCCGTAGCCGAGGGGCCGGTAAATAATGGTGCGGTGAACCATGACCGCGAAATTCTAGGCTGCTCGGCTGCGTCGCAGCCCCAAGGCAACCCCGGCCCACCCGGGCTGGACCCCATGCCGAAGCCGCTGCGCGACCCCAAGCCGATGCTCGATCGCGTGATCGAGGAATGGGGCGGCCACCAGGATCTCTGGGTGTTCGGCTACGGCTCTCTGATCTGGCGCCCCGAGTTCGGCTTCATCGAGCAGCACCCGGCGCGGGTCCATGGCTGGCACCGGGCGCTCAAGATGTGGAGCCGCGTCAACCGCGGCACGGTCGAGAATCCCGGCTTGGTGTTCGGCCTGCTCTCGGGCGGCAGCTGCCGCGGGATGGTGTTCCGCGTGCCGGCGGCGGACGGCCTGGAGACGCTGGGGCGCCTGTGGCTGCGCGAGATGCCCACCGGCGTCTACGACCCCAAGTGGCTCGACTGCACCACCCCGCACGGCTCGGTGCGCGCCCTGGCCTTCACGCTCTCGCGGCGCAGTCCGAACTTCACCGGCAACCTCGACGACGAGCGCTATCGCCATATCTTCGCCAGCGCGGTCGGCCGCTACGGCAGCTCGCTGGACTATGCGCAGCAGACGCTGCTCGAATTGCGGCGCCATTCGATCCATGACGCGGCGCTCGCGCGCCTGATCAAGCTGGCGGAAGCCAGGCTGTCGGAGTCGCCCGATTGCGGCGGCGCAGCGGCTCCGGTATACCCTGCCGCACCTGCACCCGATTCAACAACCAAGGAGTAGCCATGTCCCGTCGCCTCATCGTTCCCGCCTTCGCCATTGCGGCAGCCATCAGCCTGCTGGCGGGCTGCGGCACCCTGGGAGGCAAGGCGAGCGCCACCGCCAATCTGGCGCCCACCGGGGCGATCTCGCCGAACCCGACCATGGGCCGGGTGACCTTCACCGCGCTCGACCACGGCGTGCGCGTGGCCGGCGAGGTGCGCGGCTTCGCGCCGGGCACGGAACACGGCTTCCACATTCATGAAAAGGGCGACTGCGGCGACAACGGCAATGCGTCCGGCGGCCACTTCAATCCCGCCGGCGGCACCCATGGCAAGTTCGGCGCGCCCGGCAGCCACGCCGGCGAGCTGCCCAGCCTGGTGGCCGATGCGAGCGGCACGGCGCGCTTCAGCGTCGACGTGCACTCGATCTCGCTGACCGACGGCGCCGCCAACAACGTGGTCGGCCGCGCCCTCGTCGTGCATCGCGACCGCGACGATTTCACCTCGCAGCCGGCCGGCAATTCGGGGCCGCGCATCGCGTGTGCGCTGATCACGCGCAGTTGATTTTTTTGCTCCCTCTCCCGCAGGCGGGAGCGGGAGCAAGTCAGCGTCGCGACAAGAGCAACGCCTCCGCCCGCGCGAGGTCGTCGAGCGTATCGATGTCCGTCACCACGCCGGCGTCGTCGACCTCCACCTCGCCCACCGCATTCATCTCGCGCAAGCGGCGCAACACCGACACCGCCCCCGTCGGCCCCGCCAGCGCCATGAGCGCCGCACCGTTCGATGCCGCGAAGCCCACCGGATGGCCCCGCGCCCCCGCATGCACCGGCTGCACCGCCTGCCATTGCGACAAGGCCAGGGCGATGCGCCGCATCGTCGCCGCCTGCACCAGCGGAAGGTCCGCCGGCAGGATGAGCCAGCCGCCCGCATCCGCCGTCGCGCGAACGGCCGCCGCGATGGAATCGCCCATGCCCGGATGGCCCGCGTCCTCCAGGTGCCATGGCAGCCCGCTCTCGCGCACGGCCGCCAGCGTGTGCTCGAGCACCGGCCGTCCGCCCAGCAGGGCCGACAGCTTGTGCGCCGTGCCGCCGGACGCGAGAAAGCGCTCTCCGCGGCCGGAGGCCAGGACGATCACGGTGGGTGGCGGCAATTTCATTCCCTCAGTATCCACGGCGGCGCCTGCGCAACAATGCGCCTCATGAGTTCCCCCAACGAAATCCTGGCCGCGCTGCGCAAGAGCTACGAGCGTGCCGAGCTGGACGAGACGAGCAGCGCGCCCGACCCGCTGATTCAGTTCGAGCGCTGGCTCGCCGAAGCCATCGACGCCCAGCTGCCCGAGCCCAACGCCATGACGCTGGCCACCGTCGGCAGCGACTTGCGGCCCTCGACCCGCATCGTGCTGATCAAGGGCTACGATGCGCGCGGCATCGTCTGGTACACCAACTACGACAGCCGCAAGGGGCAGGAGCTCGCGGGCAACCCCTGGGCCGCGCTGCAGTTCCACTGGGTCGAGCTCGAGCGCGTGGTGCGCATCGAAGGCCGCGTCGGCAAGGTCGACGAAGCCGAGAGCGATGCCTACTACGCCAGCCGCCCCCTCGATTCGCGCGTCGGCGCCTGGGCCAGCCCGCAAAGCGAGGTGATCAGCGGGCGCGACGTGCTGGTGAAGAACGCGGCTCTCCACGCCGCCAAGTACCTGCTCTCGCCGCCGCGGCCGCCGCACTGGGGCGGCTATCGGCTGGTGCCCGACCGCTGGGAGTTCTGGCAGGGGCGCAAGAGCCGGCTGCATGACAGGTTGCGCTACCGGCGCGAGGATGGGGCGTGGGTGCGCGAGCGGTTGGCGCCTTGACTAGTTAGAATCTGGTCAGCTAACTAGTCAGAATGGATGCATCATCTATGAATACCTGGCCGGTCCAAGACGCGAAAGCTCGCTTCAGCGAGTTCCTGGAAGCTTGCATCTCCGAAGGTCCCCAGATGGTGACCAAACGCGGGGCGGAAGCCGCGGTGCTCGTCCCCGTTGAAGAGTGGCGGCGGCTC
>DATFFA010000248.1:0-3739 GCA_035250605.1 Variovorax sp. | reverse complement strand
CTGATCGATGCCGCGCTCGATGGCGAGGGCCGGCTCTCCGCCCTGGCGCAATCGGCCGACGAACTGGTGCTGGTGATGCAGCCGCATGCGGCCTCGATCACCGCCACGTACGCAGGCATCAAGCGCTTGCACTACGCACATGCGCTGCGGCAGCTGCGCTTCCTGGTCAACGGCGTGGCCGAGCCCGGAGCGGCGCAGCAGGTCGCGCACAACCTGGCGCAGGCCGGCAGCCGCTACCTCGCGGTCTCGCTGCAGCCCGCCGGCTGGGTGCGGGCGGAGCCCCACATGGCCGACGCCGGGCGCCTGCGCCGCACCTTGGTGGAGGCCTATCCGGCCAGCCCCGCGGCGGCGGACTGCCGCCGCATCGCCGACGAAATGGGCCAGTGGCCCTGGCGTCCGGGCGCGAGCCTGGCGCCGCAAGCCGCGCCCGCGACGCAGGGCACGAACACCGCCGCAGCCTGTTGAGAGCACTTGGAGAAGGAAAAAGGACGACCGTGTACACCGCACAGGGAACCATTGAAAAGTCCCATCTGCTGAAGCAGCACCAGCCGATGGTTCGCCGCATGGCGCTGCAGATGCTGGCCAGGCTGCCCGCCAGCGTGGAGCTCGACGACCTGATCCAGGCCGGGATGATCGGCCTGCTGGACGCGTCGACACGCTACAAGGACAACCGCGGCGCGCAGTTCGAGACCTTTGCCAGCCAGCGCATCCGCGGCGCCATGCTCGACGAGCTGCGCGCCAACGACTGGGGCTCGCGCGGGCTGCGCCAGTCGGCGCGCAAGGTCGAGGGCGCGATCCAGACGCTGGAGCATCGTCTGGGCCGCGCGCCCACGGAGGGCGAGATCGCCAAGGAACTGAAGATGACGCTGGAGGCTTTCCAGGGCCTGCTGCAGGAGATCCAGGGCTGCCAGTTGCTTTACGTCGAGGACTTCTCGGCGGACGGCGAGGGCGACAACCCCTTCCTGGACCGCCATGCCAGCGAGGCACGTGGCGAGCGGGGCGGCGACGAGGACCCGCTTGCGCAACTGCTGGAGAGCGGCTTCCGCCACCAGCTCGTGGATGCCATCGGCGAGTTGCCGGAGCGCGACCGGCTGCTGCTCAATCTCTACTACGAGGAGGAGCTCAACCTGCGCGAGATCGGCGCGATCCTGGAGGTCAGCCAGTCGCGCGTGTGCCAGCTGCACAGCCAGGCCATCAGCCGGCTGCGGGCGAAGCTGAAGGATCTGCTCTGAGGTCTTCAGTGGCCGCCGGACGCCGGCCCCCGGCGCGCTTGCGACTGGTTGCCGGCGCCGACCTGGGTTTCGCGGTCGCTGCGGCTCTCCGGCGTGCGCTTCGGTTCGTTGCGCTGGGTGGCGGGCTGGTGACCGGCCTTGTTGTGCTCGGTCTGGCCTTTCCGGTCGTTCTGCGAATTCGACATGCGGACTCTCCTTGGGGGTGAACGGACAAGTGTTCATGTAGCGCCCGGCGGAGAGCCCTTTCACCGTACCGGCGCCCACTCGGCATGTAGGAAAACGCCGCCAGCAGGGCCCCAAAGTTTGATTTACCCTGCGCGATCACCCAGCATATCGGCCATGGACACATCCATCTTCAGCGCGCTGCCCGGTGGAGCCCAGACGCTCGCCGGTGACGGAGCCGTGCTCGCCGAGCCCGGCCTCCACGGAACCGTGGTCGCGCTGACGGCGGACCACCATGCCTACGCCAGCGAGCACGAGCGCGCGACCCGCACTCAGCTCGCCTGGCGGCTGGCCCGGCTCAAGAAGTCGCGTTTCGAGGGCGAGTACGACCGCGCGCGCAGCTACGTCGCGCCGGTGTACTTCGTGCCCAGCGACACGCTGGTCGGCGACGCGCTGCCCAGCGCGCTCGGCATCGCGAGCCATCACGCGCTGTTCGGCGGGGTGGTGCCCCATCCCTTCGTGCTGACCAAGGCGCTGGTGCATCCCCTGGTCGATCCGGCCGCCGCGGCGCCCGTGGGATGGAGCCACGGCTTCGCCGGCCAGGTCGCCCATGCGGTGCTGCAGGGCTTCTCGGTCTTCGCCGCCGAAGATGCGAGGCGCGCCGGCCTGCGTCTGCTGGAACAGGGCGCAGTGCGCGTCAAGCCGGTGCGGGCCACCGGCGGTCGCGGCCAGCAAGTGGTGCGCGACCGGCAAGCGCTGGAGGAATGCCTCGCGGCCATGGATGCGGCGGAGATCGCCGAGCACGGACTGGTGCTGGAGGAGAACCTCGAGCAGCCCGTGACCTACAGCGTGGGTCAGGTGCACGTGGGCCAGGCCGTCGCCAGCTATTACGGCTGGCAGCGCCTGACCACCGACAACCAGGGCCACAAGGTCTATGGAGGCTCGGACCTCACCGTGGCGCGCGGCGGCTTCGATGCGCTGCTCGCGCTGAGCTTCCCCGAGGAGATTCGCCTGGCGGTGGAGCAGGCGCGCAGCCTGCATCGTGCGGTCGTCGGCTCGTTCCCGGGCTTCTTCGCCTCGCGCATCAACTACGACGTGGCGCAGGGCGTCAGCAGCGCCGGGCGCTGGTGCTCCGGCGTGCTGGAGCAGTCGTGGCGCGTGGGCGGCGCGAGCGGCGCCGAGATTGCGGCGCTCGAAGTCTTCGAGGAGCAGCCCGAGCGTCAGGCAGTCAACGCCTCCTGCTTCGAGGTTTACGGCGACGGCGTGGTGCCGCCGCCCAATGCGTGCGTGTACTTCAGCGGCGTGGATGCCAGCATCGGCCCGATCACGAAGTACACCGTGGTCGAGCCCTGATGCCCACCCGACATGCCCTCATCGACATCCCCGTCGACGGCGTGCACATCGCCGGCACGCTGGTCGCAGCCTCGACCATGGTCCCCGGCGTGTTGCTGGTGCATGGCTGGGACGGCAGCCAGCAGCAGGACATCGCGCTGGCCCACGAGCTCGCCGCCCTGGGCTGCATCTGCCTGACCTTCGACCTGCGCGGCCATGCCCGCCATGTGGCGCAGCGCGAGGCCGTCACGCGCGAGGACAACCTGCGCGACGTGCTGGCCGCCTACGACACGCTGGTGGGCCATCCGGCGGTGGACCCCGCTGCCGTCGCCGTCATCGGCAGCAGCTACGGCGGCTACCTCGCGGCGGTGCTGACCTCGCTGCGTCCGGTGCGATGGCTGGGCCTGCGCGTGCCCGCCATCTACCGCGACGAGAACTGGGAAAGCCCCAAGCGCCGGCTCAACGGCGATGACCTCGCGCTGTACCGCCAGACCGCCATCGAGCCCGAGAAGAACCGGGCGCTGGCCGCCTGCGAGGACTTCTTCGGCGACGTGCTGATCGTCGAATCGGAAAACGACGTCATCGTGCCGCACCCGGTGATCGAGAACTACCTGGCCGCCTTCAAGTTCGCGCGCTCCTTGAGCCACCGCGTGATGGAGGGCGTCGACCATGCAATGTCCAAGAAGGCCTGGCGCCAGGCCTACGTGCAGATCGTGGTGGCCTGGATGACCGAGATGCGCCTGGCCGCCAAGGCCGAGGAGAAGGCGCGGCCGAAGCAGCAGGCGCAGCGCTACGAGGCCTGGCCCAGCGCGAATGTTTGAGCGACTGAGCGGCTGAGCGACTGAGCGCCATGCACGAGGCGGCGAGAAAAACGCGGAATATTTAGTACGCCTGTTTGCTGCGCGCCCTTCAGGAATGGCGGAACTGAGCCGAAAAGCACTCAGAGCCAATCAAACCGCGAGCACGCAACATGTCCAGACTCATCATCCTCGCCCGGCACGGCAGCGTCAGGC
>DATFFA010000247.1:0-17195 GCA_035250605.1 Variovorax sp. | reverse complement strand
CTGCGCGAGCGCCTCGGTCCAGTAGCGCAGGAAGCCGGCCACGCGGGCGTCGGCGGGCAGGTTGCACAGCGAGAGCAGGCAGTCGTGGTCGCGCACGAGTTCGCGGCTCATGGCCTCGTGCAGTGCAGTCAGCAGGGCCGGGGCGCCGAGGGCGGCCTTGAGCAGGGCGTCGTAGCGGATGGCCCAGACTTCGCCGGTGTCCATCGCGACCGCATCGCAGCCGTAGTGTCCTTGCGCAATGCCGTCGAGACCCAGCCAGTCGCCCTTGAAATGCAGCCCGACCACCTGCTCCCGTCCCTCGTCGGACAGGTTGACCATCTTGAAGAAGCCCGAGTTGACGACGTAGAGGCACCCGAATGCCTGCCCTGCCTGGTAGACCGAGTCGCCGGCGCGCACGATCCGTCGCTGGATCGGCAGGGTGTCCTGCAGCAGCCGCAGCATGTCCGCGATGCGCTGGACGCCCGACGGCGCAGACTTGGGAAGGCGGATCGTTTCAGTCATTTCTTTGCCCCTGGTGGATCGATAGGGGGAGCTTAGAAAGCCACTGCAACACGAGCGCCAATGCGATGGAGGCTTCGGTAACACTGGGTGAATGCTTGGTGTCAAGTCGGTATCGCGGCCGGCAAGATGGCGGATTGTTGATGCCCGTCAAGTCGCGGATCGTGGCAAGTCCTACCTTCGCGGTTGTGAAGCCTGCCATCACCTCTCCTCCCCTACGCGCATCGCCTGGCGATCCGCAGGCCGCGGATCTCGTTCTTGCGACGTTCGCCGCGGCTCGCCAGCTACGGACGAATGCACAGGCGACGCCCGGAGGCCAGCCGCTGCGCGGCAAGAACGTCGCCCTGCTGCTCGGGTCATCGCCCAGTGCGAACGTCATGGCCCTGCGCAACGCCGCTCAGGCACTCGGCGCGCGGCTGGCCGAGCTTCGGTTCACCCGGTCCCAGTATCCGGTGGCGGGACGCGATGACATCGGCGCCCTGGCGCGCGTGCTGGGGCGCCTGTACGACGCCATCGACTGCGAGGGCCTGGACTCGCCGGAAGCGCGTCGAATCGAGCAGGAGTCCGGCATCCCGGTCTACCACGGCCTGGGCCAGGAAGAGCATCCGGCCCGCGTCGTGGCGGACCTGATGACGCTGCACGACCTCCGTTCGCCGCACGGAGCGTCGATCCTGTTCGTCGGCGATGCGAAGACGGCCCGTGCCGGCCAGTTCATCTCGGCCGCTCGCGCAACCGGGTTCGAGGTGCTTCTCGACGATCATGAGAATCCCGCCTCGAAGGACACGACATTCCTGGTGGATGCAAGAGATGACCCGCACTGGTCACTGCGGGCATCCACTGGGCCCATCGACCAGGCCCTGCGTGCGCAGAACCATCACTGGGTGCTGCAAGCCATGCTGCTGCAGGGAATCCTCAAAGGCTCGAGCGGAGCCGCAACATTGTTCAAAGGAACCGACCCGTGACCATTCGCCACCTCGATCGCTTGCTCACGCCGCGCTCGGTCGCCGTTTTCGGCGCCTCGAACCGCAGCGGCAGCGTGGGCGCCACCGTCTGGCGCAACCTGCGCGCCGGCCGTTTCGCCGGGCCCGTCTACGCCGTCAACCCCAAGCACAGCACCCTGGATGGCGTTCCGGTGTTCGCCACGGCCAGCCAACTGCCGGCTGCGCCGGACCTGGCCCTCCTGTGCACGCCGGCGCACACGGTGGCGCCGTTGATCGCCGAGCTCGGTGCCCTCGGCACCCGCGCCGTCGTCATCGTGACGGCGGGGCTGACGCCGGCGCAGAAGCAGGCTGCGCTGGACGCCGCCAAGCCCCACTTGATGCGCCTCCTGGGCCCCAACTGCATCGGTTTGCTGAGCCCGCACATCGGGCTGAATGCCAGCTTCGCCCACACCGACGCCCTGCCCGGGGAACTGGCCTTCGTGTCCCAGTCGGGCGCGCTGGTCACCGCCGTGCTCGACTGGACCCGAAGCCGCGGCATCGGCCTGTCGCACCTGGTGTCGCTGGGCGATCATTGCGATGTCGACTTCGGCGACCTGCTCGACCACCTGGCCAGCGATGCGCGCACGCGCTCCATCCTGCTGTATGTCGAATCGGTGGAATCGCCGCGCAAGTTCATGTCGGCTGCGCGGGCGGCCGCGCGCAACAAGCCGGTGATCGTGGTGAAGGCCGGCCGCTTCGGCAACGGCGTGCGCGCCGCCGCCTCGCACACCGGGGCACTGGCCGGCTCGGACATCGTCTACGACGCGGCCATTCGGCGCGCCGGCATGCTGCGCGTCGACACGCTGCAGGAACTGTTCACCGCGGCCGAGACCCTGGCGCGCTTCCGAGGCAACCACAGCGAGACCCTGACCATCATGACCAATGGCGGCGGCGCCGGCGTGATGGCCGCCGATGCGGCCGCGCAGGCCGGCGTCGTGCTGGCCGAGCCGGGCGGGGCCCTGCTGGAGCGCCTCGACGCAGTGCTGCCCGCCAACTGGTCGCATGCCAATCCGGTCGACATCGTCGGGGACGCACCGGTCGAGCGCTACACCGCAACGCTCTCGGCCCTGCTCGCCGACCCGGCCGCGGGCGCGGTGCTGTTCATCCATGCGCCTACGGCGATCGTGCGCAGCGACGACATCGCCCGCGCCTGCCTGCCGCTGATTCGCTCGGCCGCGCCCCGTGTCATGAGCGCCTGGCTGGGCGATGGCGCCGTCGCCCAGGCCCGCCAGCTGTTCGAGCAGGCCGGCGTGCCCGATTACCCCACGCCGGAAGAAGCCGTCCGCGCCTTCGCGATGCTCCAGACTTACAGGCGCAACCAGGAGACCCTGCTCGAGACCCCCAGCGCCAGCGAGAACCCGGTGCCCGATGTCGCCGCGGCGCGCCGCCAGCTGGACGCGGTGCTCGCCGAAGGCCGCGAGTGGCTCGGCGAGCACGAGGCAAAGGCCGTCCTTCAGGCCTATGGCGTGCCCGTGGTTCCCACGCGAGCGGTCCCCCCATCGGCCGAAGCCCTGTTCGCCGCTGCGCGCGAGGTGGGCTACCCGGTCGCGCTGAAGATCGTGTCGCCCGACATCACGCACAAGTCAGACGTCGGCGGTGTCATGCTGGACCTGCGCGACCAGGCATCGCTGGACAGGGCCGTCAGCGAGATGCTGCGCGCCGTGAAGACCGCGAGGCCGGACGCGCGGATCGACGGGTTCACCCTGCAATCCATGGTGCGCCGGCCCCATGCCCAGGAAATCATCGTCGGCGCCAGCGTCGACAGCGTCTTTGGGCCGGTGATCTTGTGCGGCCAGGGCGGCACCGCTGTCGAAGTCACGGCCGACAGCGCCGTCGCCCTGCCCCCGCTCAACCGCAGCCTGGCGCGCGAGCTGGTCTCGCGAACCCGCGTCTCGCGGCTGCTGGCCGGCTACCGGGACCACCCGCCCGCCAGGGTCGACGCGCTCCACGACGTGCTCATCGCCGTGTCGCAGATGCTTGCCGACCTGCCGCAGCTGGCCGAGCTCGACATCAACCCGCTCTACGTGGACGAGGCGGGCGCCATCGCGCTCGATGCACGCATCCGCGTCTCCAGCCGGTCCGTCGCCGGGGCCGAGCGCTTCGCGATCGTTCCTTACCCCTCGCAATGGGTGCGCACCCAGGACTGGAACGGCCGGAAGATCACGGTACGACCCATTCGTCCCGAAGACGAGCCGCAGCACAGGCGCTTCCTCGAGATGCTCGATCCGGAGGACATCCGCATGCGCATCTTCCAGACGCGGCGCGAGCTGCCTCACAGCGAACTCGCCCGGCTCACCCAGATCGACTACGACCGTGAGATGGCCTTCATCGCGGAAGCTCTCGATGCGCAAGGCATGCCCGAGACGCTCGGGGTCGCGCGCACCGTGAGCGACCCCGACCACGTCGAGGCCGAGTTCGCCCTCCTCGTGCGCTCGGACCTCAAAGGGGCCGGCCTCGGCACGCTGCTGTTCGATCGACTGATCGAGCATGCCGGGAGCCGTGGCATCGAACGCCTCGTCGGCATCGTGCTGCGGGAGAACGCGCGGATGCTGAAGCTGGCGCGCAGGATGGGTTTCGAGTTCGACCCCGCCGAACCGGCAGCTTCGGGCGTGCGACGCGTGGTCAGGACGCTGGACAGCCCGCCCGGCGAGGCATCTGCCTCGACCCGAGGCGTCTGAAGAGGCCGGTCGATGACTGCCGACGGCCCGCAGGACACGCTCGTCGGCTTGGCCGTGGCGCTCGGCAGCGGGATCTTGATCGGCATCGATCGCGAACGCCGCAAGGGCCAAGGCGAACAACGCGCCGCAGCGGGCTTGCGCACCTTCGCCGCTGCCGCGCTCGCCGGCGCACTCGCACACCTGCTGCCCGCTGAAGGCCTGGTCCCGATCGGTGCGGCACTCGTCGCGGCACTGGCAGCCATCTCGCACTGGCGAAGCAGGTCGCCTGACCCGGGAATGACCACCGAGCTGGCGCTGTTTGCGACCTATCTGATCGGCGTGCAGTCGGTCGTTGCACCGGCGCTTGCCGCGGCCAGCGCAGCCGCGCTGGCTTTGCTGCTGGCAGCGCGCCATCGCCTGCATCGCTTCGCCACCCAGCTCCTGAGCGAGCAGGAACTGCACGACGGCCTTCTCCTCATCGCGCTCGGGCTGGTCGTCCTGCCGCTGATCCCGTCGCGGCCGATGGAGCTGCTCGGCGGCATCGATCCGCGACCGCTCGCCGCGCTGGTTCTGCTGATCATGACCATCCAGGCCGCCGGCCGGCTGGCGATGCGTTGGCTGGGCGTGCGCGGCGGCACGCTCGGCGCCGGCTTCGTGTCGGGCTTTGTCTCCAGTACCGCGACGGTGGCTTCGTTCGGCAGCCAGGCACGAGCACGACCGGCCCACGCCTCCGTCCTGGCCGGCGGCGCTGCGCTCTCGGGCGTTGCCACCTGGGTGCAGGCGCTCCTGATGAGCGCAGCACTGTCCCCTGCGGCCGCGGCCGCTCTGCTTCCTGTCGCGATCGCCGGTGCAGCCGGCGCTGCGGCCATCGGCCTGATGCCGCTTCTGTCGCGCGAACAGCCCATGGCGATCGAAGCGGTTCCCGACGGGCGCAGCGCGCTGCGCCTGCGAGAAGCCCTGGCGGTCGCCTTGGCATTGGCACTGGCAGCGCTGCTGCTGGGCGGTGCTCAACGGCATTTCGGCGACGGCGGCCTGATGGCCGGTGTCGCGCTCGCAGCCTTTGCAGATGCACATTCCCCGGTGGCCTCTTTGGCGTCTCTTCATGCAGCGGGAAACTTGTCTGCCGGCCACTTCGTGAGCGGTGCAATGCTTGCCGTCGGCGCCAACACGCTGACCCGCTGCACGGTCGCCGCCATCGCAGGAGGCCCCCGTTACGCGCTGCGTGTCGCAGCCGCGCTGGTCACGAGCATGGGGTGTGCCGCTGCGGCGTGGTTCGCGATCCCTTGATCTTCATCAAATGCGCCCTCGCCCGAGGGTTCCATACTGCTGTAAAGGAGTTCGATATGAAAGCCATCCTTCTTGTCGCTGCAACAGTTGTGCTCGGCGGTTGCGCATCTCAGTCCGCCATGCATCACTCCGGTGCGGGGCACGGCTCGGCCGCTCGTTACGAGCAACAGATGACGAAGATGCGCGAGATGCACCAGAAGATGAGGGATGCAAAGACGCCCGAAGAACGGCAGGCATTGATGGCCGAACACATGCAGGCCATGCAAGGCGGCATGTCGATGATGTGCGAGATGGGCGGCCACGGCAAAGGCATGGGCATGCACGGAGGCGGCTCTGCCGACATGGCCAAGCGTTGCATGGACATGAAGGACATGGCAGGCGAAATGATGCGGGATCGCGAGGCCCCGAGAGGGCCCGCACGCTGACGGCAGCGGTCCTGCCTGAAAAGAGCGCAGCTTAAGGCGCCGTTCATCGAGCGGCGCGAACATGCTCCTCGAGCCCACTTCAGTGGGCCGGCAATTGGAGCAAACATGTTCATGGCTTCGTCGTTCGGCACGGAGATCGGTGTGGCGTCGGCAGGCGCCGATCTCGTGCCCGCGTCCATCCCTTTCGAAATACATCCCGACGGTGATCCTCGTCGGGCGCAAGTCGAAGAGTTCATCAGGCGGGTCTACGCGAGACGTTTCGGCGCTCGCGTCGTGCATTTCGCACCCGTGCTGGTGAGTCTCAAAGACCGTGCCGGTACGCTCGTCGCGGCAGCCGGTTACCGTGATGCCGCGCACGGCCCCTTGTTCCTGGAACACTATCTCGATGCGCCGGTGGAGCGCGTTCTCGCTCGGCATGGCAATCCGCGGCTATCGCGTGCAGACATCGTCGAGGTCGGCCATCTGGCCGCTGGACGTGCCGGCGAAGGCCGCCGCCTGATCTACCTGCTGGGGCCGCATCTGGCGTCTCGAGGCTTCCAGTGGGTGGTCGGAACCCTGACGCAGGAGCTGCGGCAGCTCTTCGCCCGGATCGGCGTCGCACCATTGGAACTCGGCCACGCCAACCCGACGGCGCTCGGCCCGGACGCCAAGGATTGGGGCAACTACTACGAGCACGCGCCGCTCGTGCTGGCAGGACATCTGCCGGAAGCGCTGCGCCGACTGGGCAAGCGCACCGCATGACGGCGGTGGACAACGGGCGGCGCAGCTGGAGCGCCGCCGACCTCGATGCAGCGGCGCGCTCGCTGGCACAAACACTCACGGCGCAGGGCACGCGGGTGCTGGCCACGCTGATGGACAACACCCCGGCCTGGGTGGTCGCCGACCGCGCTTGTGCGCAGGCGCAGGTGGTGCACGTGCCGCTGCCGCTCTTCTTCAGCGCCGAGCAGATTTCCCACGTGCTCGGCACCGCGGGCATCGACACGCTGCTGACCTTGGGAGCATTGGCGGCCCGCTGGCCATCGGCACCTGCAAGCGCCGTCGACATCGCGGACGAGCCGCTCGTGATGGTACGGCTGCCGTTCCGGGCGCCGCCGATGCCCGCGGGAACGACCAAGATCACGTTCACCTCGGGCACCACCGGTGCGCCGAAGGGGGTTTGCCTCGGAGCAGACAGCATGCAGAGCGTCGCCGACGGCCTGGTGCAGGCGTTGCACCCACTGGACATCCGGCGCCACCTCTGTGCGCTGCCATTCCCCGTGCTGCTGGAGAACATCGCCGGCCTGATGGCGCCGCTTGCGCGCGGCGCAACCTGCATCGTCCTGCCGCTGAAGGAACTCGGCCTCGAGGGCTCATCCCGCTTCGATGCGACGCGTTTCAGTGCGGTCGTGCAGCGGCACCAGCCCAACAGCATCATCCTGCTGCCGCAAATGCTGCGAGCCTGGGTCCATCATCTGCTCGCGACCGGCGAGCGCGCCCCGGCTTCGCTGCGCATGGTGGCCGTCGGCGGCGCCGCGGTCGGATCACGCCTGCTGGCTGCCGCGCGTTCGGTCGGCGTTCCGGCCTACGAAGGCTACGGATTGTCCGAAGGCGCATCGGTGCAAACGCTCAACCTGCCGGGTGCCGAGCGCCACGGGAGCGCCGGGCGCGCGCTGCCGCACGCGCGGCTGCGCATCGCGGCCGACGGGGAGATCGAGATCGCCGGCAGCCTGTTCTCCGGGTACCTCGGCGACCCGATCCCTCCGCCGGGCTGGTGGCCCACGGGCGACCTCGGCAGCATCAACGAGGATGGATTCGTGTACGTCCGCGGACGAAAGAAGATGGTCCTCATCACCTCCTTCGGACGCAACGTTTCGCCGGAGTGGATCGAAACCCAGCTGCGGGACGAGTCAACCATCGCTCAGGCCGTCGTCCTCGGCGACGGACAAGCAACGCTCAGTTCGGTCCTGTGGCCGCTGCAACCCGAGACCACCGACGCCGAGCTGCAGGCCGCCGTGAACGCCGCGAATGCACGTCTTCCCGACTATGCGCGCGTGCATCGCTGGTCGCGCGGGCGTGCCCCTTTCGATGCCGCCTCCGGCATGGCGACGCCCAACGGCCGGCCGCAACGCGCCGCCATCCTGGCGGCGCATGCCGATGCGCTCGGCATTTCCTCGATTTGAATCTTTCTACCCGGAACGCCCATGAGCTTTCATGAAGTCCTGCTCAAGCAAAGCGCCGACGCCCGCACCGGCCTGCTGACCGCCCCCATCATCCAGGGCTGCCTGCGTGGCGAAGTCTCGCTCCCCAGCTACGTCGCCTTCCTGCGCGAGGCGTACCACCACGTGCGCCATACGGTGCCGCTGCTCAAGGCCTGCAAGGCAGCCCTTCCCGAGCGCCATGCCTGGCTGCACGGCCCGCTCGACGAGTACATCGAAGAGGAGCAGGGCCATGACCTGTGGATCCTCGACGACATCCGGGCCTGCGGCGGCGATGCCGACGCCGTTCGCGAAGGGCTGCCAGGCCATGCTGCCGAAGTCATGGTGGCCTACGCCTACGACATGATCGCAAGGCGCAATCCACTGGGCTTCTTCGGCATGGTGCACGTGCTGGAGGGCACCAGCGTCTCGCTGGCACTGCTGGCCGCTGACCAGATCCAGCAGTCCCTGGCCCTTCCGGACAGTGCCTTCAGCTACTTGCGCTCGCACGGCACGCTGGACCAGGAGCACACGGCCCATTTCGCGATGCTCATGAATCTCATCGAGGACCCCCGGGACCAAGCGGACATCGTCCACGCAGCCCGCGCCTTTTTCAGGCTCTACGGCGACGTGTTCCGGGACCTGCCATTGCCGCAACCGACCGGCGCGGCGCAGAGCCCGGCGGGCATGGGAGCCGCTTCGTGAAACCGACCGAAGCACGCATCCTGTTGACAGGCGCGTATGGCGGCATCGGCGAGGCAGCCGCCGCTGCCTTCCTTCGGGCCGGTGCAGCGTTGATGCTTTCGGGGCGGTCGCCGGCCAGGCTGGCGGCCCAGTCACGAACGATGATGGGGAGCACGGGTGCCGATCGGCCCCGTGTCGAATGGCATTGCGCGGATCTCACCAGCGCCGCGGACCTGGCAAAGCTGGCGGAAGCCGCGCGCATCTGGAAATGCAACACCATCGTCCATGCGGCAGGCCTTGCCAGCTTCGGGCATCTGGAGGCGGCGACGCCGGAAAGCATGGCCTGCGTCATGCAGACGAACCTGTTGGCGCCGATGCTGCTGACGCGGGCCTTGCTGCCCCACCTGCGCAGTTTGCCTCGGGCCCAGGTGATCTGCGTAGGCTCGGCGTTGGGAGGCATCGGGCTGCCGGGCTACAGCGTCTACAGCGCGACCAAGTTCGGCCTGCGCGGCTTCGCGGAAGCCCTGCGGCGCGAGCTCGCCGACAGCACGGTGCTGGTGCAGTACGTGGGCCCGCGCACGACGCGAACCCCCTTCAACAGCCGGGAAGTGGACGCCTACAACCGCGCCACCGGGAGCGCGATGGACGACCCGGCCGTCGTGGCTCGCTCGATGCTCAAGATGCTCGAAGAAGAAGCCCCGGAGCGATTCCTCGGCTATCCCGAGAAACTCGCGGTCCGGATCAACGGCATGGCTTCGACGCTGCTGGACGGTGCCTTCGCCAAGCACCGCCGCAGCCTGCCGGCATTGCCGCAGGAGCCCCCGGATCAAGCCGGAAACACCTTGAGCCGCACCGATTCCTTCCCTGTCAATTCATGAGGCACCTGCCATGACCACCCGATTCGAGCATCCTTCGCCCACCCTGTTGCCTCGGCGACGCTGCCTGAGCGCCCTGCTGGCCGTCACCGCACTCGCCGGCCTGCCGCGCCTTGCCGGGGCCGCTGCCGTGGAAGAGTCCGTCACCGAATTGCAGCGGGACTGGGAAGCCATTCGCTACCAGACCCCGCCTGCCGATCGCGAAAAGCGCTTCGAGGCACTGGCCGCCAAGGCGCACAAGGTCAGCGAGGCGCATCCGGACCGCAGCGAGCCCTTGGTGTGGGAAGGCATCATCGTCAGCTCGTGGGCAGGCGAAAAGGGCGGGCTCGGGGCGCTGGGCCTGGTCAAGCAGGCCAAGGCACTGTACGAGGAAGCCATCCGCATCAATGGCGACGTGCTCGACGGCTCGGCCTACAACAGCCTCGGCGTTCTCTACTACAAGGTGCCGGGCTGGCCGGTCGGATTCGGCGACAAGGCGAAGGCCAGGGAACTCCTGCAAAAGGCACTCTCGCTCAATCCCAAGGGCATCGATCCCAACTTCTTCTATGGCGAGTACCTGCTCGAGACCAAGCAGCCGGATCAGGCCGTGGTCCATCTGGAGCGCGCGATCCAGGCACCGCCGCGACCCGGGCGGCAGGTGGCCGACGCCGGGCGCCGTGAAGAGGCAAGGGCGCTGCTCGAAAAGGCAAGAGCCAGATAGGCCTCAGCGCCGTGGTGCGGCGAAGCGCACGACCACGAGCACGCCTTGCCCGCCCGCAGGCGTCTCGAAGGCCACCTCCAACCCATGCAGTTCGGCGACGCGCCGGGCGATGGAAATGCCCAGGCCACTGCCACTCTCGGCTTGACCGGCTGGACGGTAGTAGCGCTCCCCGAGCCGGGTCAATTGCTCGCGGTCCAGGGGCGGGCCTTCGTTCTCCACCTCCAGTCGTTCCTCGCCGATGCGCAGCGTCACGGTGCTTCCTTTCGGGGCGTAGCGCACGGCGTTGTCCAGCAGATTGCGCAGGAGCGCCACGAGCAGGTGCTCGTCGCCGAGCAATGGCATCGGGTGCCTGCCCGCGGGTGGCCATTCGCACGCCAGTTCGACCCGCCGGCGCTCGGCAAGCGCCAGGCATTCATTCACCGCGTCCTCGACCACGGTCGGCCAGCGGACCTCGGCCTTCGGCTTCGGCACGTTGCCGGCTTCCAGGCGGGAGAGCGCCAGCATCTGCGCAACGAGACGCCCCATGCGCTCCATGCCGGCGGTGAACTTGGCCTCGGCCTCGTCGCGCTCAGGTCCGATGGCAGCACGACGGACCACATCCCACTGGACGCGAAGGATTGCCAGCGGCGTGCGCAGCTCATGCGCGGCATCGGCCGTGAAACGGCGCTCCCGGGCCAGCAGCGCCTCGATGCGCGCGAACAGGTCGTTCATGGCGCCGACCAGCGGCTTCAGCTCGGCCGGAGTCGAACAACCGGGCACAGGCGCCAGATCGTCGGCGCCACGACCCCGGAGATCGGTCGTCAGCTGGCGAAGGGGCGCCAGCGCCCGGCGTACCGCCCAGTTCATCGTGAGGAGCAGCACCGGCAGCACGAGGAGCCAGGGGATCACCTGGCTTGCCGTCAGGCCGAAGACCAGTTCGTCACGCTCATAGACCTTCTGCCCGGCAGCCACCAGCCATTCGCCGTCGACAGACTGGAGGTAGTACACGCGCCAACTCTGGTCGCCGATCTGCTCGTCGAGAAAGCCCGAACGGCCCGCATGGCGAGGCAGTTCCGCGCCTTGCCGGTCAGACAGCAGCAACCGGCCCTGCCGATCCCAGACGGCGACTGCCAGATCGCGCACGTCGGACTCGCCGGCGGTCTGGCTGCCCGGCTCCGGGGGTTCCGAGAGTGCATCCGCACCCGGGGCCTTGATCTCCCTGATCGTCACCTGCACTTGGCGGGCGAGGCGGATCAGTTCCGTGTCGAAGAGCTCGTTGACCTCGTGTCGGGCGCGGTCGATGGAGACGACCAGCGCCACCGCCCACACGAGCGGTGCGCAGATCAGCAGATAAAGCACGAGCCTGCGCTGGAGGCTGCGCGGCTCTGGTCTCTTCCGATCGCTCATGACGAAGGTTCTCCGGAGCCGAGCGCATAGCCGACGCCCCGGACGGTACGGACGATCAGCGGGTCGATCTTGCGCCGCAGCCGATGGACGTGCACCTCGAGGGTGTTGCTTTCCGGCTCCCCGCCGCTCCAGTCGTAGAGCTTCTCCTGCAGGAGCGCCCTGGACAACACCCGCTGCGAATTCGCAAGCAGCGCCTCGAGCAACGCCATCTCGCGCCCCGTGAGGTCCACCTGGTCGCCTTTCCAGCGCACCACCTTCGCGGCCGGGTCATATTCGAGCGCGCCGTGCTGCCATACCGACTGTGCCTGGCCCGACGAACGGCGCACCATGGCGCGAAGCCGCGCCGCGAGCTCGTCGATCGTGATCGGCTTGATCAGGTAGTCGTCGGCCCCTGCGTCGAGCCCGGCGATGCGCTGCTCCACGGCATCGCGGGCCGTCAGGATCAGCACGGGCAGCTTCATGCCGCGTCCACGCCAGCGCGATAGCCATTGCATGCCGTCGCCGCCCGGCAGGCCGAGATCCAGCACCATTGCATCGTAGGGTGCCGTGGCCAGGGCGGCGTCTGCAAGAACCCCATCGCCGAACCAATCCACGACATGACCGAGCTGGCGCAAGCCCGTTGCGACGGCGTCGCCCAACAGGGTATCGTCTTCCACGATCAGGATGCGCATAAGAGGGGGGCTCGCAATCGTCCATTCTGGCGCGTTGGATTATGCGGAATGGATCGAAGCCGACCCGCGTCGAGGAATGCGAGACGAACCGCGTCCGGCACCGACGGGTCCGGTTCGCGGACTTCAATGGGCGATCAGCACCGGCACCGTCATATGGGTGAGCACCCCGCGCGTGACGCCACCCAGCACCCTCTCGCGCAGCCGCGAGTGCCCGTATCCCCCCATGACGACGAGGTCGGCACCCACGTCCGAGACCCGCGAAAGCAACGCGTCCGACGTGCCGATCTCCGTGACATGCTGCTCGACCGTCGCCTGCACACCATGACGCTGCAGCCAGCGTGTCATCTCCGGGATCAGCAGTTCATCACCTTGGGTTGAAGCCGTACGCCGGAATGAAACGAGGGTGACCCGGCGCGCATGGGTCAGCAGCGGCAAGGCCTCGCGCATCGCCACTGCGGCGGCGCGGGACCCGTCCCATGCCATGAGGACGTTCTGCCCCACCTCCGCGAACTTGCCGGCGTAAGGCACCACGAGCACCGGCCGGCCCGCGTCGAGCATTACCCGGGACACGAGCTCGTGCACCGGCAGATCCGAATCGCTCGCGCTGTCGTCCTGGCCCACGACGACCAGGTCGCTCGAGCGCCCATGCGCAATCAGCGAGTCGATGGTCGTGCCGTCTGTTTCACGAACTTCGTACGATCCCGATCCCACACCGGCCGCAAAGCCGTCGCTGATCGCTTGCGCACGTTGCCGCAGGTATCGGGCGGACTCCGCGATGTAGTCGGTCATGCCCGTGGGAAGCGCGTCTGCCGGAACCGTGCCCTCCAGCAAGCCGCTGGGCAGCAGCCCGATCAGGTGAGCGCCCTGCGAGCTGGCGATGCCGTGCGCGAGATCGACGCGGGCTCTGCACCTGTCGGTATGGTCCAGGTGAACGAGGATGGTCTTGATGTTCATGGCTCGATGTCCCTTCACAAGGTATGCACCGGCAAAATGGCGCCGTGCAGCGATCTTGGCGGCGAAGGCACCCGACCGCCTTGATGTTCATCAATGCCGAGGCCTGCACGGCCAGTAGGATCCGACCAGCAGCAGCCCATGCCCATCAACTACGCCAGACGACTTACGGGTCGAAAGAGAACCCCGATCGCGAATCGCCACCTCGGGTTTGCGTTGGCATTCGTCGCCGGCGCGATCAACGCGGGCGGGTTCCTGGCCGTCCAGCAGTACACCTCACACATGACGGGCATCGTCTCGTCCATGGCAGACCATCTCGTGCTGGGCGTCTATGACGTTGTGCTTGCCGGCACGGGCGGACTGGTGTCGTTCGTGGCGGGAGCGGCAACTTCTGCGGTACTGGTCAACTATGCGCGCAGGCGCCGCATGCACAGCGAATACGCGTTGCCGCTGCTGGTGGAAGCCTCCCTCCTGATCTGCTTCGGGGTCCTGGGGGCCAGGTTGTCCAGCGTGCGGGGTCTGTTCGTGCCCGTGACGGTGATGCTGCTCTGCTTCATCATGGGGCTGCAGAACGCCGTGATCACCAAGCTGTCGCATGCCGAGATTCGAACGACGCACTTGACCGGGATCTTGACCGACATCGGCATCGAGCTCGGCAAGCTTTTCTATCGGAATGCCGCTGGGCCGCCGTCCCATCTTCGCGTGCTCGCCAACCGCGATCGCCTCCGCGTCCTCACGCTCCTCGTTGCCTTTTTCTTCCTCGGCGGGCTGACGGGCTCGGTCGGCTTCAAGTATGTCGGGTACATCTCGACTGTTCCTCTCGCCCTGTTGCTGCTCATGCTTGCGGTGGTCCCGGCATTCGACGACCTGGCCAACATGGCACGCCGCTGGAGCCGCAGATCCAGGCAATCAGGCATGAGGGAGTGACGCCCGTCCCCAAGCCGATTGCAACTGTTCCTTCTGGTTGTCCCGGCCGCTTTCCCCAACGCCGACCCGCTTGATCCAGCGCAAGCCGCGGCCTGCCCGTACTTTCTATAGTGAGCCCCTCGACACCGCGCGTCGGAGCGCGCGATGGCAGTTCACCTCAAACCACCACCGAGGACAGCTCATGAAACCCGATGCCATGCTGAGAAGCGATATCGTTGCCGAACTGAATTTCGATCCGGCCATCGTTGCCACCGATGTCGGCGTGATCGTGAAGGACGGCGTCGTCACCCTGACCGGCCACCCGTCGAGCCATGCCGAGAAGCACGCCATCGAGCGCGCCGTCCAACGGGTCAAGGGGGTGAAGGCGGTGGCAGTCGAGATGCAGGTAAAGCTCCCCTCCGGTCACGAGCGCACCGACGCCGACATCGCCGCGGCGGCCGAGCGTGCCCTCGAGTGGCACGTGCTGGTCCCCGACGACAAGATCCACCCCATGGTGGAGAAGGGTTGGGTCACGCTCCATGGCGAGGTCGAATGGGCCTACCAGCGCAGCGCCGCGGAGGATGCCGTGCGCGACCTGCTCGGCGTCGCAGGGGTCACGAACCGGGTCGTGGTGAAGCCGAAGTTCACGCCCGCAGATATCGAAGAGCGAATTCGGACGGCGCTGGAGCGCCAGGCCGACGAGGATAGCCGTCAGATCCAGATTCTGGTCAACGGCGGCGACGTATCCCTGCGCGGAAAGGTGCATTCCTGGACCGAACGCAAGGCCGCCCAGGAGGCCGCCTGGTCGGCACCGGGGGTGGCCAACGTGGTGAACAATCTGCTGGTGGAAGACTGACAGTGCGCATCCCGGCCTGAGCGGCTCAGCGCAGGTAAGTCTCCGCGGCGTAACGGCGCAGCATTCGGTGGCTGTTGAAGTACGAAGCGTTGAGCGAGATGGCGCCTTTCATGACCTTTGTCCATCCAGCGGCATCGTCGTAGAAGAGCGGGAGCACGACGTTCTCGAGTTGACCATGGAGAGAGCGCGCGTCGCTCGCGGCGTCCTCATGGCTGCCATCGCGGCCGATGGCCCATCCTGTCACCCCTTCGATCCATCCTTCGAGCCACCAGCCATCCAGTACGCTCAGATTGGGCACGCCGTTCAAGGCTGCCTTCATGCCGCTGGTTCCCGAGGCCTCCAGGGGGCGCTGCGGCGTGTTCAGCCAGATATCCACGCCTGATACCAGCAAACGTGCGATGCGCACGTTGTAGTCGGGAAGAAACACCACAGGGACAGCGCCTTGCAGCTTGCGAGCGTAGTCGTGCAGGCGCTCGACCAATTGCTTGCCGCCGCTGTCGCGCGGATGGGCCTTGCCTGCAAGGACGATCTGGACCGGATGGCGCCGGGCAATTTCGCGCAGGCGGTCGAGGTCCGAGAAGAGCAGGTCCGGCCGCTTGTATGGCGTCATGCGCCGCCCGAAGCCGATGGTGGCCACCCCTGCGTCGGGGGCGCGCCCGCCCAGCCTGATGATCTCCTTGGCGAGTGCGGTCTTTGCATCGGCGTGGGCCTTGCGAATCTCCTCGTCGGCGATCCCAGTCGCACGCATCAGGAGTTCCGGTTCATGACACCACTGCGGGATGCATCTGTCGTAGAGCCGTCGAAAGCTGTCGCAGGCCCAGGTCCACGGATGCACGCCGTTGGTGATGGCACGGATCTCGTAGCCTGGGAACATTCGGCGGGAAACCTCCGCGTGCCGCCGGGCGACGCCGTTGACATGCTCGCTCAGGTTCAAGGCCAGCCGGGTCATGTTGAGCCGATCTTCACCCGCAAGCGCTCGCAACTGGGCACCGTCGACGAAATCGCCCAGCAGCGGCGCCGCGAGCGCATACGGAAACTGGTCGTGGCCGGCCTCCACCGGGGTGTGGGTCGTGAACACGCAGCGGCTCCGCACGGCCGCAGTGTCGTAACGCATTGCACCTTTGCCCGCTTCCTGGGCCGTATGAGCGTGATGCCGCAGCAGTTCCAGCGTGAGGAAGGCGGCGTGCCCTTCGTTGAGATGGTACTTGAGGACCTTCACGCCGAGCGCGGCGAGCATCCGCGCCCCGCCGATGCCCAGGACGATCTCCTGCTTCACGCGATAGCCCTCGTCGCCTCCGTAGAGATGGTGCGTGATCTCGCGGTCTTCAGGACTGTTTTCTGCCAGGTCGGTATCGAGCAGGATCACCGGAATCACGCCACCGCAATGGCTCTCGACCCGGTGCAGCCAGGCGCCGATCCAGACCTCATGGGCGCCGATCGAGACCGCCACTTTGGCGGGCAAGGATCGACACCACTTCTCCGGCTGCCAGGCATCGGGGTGTTCGACCTGCGCTCCGTCGATGATCTCCTGGCGGAAGTAGCCGGCCCGGCTGACCAGGGTGACGCCGATCATCGGAAGATCGAGGTCCGCCGCGGTGCGCATCGTATCTCCCGCCAGAACGCCGAGGCCGCCGCTGTAGGTCGGCATCTGTTCGTCCAGCGCGAACTCCATCGAGAAGTACGCGATGCGGGGCTCCTGGAGGAAGCCCTCGAACTCGACTGTCATTTGCGCCTCCTGGATCTATCGGGCGGGTTCACTGCCGTACCTTCGTGCCTTCGGCTGAAGCGCCTTGGGCCTTCGCAACGGCCGTGCGGCTCACGGGCGCAGTCTGCGCTCAGGCAGCTCGAACTTCCAACGCCTCGTCGGCGGAAAAGATGAACTTGCCGGGAGTCCGGACCGGGTCGGTGGTGACGAAGATCGTGTCCTTCGGCCCGAAGCTGCCATCGAGCAGCAGCTTCGACAGCGGGTTCTCGATGCGATGCTGGATCGCCCGCTTGAGCGGCCGCGCGCCGAACACCGGGTCGAAGCCGACCTTGGCGATCTCCGCCAGGGCCGCCGGCGAGACCTCGAGGGCGAGGTCCATCTTCGCGAGACGCTCCTGCAGCACGCGCAGCTGGATGGCCGCGATCGCCTCGATGTTCTTG
>DATFFA010000246.1:0-4827 GCA_035250605.1 Variovorax sp. | reverse complement strand
CCGCCGAACGGCGAGGCCGGCGTCAAGCCCGTGGCGGGCGCGGCGCCGGGCTGGCGCGTGCAGGTCGACAAGCTGGCTCTGTCCGGCGGCGAGATCGGATGGCGCGACCAAAGCATCCAGCCCGCGGCGGCGGTCGACATGAAGCAGCTCCAGATCGATGCCAGCGCCATCGCCTGGCCGATGGAGAAGCCGGCCATCTTCAACGGTTCCACCGCCGTGGGCGGCGCCGCACTCAAGTTCGGCGGCGAGGCGACCGACAAGGTTGCCAAAGTGCGCGCCGAGGTCGAGGCCCTGCCGCTGTCGCTGGCGGCCCCGTACCTGGCGCAGAGCCTGGAGCCCACGCTCGACGGCAAGCTCAGCGGCCAGATCGACGTCGCCTGGAATCAGCCCGACCTGAAGTTCAAGGCCAGCCGAGTCGCGGTCGACGGGCTGGCACTCACGCAGGCGAAGGCAGCGTTGGCCAGCGTGGGGCGTTTCGAGCTGGCCGATGCCGAAGTCGACATGACGAAGCACACGCTGAGCATCGCCTCGTTCAGCGCCAACAGCCCCAAGGTGCTTGTCGAGCGGGACGACGAGAAGCGCTGGATGTTCGAGCGCTGGCTCAAGGCACCGCCAGGCGGCAGCCAGGCCGCGGCCACGGAGGCCACGGCCGCCGCGCCCAGAAATGCGAAGGCGCCCGCCGCCGATGCCAACACCAAGCCCTGGGAGCTGTCCATCGGCACCGTAGCGGTCGACAACGGTGCGCTGTCCTATTCCGACAAGGCAGGGGCGGCGCCGGTGGCCTTCGAAATCAGTGCCCTGAAGGTCAACGCCCAGAAGATCGCGCCCAACACGGACACCGCCTCGCCGCTGCAGCTGTCCGGGCGCATCGCCGCCGGCCGCGCGGAAGCGGGGCGCTTCGACTACAAGGGCACGGTGGCGCTCAAGCCGGTGGCGGCCGAGGGCCGGCTGGAAGTGGCCTCTGTGCCGGCGCACGCCTTCAAGGCCTACTACGCCGACGCGCTCAATATCGATATCCGACGCGCCTTTGCAAGCTATCGCGGTACGGTCAAGTACAGCACCACGCCCGCGGGCATGAGTGTGAAACTGGCGGGCGATACGGCGCTGGAAGACTTCCGCGCCAACAGCGCGACCCTGACCCAATCGGCCGGGCAGGCCAATCGCAGCAACCAGTTGCTGAGGTGGAAGACCCTGAACCTGCGCGGGCTGCAAGTCAACCTGGCGCCCCAGGCGCCGCTTGCGGTGGATGTGCGCGAGACCACGCTGACCGACTTCTTCGCGCGCGTGATCATCGACCCGACAGGCCGCCTCAATCTGCAGGACCTCACCAAGAAGCCCGGGGAACCGGCGCCGATGCCGGCCGGCGAGGCCAGGACGCGGCGCAGTCTCGGCGGCACAACGACAACCACGACCGTCAAGAAGCAGGCGGGACCTGCTGGCGGGGCCCCGGTGTCCGCCGAGGCGATGGCCGGCGGTGCGCCCACGCCGCCTGCCGCCGCGACGCCCGCGGCGACCGCGAAGGCACCGGCGCCCGAGAGCGGCGGTCCGGCGCCCATCATCAATTTCGGCCCCATGAACCTGGTCAACGGGCGCATTGACTTCAGCGACCTGTTCGTCAAGCCCAACTACTCGGCCGACCTCAGCGAACTCACCGGCAAGCTCAGCGCCTTCTCGTCCAAGCCGCAAGGCGACAGGCCGGCGCTGGCGGACCTCGAGCTGCGCGGCAAGGCTCAGCAGACGGCCGCGCTGGAGATCACCGGCAAGCTCAACCCGCTGGCCAAGCCGCTGGAACTCGACATCACCGCCAAAATGCGGGAGCTCGACCTGCCGCCGCTGTCGCCGTACTCGGTGCGCTACGCCGGCCATGGCATCGAGCGCGGCAAGCTCAGCATGGACGTGAACTACAAGATCACGCCGGACGGCCAGCTCACCGCCTCCAACAAGCTGGTGCTGAACCAGCTGCAGTTCGGCGAGGAGGTGCAGGGCGCGCCCAACAGCCTGCCGGTGCGCCTCGCCGTCGCCCTGCTGGCCGACCGCAACGGCGTGATCGACATCGACTTCCCGATCAGCGGCTCCCTCAACGACCCGCAGTTCAGCATCGGGCCGCTGATCCTGAAGGCGATCGTCAACCTGATCGCCAAGGCAGCGACCGCGCCTTTCGCGTTGCTGACGGGCGGGCTCGGCGGCGGCGGCGGCGATTCGAGCACCATCGCCTTCGCGCCCGGCAGCGCGGCGCTTTCGGCCGAAGCGAAGCAGGGCCTGGACAAGGTCGCGAAGGCGCTCACCGACCGGCCCGCGCTGCGCATGACGGTGGTGGGCACCTCCAGCCTCGAGCAGGAGCGCGAGGCCTACCAGCGGCAGCGCGTGCGCGACCTCGCCCAGTCCGAGAAACGCCGTGCGGCGGTGCGCAGCAACCAGAACGCGGCCGACGTGACGCCGGTCACCGACGCCGAATACCCCGAGCTGCTGGCCGCGGTGTACCAGCGCTCCGACCTCAAGACCAAGCCCCGCAACATGATCGGCCTGGCCAAGGACGTTCCTGTGAAGGAGATGGAAGACTTGCTGATGGCCAGCATCCCGGTCGACGAAGAGTCGATGCGCCAGCTGGCCGTCGAGCGCGGCGCCGCCGTGCGCGACTACCTGCTGGCGCAGAAGCTGCCCAGCGAGCGGTTGTTCCTCGGCGCGGTACGCACCAAGGGCGGCGACGCCAGCTGGAAACCCGGCGCGGAGCTGAATCTGGCCACCCGCTGACCCCACGCGCCGCAACTCGGCGAAAATGGCGAGGTGCGCCGGCAAAATGCCGGCGCCTTCGCTTTTCCTCTTCAGATCAGGTTTTATTCGCGCAGTGACTTCAACTTCGACCAAGCCCCACGACCTCCAGTCCCTCGACACGATGACGGGCGGCGCCTTCACTGCACCAACCTCCGGGGAGCGTGCCCAGCGTATCCGCGAGTGGCTGGCCGGCAATCCGGCGCCCGAGCAGATGCAGGAGGTGTTCAAGGAATTGAGCGGCCGCGACAAGGGCGCCGCACGTCTCCTGCGCGAGAAGCTCGACGAGCTCAAGCGCGCCCGCGGCCAGGAGGCCATCGCCGCCGAATGGGCCCAGAAGGCCGAGGCCCTGCTGGCCCAGCCCAAGCTCAACATTGCCGATGCGCTCGCCTGGCAGCGGGATGCGGCCAAGGCCGGCGCCCCCTTGTCGCGCGAGCCGCTGGCGAGCTTCAAGGCGCGCCTGGCCGAGCGCGTGAAGGGCATCGAGGACCTGCAGCACCGCGCGCAGGTGCATCGCGAAGCGGCCGTGCTGCTGGCGCAGCGCTTCGAGGTGCTGTCGACCAAGGGCTGGCGCGACGCCCAGGCGGCCGAAGAAGCGCTGCGCGCCGACGTGGCGCACTGGCAGCAGCAGGCCGCCGAGATCGCAGCCGACCCCAACTGGACCAGCCTGGACGCCAAGTTCGCGCCGCAGCTGGAGTCTTCCAAATCGCAACTGCTCGTGGTGTCGGATGCCTTCCACCAGGCGCTGGCGCAGACCGTGGCCGCCGCCGAGGATGCGGCGGCGCCCCTGCCGCCGGTTCCGGTCTGGGCCGACGAATTGCGCGTGGCCCGCGGAGGCGCACCCGAAGCGGCGCCTCCCGCCGCGCAGAAGCCGCCGGCGCCGAAGGTCGATCCCGAGAAGCGGGCTGCCGCCCAGGCCGCCGTGGAGGCCGCGTTGGCCAAGCTCGAGCAGGAAACCGCCGAAGGCCATGGCAAGGCCAGCGCCGGCGCCGCCGCGGCCTTGCGTGCCGTGCTCAAGGAGCACGGCAAGATGGTCGATGCCCCGCTGGAAGCCCGCGTGCATGCGGCGCTGGTCGCCGCCGGGGAGCTCGAAGGCTGGCAGCGCTGGAGCGCCGACAAGGTGCGCGAGGACCTGGTGGCCAAGGCCGAAAGCCTGCTCAAGCGTCCCGAGGGCCAGGCCCTGGGCGGCCGCAAGATGCAGGAGACGCTGCGCAGCCTGCGCGAGCAATGGAAGCAGGCCGACCAGGGCGGCGTGCCCAACCACGCGCTGTGGAAGCGTTTCGACGAGGCCTGCAACGAGGCCCACAAGGTGGTGGAGGCCTGGCTCGAGAAGGTGCGGGCCGATGCGGCCGAGCACCGGGCCCAGCGCCTGGCGCTGATCGAGGAGGTGAAGGCCTGGGCCGAGGCGCAGGCCGGCAACACCGACCTCAAGGCCTACAACCGCGCGTTGCACCAGTTCGCCGATCGCTGGCGCGACGCCGGCCATGTGGGCGAAAAGGTGTTCGCCGAGCTGCAGCCCCAGTGGAACGCGGCCTTCGGCGCGGCGCGCGCTCCCTTCGAGCTGGAGCAAAAGGCCAGCATCGAGCGCCGCCAGGCCATGATCGCCGAGGCCACGGAGCTCGGCGCCGCGCCGATGCTGCGCATCGACGCCGTGAAGGCCCTCCAACAGCGCTGGCAAGCCGAGGCCCAGACGGTGCCGCTGGACCGCCGCCAGGAACAGAAGCTGTGGGACACCTTCCGCGCCCCGATCGACGAGGCCTTCAATCGCAAGAGCGCCGAGCGCGAGAAGGCGGCCGCGGCCATGAGCGAGCACGACCGCAACGTGCTCGAAGCCTCGAAGGCGCTCGAAGCCGCGAATGCCACGGGGGATGCGCAGAAGATTCGCGCCGCAGTGGCTCGGCTCGAAGGTGCCCTGCGCGGTGAGGCGCCGCCGCCCGCGCCGAAGACTGCAGCGGCCGACGGGCCCCCTGTCGGAGCGACTGGCGTCGTGGCCCCCGGTCAGGCGGCCGCCGAGTTCGGCGAGAGCGCCGAGCAGGCGCCCGCGTCGGGCGATGCCGA
>DATFFA010000245.1:0-4650 GCA_035250605.1 Variovorax sp. | reverse complement strand
GCCTTCCTCTGGATCCAGGCCCGGCTGTGGAGGCGCCGCAGCCTCGCGGTGCTGGTGATGGTCGTGATCCTGCTGCTGCTCTTCGTGCTGCCGCTCACCCTCGCGATCACCACCGTTGCTTCCAATGCGGAGGAAGTCGTCAACTGGGTGCGCAAGCTGATCAGCCAGGGGCCGCCCGCGCTGCCCGGCTGGGTGCAGCGCCTGCCGCTGGTCGGCAAGCGGCTGACGGAGGCCTGGAGCGAGCTGGTGGCCGCCGGGGTGTCGGGGCTGGAGGCGCAGGTCACGCCCTATTTCCGGCAGGTCACGTCGTTCGTGCTCGCGCAAGCCGGCGTGCTGGGGGCGCTGACGCTGCAGTTCCTGCTCACGGTGGTGATCGCCGGGATGATGTACGCGGGCGGCGAGTCGGCGGCAGCGGTGGTGCGGCGCTTCGGCTTCAAGCTGGGCGGGCAGCGCGGCGAAGATGCGGTGGTGCTGGCCGGCAAGGCGATCCGCGGCGTGGCGCTGGGGGTGGGGGTGACGGCGATCATCCAGGCCGTGGTGGGCGGGGTCGGGCTGGCGATCGCGGGGGTGCCCTTCGCGGCGCTGCTCACGGCCGTGATGTTCATGCTGTGCATCGTGCAGGTCGGGCCCACACTGGTGCTGGCGCCGGCGACCATCTGGGTGTTCTGGAGCGGCAACACGGGCTGGGGCATCTTCCTGCTGGTGTGGACCATCATCGTGGGGACGATGGACAACTTCCTGCGCCCGCTGCTGATCCGCCGCGGCGCCGACCTGCCGCTGGTGCTGATCTTCGCGGGGGTGATCGGCGGACTGCTGGGCTTCGGACTGGTCGGGATCTTCGTGGGGCCGGTGATGCTGGCGGTGTCGTACACGCTGCTCGATGCCTGGCTGCGCGACGACGAACCGCCGCCCGCGGCGGATGCGGCTCGGCAGTAGGCAGCCGGGGCACGACGGCATTCTTCTCTCCTCCACGCGAGTGAGATCCGGGCTTTCAAGCGCGCCGGCCAACTGAGATACTCGGCGCGCGCCTGCGCTCGAACCGACAACGACGACTCCTGCCAGGCGGCCACCCTGGAGGGAAGCACCCGTGAGCAAGCTGCTTGAGCAAGTCACGGCCCGCCGCCGGGCCCTGGGCATTCGCAACCTTCCCGCAGACGGCTCGGCCCTCTGGGGGCTGGCGCTGTCGGGCGGCGGCATTCGCAGCGCGACCTTCTGCTTCGGGCTGCTGCGCAGCCTGGCACGCAACCGGCTGTTGCTGCGCTTCGATCTGCTGTCGACGGTATCGGGCGGCGGGTACATCGGCAGCATGCTGGGGCGGCTGTTCTCGCGCGGCACGCGGCGCACGGACATGTTCAGGGTGCAGCGGGCACTCGGCGAGATACAGGCCGGCTGGTTCGCCTGGTGGCTGCGGGCGAACGGGCGCTACCTGATCCCGCGCGGCACGCGCGACACGCTGTTCGTGGCGGCGCTGTTCGTCCGCAACCTGGTCGCGATCCACTTCGAGTTCGCGCTGATCGTGCTGACCTTCGCGCTCGTGCTCGACGTGGTGATCCTGCATGCCTGGCAGGGATTGGCGGCGCTGGGCACGGCCGCCTCCGATCCGGTGTTCGCGCTGCTGCAAGACCTGCCCGGCTGGGCGCCGCTGTGGATTCCGGTGGTGTGGCTGGCGCTTCCGCTGGTGTTCATGGTGGGCGCCTGGCGGGCGGCAGCCTACTGGGCCATCCCGTGGGTGGACGAGACCAAGTGGTACTGGCTGGTCGCGGCGTGGGTGGGAAGCCTGGCCCTGACCTGGGGGCTGTGCTGGTGGTACTTGCAGTTCGAAGGCAGCCATCATCCGGTGGGGCAGGTGCTCAGGAACACCTTGCTCGCCATCACCATCGCACTGCTCGTGCTGTGGCTTGCGGCGATGCCGGTGGCAGCCAACTTCCTGTGGCGATCCAGGGACCAGGGCGCCCTGCGCCCCGAGGCCGCACGCACCTATGTGACGCGCGCGCTGGCCAAGACCTTCGAGCTGTTCAGCGCCATCGTGCTGGTGGGGCTGATCGACCGCTGCGCATGGTTCCTGGCCTTCGAGCTGGAGCCGCTCACCGAGACGGGCCAGGGCGTGGCCGGCCTGTGGCTGGCCATCGCCGCGGCCGTGATCCGCGCGGTGCTGCCGCTGGCCTCGAAGCTGCTGCCCTCGAGCCCGAGCACGAGCGTGGCGCTGGCGGTGGGGCGGTTTCTGGGCTATGCGCTGGTCTTCCTGCTGTGCGTGTGGTGGGCTTCGCTGGCGCACAAGATGGTGCTGGGCGCGCTCTTCACGCCCGAGGGGATTTCCTACGGCAGCGCCTGGATGGCTTGCCTGATGCTCGCCGTGCCGGTGCTCGGCTTCCTGCTGTTGACGGGCAAGAACGTCGAGTTTCTGAACGTCTCGTCGCTGCATGCCTTCTACAAGGCGCGCATCGTGCGCAGCTACCTGGGCGCGGCGAACGGTGCGCGCTTCACCAGCGGCGCTGCCGTGCCGCCGCTCACGGCGCTGGATCGCGTGCCGCAGGTGCTGCGCACCGACCACAAGATCGCTTCGATCGACGACGTCCATGCCGACGACGACATCGCGCTGGACGCCTACCGGCCCCAGGAGAAGGGCGGGCCGATCCATATCCTCAACGTGTGCATCAACCAGACCCGCGATCCGCGCGGCGGGCTGTTCAACCAGGACCGCCGCGGGCTGGCGTTGTCGGTCGCGTCGGGGGGGCTGCGCAAGGCCTCGCAGGGCGAGTGGGAAGACCTCACCGGGCCCGGGGCGCTGAGCCTGGGCAACTGGGCGGCGATCTCCGGCGCGGCGGTGGCGCCGGGCCTGGGCGGGCGCACGCGTGGCGGGATCTCCGCGCTCGCCACTTTCGCGGGCGTGCGGCTGGGCTATTGGTGGGACCGCTCCGCGCGCACGGGGTGCATCACCACGCCGTACCACCTCGGGGCCAAGTCGCGCGGCGTGCTCAACGAGACCTTCGGCGTCTTCAAGGGCACGGACAAGGACGACTGGTTCCTGACGGACGGCGGGCATTTCGAGAACACGGCAGCCTATGTGCTGCTCGCCGAGCGCGCGCAGGTCATCGTGATCGCCGATTGCGGGGCGGACCCGCAGTACCGCTTCGAGGACCTCGAGAACCTGGTGCGCAAGGCGCGGATCGACCTGCAGGCGGAGATCCTGTTCCAGAAGCCGAAGGCCGGCGAGACGGCAGGCGCAACGGCCGCCTCGCCGCGGCGCTTCAGGACCGCGCGGCGGGCGGCTCCGGCGGCTCCCCGGCCCGCGGCGCTGGACCGCTTCGGTTCCCTGGACGATCTGGAATCGGCGACGAGCAGCGCTTGCCTCGCGCTGGCGAAGGTGCAGTACGCGGATGAGCGCGCGAGCACCGGCATCCTGATCGTGATCAAGCCGAATGTGTGCGCGGGACTGCCGGTCGACCTGATGAATTTCAAGCGGCAGTACGCGGAGTTTCCGCAGCAGGCGACATCGGACCAGTTCTTCTCCGAAGCGCAGTGGGAAAGCTACTTTCATCTGGGCAGCTTCCTGGGCCAGCACCTCGATCGCGTGTTCATCGAAGCCCTGCTGGCGAATGCAGACGCCTGGTTCGAGGACGACGAGTGCTCGCCTTTCGTGGCGGCAAAGGCGGCCGCGCCCGCCGCTCTGGCCTCGACGACGGCCGGCAACGGACGCATCGGAGCGCGCATTGCCACGGCAGCCAGCGGTGTGACGGCCGTGGGCGCGACGCTCAGCCTCAGCGCGGCAGCAACGGTGGGCGTGGCGACGTGGCAGGCCATCGAGTCGACCAAGAGCAGCTATGCCAGGCAGAGCACGGACGAGCGCGGCGCGATGAGGGAACTCACGCAGCTGTGGACCCAGGCCGCGGCGGCCAAGGACGAAGAGAGGCCGGCGGCGGCGAACACGCTGGCTGCCGCATTGCTGCGCACCGCGGACAGTCTCTGCCCCGCCGGTGGCGCCGACTGGTTCGCGCGCTCCGACCTGGCGGTGCGCATCGACAGCGCGGCGCGCGAACTCTGCGCGGCAATCCCCGGCGACAAGCCCGCCGCCTGCGGCGCGCTGCTGTACGCGGCGCAAGGCCGGGATGCGGGCAGCCGCGCAACCTGCCTCGCGCCGGGGCCGGAGGTCATCAGCGTCAAGCCGCCGCCGCGCTACTGGATCTACGACTACACGGGGGCAGGCAACGCCACGAATGCCCATCCTTGCGATCCCGTGGTGGCCGAGCGGGAAGACGCCCAACGGCAGGCCTTGAACATGGGCGTGCTGCCGCGGCCGGCGTGCAGCTTCACGGGGCGCTTCGCGGGGCTGCTGAACAGCTTGCCGCCCGCCGCCGCCGCCGCGCCGGCCCCGGGCAGGGGACCGTGCAGCGACATCTCGCTCTTCCGGCTGATCTACCGGCCGGAGCAACGCGCGACTGCGGAGGGCTACGCCGCAGGCTGGGGACGCCTCGGCGCGAAGCTCCCGCCGATCGAGGACGTGGTGGCCACGGCGCACTCACGCGGCTTCGCCAGCCCGCCCGTGGTGTCGAAGACGACGGTGCGGTTTCATGATCTGGATGCCGTGATGTGCGCTCGCGCCTTGGCGGGCGCGGTCGAGCAAGTCGACTGGCCCGTGGAACCGCTGCCGGC
>DATFFA010000244.1:0-33825 GCA_035250605.1 Variovorax sp. | reverse complement strand
GTTCCAGCCGGCGCCGCGGAACACGCTCTCGAGCTCCTGCACGATCTTGCCGTTGCCGCGCACCGGGCCGTCGAGGCGCTGCAGGTTGCAGTTGATGACGAACACGAGGTTGTCCAGGCTCTCGCGGCCCGCGAGCGAGATCGCGCCGAGCGATTCGGGCTCGTCCATCTCGCCGTCGCCCATGAAGGCCCAGACCTTGCGCGGCGCCGTGTCGGCGAGCCCGCGCCCCTGCAGGTACTTGAGGAAACGTGCCTGGTAGATCGCCATCAGCGGGCCCAGGCCCATCGAGACGGTGGGGAACTGCCAGAAATCGGGCATGAGCCAGGGGTGCGGATACGAGGGGATGCCGTTGCCCTCGGCCTCCTGGCGGTAGTTGAGCAGCTGCTGCTCGCTCAGGCGGCCTTCGAGGAAGGCGCGCGCATAGATCCCGGGCGAGCTGTGGCCCTGGATGAAGAGCAGGTCGCCGCCATGGGTGTCGGTGGCCGCATGCCAGAAATGGCCGAAGCCGATGTCGTAGAGCGTGGCCGCGGACTGGAAGCTCGCGATGTGGCCGCCGAGTTCGGACGAGTCCTTGTTGGCGCGCAGGATGATCGCCATCGCGTTCCAGCGGATGATGGAGCGCAGACGGTGCTCGATCTCGCGGTTGCCGGGGGACTTTTCTTCCTTCTCGGGCGGGATCGTGTTCTTGTAGGCCGTGTTCAGCGAACGGGGCACATACACGCCGTCGCGGCGGCCCTCGTCGACGAGGCGGTTCAAGAGGAAATTCGCGCGCTCGCTGCCGCGGTGCTGTTGAACCGCGCCGAGCGCATCGATCCACTCGCCGGTTTCCGTGGGGTCCAGGTCGCCCATGGTGCTCATCGGTTTGTCTCCTGTGTCATGGCCGCGATCCGCATCGGGCGAAGCGGTCGGGCCTTGTACTGAGCAATCGATGTGCCACGCGGCGCACGGCGCCCAAGGCGCGCTAAGTCGTTGATTTCACGAGGGATGAGACCAGAGGGAGGCGGATGCCGCGCCGACGATCCGGATGCGGAGCGAGGAGGCTGTCCGAATCGCCGGACCGCGGACTGGGGAAAACCCTGGGGCCCATGGCGGGCAGCGCGACGACGGGCTGCGATGGCTCGTCAGGGGACGGTCGATGCGAGGCGTGCGTGCAGGACGTGCGGGCGCGACCGGCCGGCAGCGGATCGGCCGAGCTCAGGCGATTCGCCCGAACCAGAGCAGCGACAGCGTTGCCGCCGTCAAAGCAATCAAGGCAGAGACCAGCGCCAGCACGCCGGCGAGCTCGGTCTCACGGGTCAGCACCTGCACGCGAGAGCCGAGCTTTTCGTAGACGCTGCGCAGCATCTCGGCCGTGCCGGCATGGTGGTACTCGCCGCCGGTCATCCGCGCGACTTCGCGAAGGGTCGGCTCGTCCAGCTTCATGTAGATGGCCATGCCGTCCGGCGTCGAAGCGTCGCCGTCCACCGTCCCCAGCCCCACCACGTAGATGCGGACACCGCGCTCCGCGGCCATCTGCGCCGCCGCCAGCGTATCGACGCCGGTGGTGCGGCGGCCGTCGCTCAGCAGGATGATCGCGGCGGAATCGTAGGAGCCCGGTGCCACCGGCGTGAAGGGCTTGGGCGGCGGCTTCGCCTTGTCGTCCAGGCTGCGCCCCTGCGGCTTGCTGCCGAAGCTCATGTCGCCCAGATCGATGCCCTGATCCGGAAACAGCTCCGCCAGGCACAGCACGATCGCGTTGCCCACCGCCGTGCCCATCTGCATCTGAAAGCCGTCGATGGCTGCAACCACCGACGCGCGGTCCAGCGTCGCGCGCTGGGTGACCTGGCTGCTCCCGGCGAAGGTGACGAGCCCGACCTCGATCTCCTTGGGCAGCTCCCGCAGGAACAGCTTGGCCGCTGCCTGCGCGGCCTCCAGCCGGGTCGGCTTGACGTCGCTGACGCGCATGCTGAGGGACACGTCCATGGCCAGGATGATCGAGGTCCGCGCCCACGGCAGGGGCACCCGCGCCACGGGCCGCGCCGCGGCGATCAGCAAGCCGCAGCAGGCCAGCAGGAACAGCGCGGGCGGCAGGTGCCGCCGCCATTGGCGTCCGGTCGCCGCCGCGCGCACCATGCCCACGTTGCTGTAGCGCAAGGCCGCCTTGTTCGGGCGGTTCAGCAGCCAGAGATACGCCGCCGGCAGCAGCGCGAGCGCCGGCAGCAACCAGAGGGACTCGGGCCAGAGGAAGAACATGGGTGGTGAAATTCCCGTGGGACTCGGCAGCTGGAACTCCGGCGGCGGCGGGCGGGCCAGGAGTTCTGCGCAGCGCAGCAACATCGTGCCTGCGACAGGTTCGTTTCGCAACCGCCAAGTGCTGCAGGACGCTACGGGAGCGGGGCCTGGAGGCCGATGTCTGGTACAACGCTTTGCCATGACCGTCCCGTCCGCGGCTTCGCTCGTCGATCTCGTGCTCGGCCTGGCGCTCGGCGCTTCCGACGAGGCCGCGGGCAATCGCTGCTCGCTCGAAGGCGTCAGCTGGAAGCCCGGCCACGAGGGGGCGATCGAGCTCGGTATCCGCAAGCTCGAAGCACAGGCGCTCCGGCTTGCGTCGGGACCGCTGGTGCTGGAGATCGGCCGTGTCGTCGTGCACGAGCTGGTGGGGCAGATGCGGATCGAGGCCGGCAGGCCGCATCTGTCCGTTGTCGAGGCGGCGGAAGCCGAGCTCTCGGGCGTCCGGTTGCACGGTCCCTTGATCCTGCCGCCGCAACTCCGGGCGCTGCTGGGCGCCTTTCAGGGGCGCGGCGGCGCGGTGCGGGCTGCCGGCAGCGGGGCAGGCGAGGCGGGCGCGGCAGAGGCCGGCACATGGTGCCTCGGCCCGCTCGCAACTGCCGACGGCACGATTCGCGGGGAGATCACCGACGCGCACCTGCTGTTCGACGCCGAGGTGACGGTGCCGATACGGCATGGCCGGATCGACTTCAACGACGCCACCGTCGAACACGTGGGACCGGATTCACGCATGGGCGTGAGCCGGCTCGGGCTGTATGTCGACGCCCCGAACGGGCGCAGCTACCTTTACCAGTTTGCATCGGCGCCGCTCATGGGGGTCGAGTTCGAACGGCGCGGCGCCTTGCTGAGCCCGTGGGTGTCCGAGCGCGGCAAGCTGCAGCTGCAGGCTTTTGCCGAGGCGCTGCTGCGCCAGGCCGCAGGTGGCCAGAGCCACGGCCTCACGGAACAGGCGCACCTGTTGCTGGAACGCACAGCGCTCTCGGGCGAGGTGCAGCTGAGCGACGGTCTTTTCGCCATGCCGGGCGTGCAGGCCCGCACCGAGGGGCGCGGCGAAGGCCGCAATGCGATCCGCCTCCACTCGGAGGCCGTCGGCAGCGGCCTGGGCTTCGAGATGGCATCCCTGTCGGTCCGCGACGCGACGGCAAGCTGGGGCGGGGTTCATCTGGGCTGCAACACGATCGCGGCGCGGCTCCAGCTCGAGCTTGCCATTGCGGGTCCGCAGATGCGCTTCGTGCTCGCGCTTCAGGACGCCAAGATCACCGGGCCGCGGCTCGAAGCGCGCCGGGCCGGCGATCCGGTCGCGCCGGCTCGAAGGCCCTGACGCAATGTCTCCGAACCGCTCCCCGCGCCATGAACGCTCTTGGCCCGGCTTTCCCGGAAACGCTGCGCCCTGCTCCACCCTCCCCGCCTCAACGCACGATCAGAACAGGCACCTTGCTCAAGGCGAGGACCTTCATCGTGACCGATCCCATCAAAAGTCCAGCGAGCGCGCCGTGACCGTGCGACCCCATGATGATCAGATCGAAGCTATCGCCATCGGCCATCGCCGCGACAACCCGCGCGGCATCCCCGACCCTGCTGACGTGGTCCGCATGGAGTCCGTGGCGCTTGAAGAATGCCCGAATCGGTTCGAACACCCGCTCTGACTCGCTCGCGTAGTAGAGTTTCAGAACATCGCCCGGGATATACGCGGCTGCGCGCGGGGGCATCGGCTCCACGCAGTGAACCACCGTGTATCGGTGCACCTGGTTCAGCCATTCATCGTGCGCTGCCAGATGGGCCAGCATTCGCTCGGTGTAGATGCTTCCGTCAGCGGCGATGAGTATCTTCATGGATCTTCCTGGTTGGATGGTTCCCGCACGCCCAGCGACCTGGCAGCTCTGTACCGCGGAATGCGGCGTGGCATTCATGGCACGAGTTCCCGGAATAGCCGCAATCGGCGAGCGAGTGCCTTTTCGGCCTCGAGCAACAACAGCAATGCGCCACCCGCGCCGCCTGCGAGCAGCAGGTCGACAGCCGCCAACGGTTGCGTCGCGAAGAGCCGATTCATCACCGGCAGGTAGGTGAAGGCCAGTTGCACCGCCGCCAACGCCCCCACCGCGGCCAGCACGGCAGGCGTGCCGAGCGCTCCGCGCAGCGTGAACGATCGCATGCCCAGATAGCGCACGTTGAAGAGGTACGCCACCTCCATGGCCATCACGGCGTTGACGACCAGCGTGCGCGCGGTGTCCAGACTGTCGCCGCGACCCAGCACATGGAAAAGCAGTCCCAGCGTCACGATGCCGAAGATGGTGGACACCAGCACCACTCGCCACAGCATGAATCGCGAGAGCAGGGGCGCATCGGCGCGCCGCGGAGGCCGGGCCATCACGCCCGGCTCGGGCGGCTCGAAGGCAAGCGCCAAGCCCAGCGTGACCGACGTGACCAGATTCACCCAGAGGATCTGCGCCGCGCTCATCGGCAGCGCGAAGCCCAGCAGCACCGCGATCAACACGCCCAGCACTTCCCCGCCGTTGGTCGGCAGCGTCCAGGCAATGACCTTGCGAACGTTGTCGTGCACGGTCCGGCCCTCGTGCACGGCATTCACGATGGAGGCGAAGTTGTCATCGAGCAGCACCATCTCGGAAGCCTCCTTGGCCGCCTCGGTGCCCTTGATGCCCATGGCCACGCCCACGTCGGCCTGCTTGAGCGATGGCGCGTCATTGACGCCGTCGCCTGTCATGGCCACCACCTCCCCTCGCGATTGCAGGGCCCGAACGATGCGCAGCTTGTGTTGCGGGCTGGTGCGCGCGAACACGTGGGTGTGCTCGACGAGGTCGGGCAGCGACGCATCCGACACGGCGTCCAGCTGGGCACCGGTCAGTGTCCGCGGCTCGTCGCAGAGATCGAGCTGCCGGGCGATGGCTGTCGCCGTATCGGCGTGGTCGCCCGTGATCATCTTGACAGCGATGCCGGCCGCCCTGCACTCCGCAATCGCGCGACGGGCTTCCTGGCGCGGCGGATCGATGAAGCCCACGAGTCCGAGCCACTCGACGCCGCCGGCGACGTCGTCGAAGTGGAGATGACCATGCTCCGCCGGCAGGCGTTTCGCGCCGAAGCCGAGCAAGCGTTCGCCGTTCGAGGCAGCTTCGGCGAGCGCCGCCGCCCAACGTGCGCGAACGGCGCCGGACATCGGCTGCGCCATCTCCAGAATCCGCTCGGGCGCGCCCTTGACGAACACCACCCATTGTCCCGAGGGCTCCCGGTGCAGCGTCGCCATGAACCGGTGGACGGCGTCGAACGGGATTTCGTCCACACGGGGCCAATTGCCGCGTTCGTGGTCAGGATCGAGTCCAGCCTTGCCGGCAAGCGCAAGCAGCGCCCCTTCCATCGGATCTCCGAGGACGGTCCACGCCCCATCGAGCTCCCGAAGGGTCGCTTCGTTGCAGAGCAATGCACAGCGCAGCAGTGCGGTCGCATCGGCGAGCGCATCGGCATCGTCGCTGTCGCCGGTGGCACGCAGGCGTCCGTGAGGCGCGTACCCTTCGCCATCGACCATCAAGGTGTGCGATGGCCCGACGACGCGGCAGGCCGTCATCTCGTTGCGCGTCAGTGTCCCCGTCTTGTCCGAGCAGATCACCGACGTCGCGCCGAGGGTCTCCACGGCGGGCAGCCGACGGATCACTGCGTTGCGCGCGGCCATGCGCTGCACGCCGATGGCCAGCGTGATCGTGATGACGGCCGGCAGCCCTTCGGGGATCACGCCGACTGCCATCGCGACGACGGCCATCAGCGCATCGACCCAGCTCCATTCGCGAATCCACACGGCGTAGGCGAAGAGCATCGCCGCGCCGGCAGCCACGAGCGCGGCGAAGCGGCGGCCGAACCGGTCGATCTGGCGCAGCAACGGCGTGGTCAGCGGCTCCACCGACGACAGCAGGTCGCTGATGCGCCCGAGCTCGGTACGCATGCCCGTGGCGACGACCACACCGCTCGCCTGCCCGGCCGCGACCATCGTGCCGGAGAACGCCATGCTGTGGCGGTCGCCGAGCGCAGCATCGCGGGCTGCCGGGCGGTCCTGCTTCTGCGCAGCGACCGACTCGCCGGTGAGCAAGGCCTCGTCGATCAACAGGCCGCGCGCCCGCAGCAGCCGCAGATCCGCCGGCACGCGGTCGCCCGCTTCGAGCAACACGACGTCGCCCGGAATCAGGTCGGCAACCGACACGCTCAAGCGGTTGCCGTCGCGCAAGACATGGGCGCGCGGCGAGATCAGGCGCCGGATCGCGGCCAGGGCGTTCTCCGCCTTGCCTTCCTGGAGAAAGCCGACGATCGCATTGACCAGCACGACGGCGACGATCACCGCAGCGTCGAGCCCATGCCCCAACCAGGCGGCGGCGGCCGCCGCCGCCAGCAATGCATAGATGAGCGTGCTGTGAAACTGGGCAAGGAAGCGGGTCAACGGGTGGCGGGTGGGCGCCGGCGGCAGCGCGTTCGGACCGTGCACGGCCAGGCGCAGCGCGGCCTCCGCCTGGGTAAGGCCTCCGTGGCTGCTTTCCAGCGCAGCGAGCACATCGTCGCCACCCCGAGCGTGCCATTGCGTAGCTTCCGGAGCATGTTGCTGGTCACCCTCGGCGGGGCGTTCCATGCGCAGAGCGGAAAATGCCGGATGCATAGGCCGACGATGGCTCAAGGATGGCTCAAGGCGTGATCGCCACCTTCAACACACCCTCGCGTTGGTTTCCGAACAGTTCGTAGGCCTGCTCGATGTCGTCGAGCTTGAAGCGATGCGTCACCATCGGGCCGAGGTCGACGCGGCCGGACTGGATGACGGCCATCAGGCGGCGCATGCGCTCCTTGCCGCCAGGACAAAGCGTGGTCACGATCTGGTGATCGCCCAATCCTGCTGCGAAGGCGCCGAGCGGAATCTTCAGGTCGCTGGAGTAGACGCCCAGGCTCGACAGCGTTCCGCCCGGCCGCAGTACGCGCAGGCAAGCTTCGAAGGTCGACTGCTTGCCCAGGGCCTCGATCGCGACATCCACGCCCCGCCCTTCGGTGAGGCGCATGATTTCGTCGATCGGGTCCTTCGCGCTGCTGTCGATCACATGATCGGCGCCCATGCGGCGCGCGATCTCGAGCCGGTTCGACAGGTGGTCCACGCCGATGACCGTCGTTGCGCCGCTCAGCTTGGCGCCCGCCGTCGCGCACAGGCCGATCGGGCCTTGCGCGAAGACCGCGACGGTGTCGCCGATGCGGATGCCCGCGCGCTCCGCGCCTCCGAAGCCGGTAGACATGATGTCGGGACACATGAGCACCTGTTCGCCCGTCAAGTCATCCGGCACCGGCGCCAGATTGGCCATGGCATCGGGTACCAGAACGTACTCCGCCTGGCAGCCGTCGATGGTGTTGCCGAACTTCCAACCGCCCATGGGCTTCCAGCCATGCTTCGTGCCGGCGCCATCCTGCGAGCATGCACCGCAGAGGCAGGCGTTGCTCCATCCGCTGGGCGTGATGGCACCCGCAATGACCCGCTGACCTTCACGAAATCCCGAGACGGCGGAGCCCAGCTTTTCGATCACGCCAACCGGCTCATGACCGATGGTCAGGCCCTTGGCGACGGGGTATTCGCCTTTGAGAATATGGACATCGGTCCCGCAGATCGTCGTCGTGGTCACTCTCATCAGCGCATCGAGCGGCCCGACGTCGGGAATCGGCTTCTCGTCCAGCACGATACGACCCGGTTGCACGAAGATTGCCGCCTTCATCATCGTCATTTGAAACTCTCCAATTCATGTCTGGCAGTGCGACCGCCAAGGTAGCAGCCGTGCCGAGAAGTGAATTGATCTGCATCAAATGCGAAGCTGGGGCCGGAAGCTCGATGGCAGCAGAAATGGAGCGGCAGCTCGGCAGCAGTCGGACAAAGCCGGCGGCCGACCTGCGGCAACAGTGCCGCGACCAGGTGCATGTGCAGGCCGTGTGCGCCTGCGGCAAGCCATGGAACGCTATGCGGCGACTGTGCGGCGCATGGCGGCTTCGACATTGCGCTGCGTGCTGAGGATGTGCTCGGCGAGCAGCGCGCAGGCGGTCTCGGCGTCGCGCCGCAGCGTCGCTTCCATGATCTTGCGGTGCTCGTTGGACTTGCGCCGGCCGACCTGCCGGTGGCGCGCCGAGAATCGCCGGTAACGCTCGGCCTGGTCGAACAGGCTCGCGCTCCACAGGCGCTGGCGCTCGGAGGCGCAGGCGGCAATCAGTGCCGCATGGAAGTTCCTGTGCAGCTCGCTCCACTCCTCGTCCAGGATGACGGGCCCATCGCTGAGGCGAGACTCGATCTTCTCGAGCCGATGGAACGCGGCGACGATCGCGCCCTCCCAGCTGTCGTCGCCCAGCTCGATGGCACTGCGCAGCGCCTCCACATCGAGCATCAGCCGCATGTGCGTGATGTCGGCGAGGTCGTCGGCGGAAATCGGGGCAACGCGAAAGCCCCTGCGTTCATCCGCCTTGACCAGCCCTTCCTGTGCGAGCCGGCTCAGCGCCTCGCGCAGCGGGCTGCTGGAGAACCCGTAGTGCTCTTGCAGGTCGTCCAGCTTCAGCTTGCTGCCGGCCTCGAACAAGCCGGTCAGCACGTCGCGGCGCAGGCTCCTGAAAGCCTGCTCCGCAAGAGGGGTCGATGGCTCGGAGGGGACTGCGATGAGTGAGTTCATGGGAGCCATTTTATGCATGAACGCACGGAGCTTGCAAAGAGGCGAACATGCCTCGCGGCGGGGCTCAAGGCAGCAGCACGATCTTTCCCGGCACGCCTCCACGGTCGAGCAGCTCATGCACATGGCGCGCCTGCGACAGCGGGAATGACGTGGGCTTCGGCGCGCGGACGCGGCCTTCGGCCATCAGAGCGATGGCCGACGCCATCAGCCCCCGCCGCTGCCCCGCATCCGCATCGAAGGCATGGATGGAGAACGTGCGCACGGCGAGGCTCCTGCCCAGCAGCTTGCGAAGTTCCTCGAACACGTCGCCGGCAGGCGGACCGTTGACGATGTTGTAGGAGACCACCATGCCGCAGGGCGCCAGGGCACGCAGGCAGGCGATGAAGAGCTCGCCGCCCAAGTGGTCGAAGGCCAGGTCGACGCCGCGGCCATCCGTCAGCTGCATGACCTTCCCGGTCAGGCCCTGCGGGTCGCTCTCGATCACCTCGTGGGCACCGTTGGCCAGCGCGAGGCTTCTCTTCTCTGCGGTCGAGGCGGTCCCGATCACACGCAGCCCGCGGTCGCGGGCGACCTGCACCAGCGCCGTTGCCACGCCGCCAGCCGCGCCGGGCACCAGGATGGTGGTCGCCGGCCAATTGCCGTTGCTCGACAGCATGGCCAGCGCGAGCTGGAAATTGCCGAGGCTCACCGCGTCCTCGAATCGAATCGCATCCGGCAGCACGAAGGGCGCAGCCTGGGGCACGCAGATGGCCTCGGCATAGCAGCCGCCGCGCTGCGCCAGTTCACGCGCGCTCACGAGCACGCGCTGGCCGACCTGGAGCGCGCTCACACCGGGGCCGAGCGCATCGACGATGCCGGCCATCTCGTTGCCGGGAATCGCCGGCATCGGCGGCATCCATTTGTAGGTGCCGTTGCGGATCAGCACGTCGGGCCCGCCGGCGCCGATCGCCATGGCCTTGACCCGCACTTCCCCGGCCCGGGGCTGCGGCAGCGGCAGCTCGACGAGCTGCAGGACTTCGGGCCCGCCGGGCGCCTGGAGTTGAATGGCCTTCATGGTCTTCGAACGGCCTGCCTCAGCGCTGGCCGTCGTGGACGGACACTTGGTCCTTCGTCAGCCCGCCCAGGCGCGCATGCACGCGGCCGCCGGTGCCCATCACCAGCGCGAAGAGGATTTCGTTGGGCCGCGGCGCGTCCTGGATGCCGATCTCCATCGAGTTGTAGTGGCTGCGCACGTAGGCCGCGTGGATGTAGTGCAGCGGCACCATGATGCGGTAGCCCGTCGCCGCGACCGCCTTGGACGAGGGAACGATCGCCTTCGGCTCGCCCAGCACCTCGCGCATGGCCCAGCCCCCCGCCTCGTGCCAGACGGCACCGTGCTCCAGCTCCCCGTTCACGCCGACGATCGCGGCCTTGCTGTAGACCTCGACCTGGTCGCGCCCGAGGGTCTCGACCAGCTCGGTGGCCAGCAGCGTCCCCAGGGAGCGCAGCTCGGCCATGAAGGGCATCAGGTCGGGCTCGTGGCGCCCGGCATAGGGGTTGCGGATCACCGCGCAGGCAGCGGCCAGTCGGAGGGGCGTCTCCACCGGCGGCCCGCCCTCGTGGTAGATGGTCTCGATGGCGAGACTGCGCTTGCGGATTTCGATCAGGGACATGAAAACCTCATTGCCTTGGAATGTGTGCATCGTTCACGACGGCCGTCCAGCGCTTCAGCTCGGCGCTCACCATCGTGGTCATTTCTTCCGGCGTGCTGCCGCGCGCTTCGCCGCCCATGTCCTCCAGGCGCGCACGGACGGCGGCCACCTGCAGGGCCTTGAGTGTCTCCGACCGCAAGCGCTCGACCACCGGGCGCGGCGTGCCGGCGGGCGCCATGAAGCCGGCCCAGGAGCTCACGTCGTAGCCCGCCACGCCCTGCTCCGCCACCGTCGGCACCTCGGGCATCGCGCTCCAGCGCTGCGCGCCGGTGGTGGCGAGCGCCCTCAGCTTGCCCGCCTTGATGTTGGCCATCACGGCCGTCGGCGGGGCGACGATCAGAGGCACTTCGCCGCCCAGCAGTGCCGTGACCGAAGCGGCATCGCCGCGATAGGGCACGTGCAGCAGCTCGGCCTTTGCGCTCCTGACCAGGAGTTCACCCGCCAGGTGATGCGTGGAGCCGACGCCGGCCGAGCCGTACGAGACGCTGCGCGCATCGGCACGGGCGGCGGCGAGCAGCTCCGCAAGGCTGCGGTAGGGCGAGTCTGCTCGCACCACCAGCAGGAAGGGAAAGAAGGTGACCGTGGAGATCATCTGGAAATCTGCCACGGTCTGGTAGTTGAGCTTGTTGTAGAGCGCTCCCGCGACCGCATGCCCCCCGGTGGCCAGCAGCAGCGTATACCCGTCGGGCCGAGCCCGCGCCACCGTCGTCGCCGCGATGGTTCCGCCGGCGCCGGTCTGGGCCTCGACCACGAAGGGCTGGCCCAGGCCCTTGCTCATCTCCGCACTGACCACGCGCGCGATCGTGTCGGCGTTGCCGCCGGCAGCGAAGCCTTGGTAGATCTTGATCGGCTTGTCCGGGAAGTCCTGGGCCGAAGCCGTGAGGGGTGCCGCGCAGGCCAGAGTGAGGCCTGCGGCAACGAATCGTCTGCGCCGCATGGTGTTGTCTCCGATGTTCTTTTGGAATGAAGGCCGCGCTCGTCGGCGGCCACTTGCGCAAGCCTCAGTCCTGCTGGACGATCGGATTGCGAAGGATGCCGATGCCCTCGATCTCCACCTCGCACACGTCGCCGGGCTTCATGAAGCGCTGAGGCTTCTTGCTCCAGCCGACACCGGCGGGCGTACCGGTCGCAATGACATCGCCGGGCGTCAGCGTGAAGATCGTCGAGGCGTAGTTGATGAGCTTCGGAATGCTGAAGATCATGTGCCCGGTGTGGCTCGACTGCACGACCTCGCCGTTGAGCCGCGTCTCCAGCTTGAGCTGGCGTCCGGGCTCGATCTCGTCCGCGGTCACCATCCACGGGCCGAAGCCGCCGGTCGATTCGAAGTTCTTGCCTGAGGCGATCTGCTTGGCGTGGAACTGCCACTCGCGAACGCTGCCGTCGTTGTAGCAGGCATACCCCGCCACATGGTCGTAGGCGTCCGCCTCGGCGATGTTGCGCCCGCCCTTGCCGATGATCACGGCGAGCTCGCCTTCCCAGTCCAGCGATTCCGACACGTGCGGGCGCACGATCGGTTCGTTGTGCGCGCACTGCGAGCGCCAGACGCGCAGGAAGATGGGCGGCTGCTCCGACAGCTCGCGCTGCATGCCCGCGGCCAGCACTTCCTGGTGGTGGTCCATGTAGTTGCGCACCGCGCAGATGATCTTCTCGGAACGCGGAATCACGGGCAGGAAGCGGATGTCGGCCAGCTTGGCGGCGACCGGCAGGCCTTCGACATGCTGGGCCGCTTGCGTGTACTCGCCCGAGGCGATGTAGTCAGCCAGGCTCGCGTGCCGGGGACGCGCGGCGCCCAGGTCGACGACGCCGTCACCGACGACGGCGCCCCAGGTTTCGCGGCCTTGATGAACGAATGACAAAAGCTTCATGGGAACTCCAGTTGGGATGCGGGGGGGAAGAAGGCCTGCCGCGAGCGTCAGGCAGCGGATGCGATGGGTGCGGGCGACTGCGCTTCGAACTGCGCCTGCCACTGCGCGAGCGGCATGAAGGTGGGGTCTAGCCGGCAGGCCTCTTCGGTTTCCCGCATCAGCGTTTCATCGTCCTTGGACAGATCCAGGGGGTCGCCGTGGGGCTGCGCGACGTAGAACGGCGTGTCGACATAGATCTCCACGGTGTTGCCTTCGGGGTCGAGCATGTAGACCGACAGCGCATTGCCGTGGTTGAGGCCGCGAATCTCGGTGGCGCCGCGCTCGGCCGCACGGGCCGAGATGTCGCGCAGGTGCTGGATGCCCGGCAGCACGAAGGAGATTTGCATCACGGTGCTGAACTTCGCCTCCGCCGGCCGGCCGGAGGCCAGGACCAGTTGATGGTGCTGGTCCGCGCTGGCGCTCATGAAGACCAGCTTGTTCCTGAAGGTCCGTCCCTCCCCCCGGTCGGTGACCGTGAGGTCGAAGGTTTCGGTGTAGAAGGCCACCATCCGTTCCAGGTCGGTGACGAAGATTCCGAAGTGCGAAGGCGTGGGCCGGTTGACCTTGAGCATGATGTCTCCAGTTGCGCTGTTGCTCTCATCTGTGCATTTGACGCATTTTATGCATAAACTTCAATGTCTGTAAAACACCAATGACCATGCACCAACGAACCTCACCCTCCCCCACCCGTCTGCTCGGAATCTCCGGCAGCATCCGAAGCGGGTCGAACTGCACCGCGGTGCTTCGCAGCCTTCAGGCGCTGCTGCCGGGCTCGGCATCCATCGAGCTTTTTGCGCTGGATGAGATCCCGCTCTACAACGCCGACCTCGACGGGGCCACGCCGCCTGCGGCCGTGGCCGGGCTGAAGGAAGCGATCTCGCAGGCCGACGGGCTGGTCGTCTGCTCGCCCGAATACAACTACGGCATGCCGGGTGTGCTGAAGAACGCGATCGACTGGGCCTCACGCCCTGGGTTCGCCTCGCCGCTGAAGGGCAAGCCGGTGCTGGTCATGACCGCCTCGCCCGGCACCGCCGGCGGCGTGCGCGCGCAGGCGCAGATCCGCGACGCCTTGGCGGCCACCCTGGCGCGGCCGGTGGTCCGGCAGCATGTCGCGATTGCGAACGTCGCTGCACAGATCAGCGACGGGCAGCTCGTCCATCAGCCGACGCTGGACTTCGTGAAGGTCGCGCTCGCCGATCTTCTGGCGGAGATTGCGCTGCTCGACGGCCCGGGACGCTGATTCGGGAAGGTGCGCCGGCCTCATGGAGAAAACCCGCAGCTCCTGTTTCGGCCGATGCCAATTATCTGTAGATTCGCAGTCGCGCAGCCCACCATCCATACACTCAAGCGATCCATCGCCCCTGCCGACGTCCATGAGAACCTTGAAGCTCTTCCCCGTGATCGCGATCAGCCTGGCGCTGCTCGCTTGCAGCCACGCGCCATCGCGCCAGCAGGTGGGGGCGGCATGCCCGACGCTCTCCGGCAAAACGATTCCCGCCTCCTCCATCGGCTTGCCCAGCGGGCCTGCCACCGTGCTTTCAGCAGTGCTCGTGACGGCCGCGCCCGAGTCCGTCAGCGGCAACACCGTTACGCCGGCGACGCCGGAATATTGCAAGGTGCTCGGCAGCGTGGCCCCGCGCGATCCCAGGGCGCAGCCCATCAACTTCCAGCTCAACCTGCCGACCCAATGGAACGGCAAGGCGCTGCAATACGGTGGCGGCGGGTTCAACGGCGTGACGATCAGCGGGCTCGCGCCCTTGCGTGATGCCGCGCCGGGCGACCCGCTGCCGATCGCGCGCGGCTATGCCACCTTCGGCACCGACTCGGGCCATCAGGCGTCCGCCTCCCCAGCCAGCGAGCCCGGGGCGTTCGCGCTCAACGACGAGATGCTGGAGAACTTCGCCTACGCCTCGTACAAGAAGGTCAGGGACGTGGCGGTGGATCTCATGCGCTCGGTCTACGGCCAGGCGCCGCGCCAGCTCTACTACTTCGGCGGCTCCGAAGGCGGCCGCGAAGGCCTGACCATGGCCCAGCGCTTCCCGGCCGACTACGACGGCATCGTCAGCGTGGTGCCGGTCATCAACTGGACGGGCCTCTTCCACGCCTTCGTGCGCAACGAAGTGCCGCAGTTCGGCGACTGGCTGGACGCTTCCAAAACGCCGCTGATCGCCAAGGCCACGTCCGATGCCTGCGATGCGCTCGACGGGCTCGCCGATGGGGTCGTCAACAACTACCTGGCCTGCCAGCAGCGCGTGAACCTGCAGCCGCTGCGTTGCCCGGGCGGCACCGATGCAGGCGCGCATTGCCTGTCGGACGCCGAGCTGTCGCTGATGCGCGGCATTCATTCGCCCTACACCTTCACCTTCCCACTGGCCAACGGCATCACCACCTATCCGCAGTGGCTCTACGGCCACGAGGACAGCCTGGACGGCGCTGCGGCCATGAACCTGGTTCGATGGGTGAGCGGCAGCGCCGCGCCGACCGTGCCGCCGAACGCCTCGACGGCAGCCACGCAGTGGCTTTACGGCAGCAACTGGGTCCGCTACGCGATCGCGCGCGACGCGAACTTCGACGTGCGCAGCTATCGTCCGGAGTCGTTCACCACGCGGGTGCAGCAGACCTCCTCGCTCATGGACTCCACGAACCCGGATCTGTCGGCCTTCTTCGCCCGCGGCGGCAAGTTGATCATTCGAGAGAACGCAGCCGACCGGGCCCAGAGCCCGCTGATGGGCATCGAGTACTACAAGGCGGTGGTGGCCCGGTTGGGCCAGGCGAGCGTGGACCGGTCGCTTCGTCTGTACGTGTCGCCGTCGTCCACGCACTCCGGCAATGCACGCTCGGTCACGGACAAGGTGGCGGTGCCGACGATGGCGGACCTGCTCGATCCGCTGGATCGCTGGGTGACCACGCAAACGCCGCCGGCCGATGCGATCGTGCAGACGCGCAAGGCAGGCCTTCCGCCATTTGCCGTCGAAGGCTCCCGGCCCATGTGCCGCTATCCTGGCTACCCGCACTACATCGGCGGCGACAAGTGGCTGGCAGCGAGCTATGCATGCCGCGACTCGCAACCGTAGCTTCGTCGAGCACGGCTTTGCGAGCTACGGCTTGGCAGACGCCGCCTGCTGCGTGAAGGAAAGCGTCAGGAAATCGACAAAGGCCCGCACCCGCGCCGCCAGCTGGTGGCGCTGCGGATACACCGCGTAGATGTCCGCGTCCGGCGTGTAGTACTGCGGCAGCACCTGCACCAGCCGGCCGTTGCCCAGGTAGCGCTCGATGTCCCACTCGGCCCGCATCAGGATGCCGTGCCCTTCGAGCGCCCAGTTGACCGCGATCTCGCCGTCGTTGGTGGTGAGGTTTCCTCGCGTCTTGACGGCTTCGGTGCTGGCGTTGCGGCCCCTGCCGCTCGCCAGCCGCCATACGCCGTAGGCTTCCTCGCCCTGGCGAATGCCGATGCAGTTGTGCTTCGTCAGGTCGTTCGGAACCTTCGGGATGCCCTGCTTCGCCAGATAGGACGGCGCCGCGCACAACAGGCGGCGATTGGCCGCGATGCGCCTGGCGATCACCCGGCTGTCCGGCGGAGCGCCGAAGCGCACGCAGACATCGAAGAGGTCCTCCGTCGGCGGCGGCGGGTTGACCGACAGCTGCAGCTGCACCTCCACTTGCCGGTACCTGCGGACGAATTTCGAGATCAGCGGCGCCACGTGACTGCGCCCGAAGCCCAGCGTGGCGTTGACCCGCAGCAGGCCCTTGGGAATCGCCTTGGAAACGCCGAGAAGCTCTTCCATTCCATCGATCTCGCCGAGGATGCGGCGCGCGTGCTCCAGGTAGAGCTCGCCCTCGGGCGTCAGGCTCATGCGCCGCGTCGACCGGTTCACCAGCAACACCCCGATCCGCGATTCCATCAGCGCCAGGTGCTTGCTCACCGCGGGCGTGGTGACGCCGAGCTCGCGCGCCGCGGCGCTCAGGCTTCCGGCGCTCGCCAGGGTGGAAAAGAAGCCAAGGTCCGCGGGCGCGATGGCAGAAGTCATGGCGGCTCCAGTGTTGAATCCAGGTTAACAATGGATTCACTCTAGCGCCGAGCCGGTGGTCCGTCGAGTCCCTACAGTAGCGGCACCTTCCACCCACCACCCACAGAGACAAGCCCATGAAGACGTACAAGATCGCCACCATCCCGGGGGACGGCATCGGCAAGGAAGTCGTGCCCGCCGGCCAGGAAGTCCTGGAAGCGCTGGCCTCGGCCGGCAGCAGTTTCAAATTCGAGTTCGAGAACTTCGACTGGGGCGGCGACTACTTTCGCGAGCACGGCGTGATGATGCCGGACGACGGCCTCGACGCCATCCGCGACAAGGACGCCATCCTGTTCGGCTCCGCCGGCGACCCGCACATCCCCGATCACATCACCCTCTGGGGCCTGCGCCTGAAGATCTGCCAGGGCTTCGACCAATACGCCAACGTGCGCCCGACGCGCATCCTGCCCGGCATCGACGGCCCGCTCAAGCGCTGCGGACCGGACGACCTGAACTGGGTCATCGTTCGGGAGAACTCCGAAGGCGAGTACTCCGGCGTCGGCGGCCGCGTGCACCAGGGCCACCCGATCGAGGCCGCGACCGACGTGTCGATGATGACCCGCGCCGGCGTGGAGCGCATCATGCGCTTCGCCTTCAAGCTGGCCCAGTCGCGTCCGCGCAAGCAGCTCACGGTCATCACCAAGAGCAATGCCCAGCGCCACGCGATGGTCATGTGGGACGAGATCGCCGTGCAGATCTCCAAGGAGTTCCCGGACGTCAAGTGGGACAAGGAACTGGTCGATGCATCGACGGCCCGGATGATCAACAACCCGGCATCGCTCGACACCATCGTCGCGACCAACCTGCACGCCGACATCCTGAGCGATCTCGCTGCCGCGCTGGCCGGCAGCCTGGGCATCGCGCCCACCGGCAACATCGATCCGGAGCACCGCTATCCCTCGATGTTCGAGCCGATCCACGGCTCAGCCTTCGACATCATGGGCAAAGGCCTGGCGAACCCGGTGGGCACCTTCTGGTCGGTGGTGATGCTGCTGGAGCACCTCGGCGAAACCGATGCCGCCCGGCGCGTGATGCAGGCCATCGAGAAAGTCACCGCCGACAAGTCGCTGCACACCCGCGACCTGGGCGGCACGGCCACCACCGCGGAAGTCACCCGGGCCATGTGCAGCCTGGTGGCCGCCAGCGCGCAACGCAAGGCAGCATGACCATGACGCCAAGGAATCTTCACACCCGCACCACCCTGACGGCCCTGGCGCTTGGCTTTGCCGCGTCGCTTGCCGCCGCGCAGTCCTGGCCCGCGAAGCCGATCACCCTGGTTGTTCCGTTTCCGCCCGGCGGAAGCTCGGACGCGCTGGCACGCGCCATCACCACCCCGCTGTCGCAAAGCCTCGGCCAGCCGGTGGTCGTCGAGAGCAAGCCGGGCGCAGGCGCGACGGTGGGCGCCGACTACGTGGCGAAGGCCAAGCCCGACGGCTACACGCTGCTCATGGGTGCGGTTCACCACACCATCGCCACCAGCGTCTACAAGAAGCTGCCTTACGACTTCGAGAAGAGCTTCGCGCCGATCACGACCGTGGCCCTGGTGCCCAACGTTCTGGTGGTCAACGCCAAGTCGCCGGCGACCGACGTCAAGAGCCTCATTGCGCAGGCCAAGGCGGCACCCGGCAAGCTGTCGTACGGCTCGAACGGCAACGGCACGGTGCAGCACCTGATCGGCACGCAGTTCTCGACGACCACGGGGGTGGAGCTCTTGCATGTGCCCTACAAGGGCAGCGCGCCGCTCACCACCGACCTGCTCGGCGGCCAGGTGGACATGTCCTTCGACACCTTGACGCCGCTGGTCCAGCACATCAAGGCCGGCAAGCTTCGCGCACTGGCCGTGACCACGGCCAAGCGCTCGAGCACCCTCCCCGACGTGCCGACGCTGGCCGAGGCCGGCATGAAGGACTTCGACCAGGGCACGTGGTTCGGCATCCTGGCGCCGGCGGCCACGCCCGCGGAGGTGATCGCCAGGCTCAACGCGGAGATGGTGAAGATCATCCAGTCGCCGGAGTTCAGAAAGCGCATGGAAGAGATCGGCGCCGAGCCGGTGGGCGACTCGCCTGCGCAGATGGCGGCGCAGATCAAGGACGACACGGCCAAGTACGCGAAGCTCGTCAAGGACGCCAAGGTCGCCATCGATTGAGCGGCCGAGCCGGGGCCGCCCGGGGCGCCTGCGCCAACGTCAAGGGACCGGCGCCACCATGCTGCGGCGGTCGATCTTGCGGCTCAGCACGATCGAGGTGTGCGTCTGATTGATGCCCTCGATCTGGCCGAGCCGGTCCAGCAGCACATCCAGCTGCTCGGGCGTGTCGCAGCGCAGCAGCGCCATGTAGTCGAACTGGCCGCTCACGGCCCAGACCTCCTCGACCTCGGGCAGCCCGTCGAGCGCCTTGATCACCGCCGCCCCGCTCCTCGCATTGACGCTGAGGCCGCAGAAGGCGCGCACGGCCGCCTGCTCCACCCGGGTCCCGAAGCGCACGCCGTAGCCCGACACGATGCCCTCCCTTTCGAGGCGCGCAATGCGGGCGACCACCGTGGTCCTGGCGATCTTGAGCTTGCGCGCAAGATGAGCCACCGGCTCGCGTGCATTGGCCTGCAGGAGGTCGAGCAAGTGGCGGTCGAGGTCGTCGAGTCGGATGTCCATGGGCACTGCCGGCACAAGAAAGGGGCCATTGTGGCGTGCCGCATGCGTGCGCCACCAAGTGAAAGCCCGGCCCCGCCGACCCCGGCGCCTTCTGCAAGCTATCGCCCGATCAGGCGGGCGCCGGCTCCCCCGCTCGCTCGCGCGCAACAGGCGCGATGCCAAGGCTCGCATAGTAGTGACCGACCTTGGTGGCCAGGAACTGCTCGAGCGGCACCTGCTCCTGCCCGACGAAGCCGGCTTGCGGCAGCTTGCCTTGCTGCAACAGCTCGAGCACGCCCACCACGCCGGCCGCGGTGGTCAGCTCGATGGCCGTGCGCAGTTCGCCACGCAGGGCGGCACCGAAGACGCGGCCCACGCGGGTCTCCTGCTCGAAGCGGCCGTTGCGCAGCCCCGAGGCAGCAGCGAACAGAATCACCACGTCTTCGCGACTGTGCGGCACCGCATGCTCGAGCACCTGGCGAAGAAGATCGCGGCGCTCGATCAGCCGCAGGTCATGCAGCAGGAAGGCCATGGCATCGCGGTGGCCCGGATAGCGGATGGTCTTGTAATCGAGGTTGCGGACCTTGCCCTTCAGCGTCTCGCAAAGCGTTCCCAGCCCGCCGGAGGTGTTGAAGGCCTCGAAGGCCTCTGCATCCAGCGTGAAGGTCTCGTGCCCTTCGAGCGGCTGGACGGACACGGGCTGCCCGTTGACGATGGCGTCGCACGCATTGCAGTACTCGTTGATGACGCCGTCGATGCTCCAGGTGAAGTTGTAGCGCAGGCTGTTGGTCGCGTTGCGGGTCAAGGCGCCGACGCGCAGGCGCAGGTCGTACAGCTCGTCGAAGCGCCCCGCGAGATGGCCGCCGAGCATGCCGATCACGCCTGGAGCCAGGCCGCTCTGCGGCATCAGGACCGAGGTCGCGCTGCCTGCGAGCTCCCGGATTGCGCGCGTGGCCGCCACGTCCTCGGTCAGGTCGAAGTAGTGCACGCCCCGCCTTGCGGCCTCGGTGGCCACGCGGCCTGCCAGGTAGAACGGCAGCGCGTTGATCACCACGGCATGGGTTGAGAGCGCGGCGCCCAGCTCCGCATCGCTCTCGACGTTCAGTTCGATCCGGCGCACCAGGCGATCGCTCTCGACACTGCGCCCGGGCTCGAGGTCCGCCAGGGTGACCGGGATGCGGTGGTACTCCGCGATCATGTCCGCCACCGTGCTGCCGACCTTGCCGGCCCCCAGGACCAGGACGTTCTTGATTTGAAGCTTGGGCATTTTTTTCTCCACCGGGCAAGGCGTGCCCCTTGAAGAAACTGTAAAAGCCAGGCGCGACGAATGGTAGAGAGCAGATCGTCGAAAAAGGTGAGGGCCTTCGACGAAATGACGGCCGGCTTCGTCGCCTTGGCCGGACGAGCCGCCAACCTCCGGTCGCGCTCACCTGCGCTTGAACACCGAGAAGTTCTGCCGGATCTCCTCCACCAGCCGGCCGGCGGCCGCGGACAGCGGCCGCCCATGGCGCACGAGCAGCCTCACCTTCGCCTTCCTGCAAAGCGGGTGGGCCAGTTCGAGCGCCACGACATCGCCGGCCTCGATCTCCGGGGCTGCGGCCAGGCCGGCGCCGATGAAGGTCACACCGTCCGTGGACCGCACGAAGCGCTTGAGGCCCGCCACCGAATTGCTGCGGAACGTGGGGTGCAGCTTCACATGCTCCGCATACTCCAGCAGTTCCACCAGCCTTCCGACGCCGTAGCCCGGCGGCATGAGGCCCAGGGGAAAGGCCAGGATCTGCCGCACTTGAAGGGGCCCGGCGATCTTCGTCAGGGGGTGCCCCGCCCGAACCAGGAGCTTCGCCGGTGCCGCGGCACTGGCGACGACATGCAACTGCGGATCGGACTGGGGGTTGTACGCGAGGCCGATGCTCGCCGAGTCGTCCGCAATGGCGGCGAGCAACTCGTTCACGGGCAGCGCGTCGAGCACCACCGAGAGCTTCGGATGCGCATTGCAGAACGGCGCCACGATCTCCTCCAGCAGCCCGTCGATGAAGCCCTCGCTCACGACGATGCGCACGCTTCCCGCATCCATCGACTCGACGGCGCTCAGCCGCTCGGCCAGTCGTTCTCGGTGCGCCTGGCAGGCTCTCCAGTATTCGAGAAGGTGGAGCGCAGCATCGGTGGGCGCGACGCCGCGCGCCTGCCTTTCGAACAGCATCAGCCCCAGCTCTTCCTCGAGCAATGCGACCTGCCGGGTGATGACCGATGGTGCCGTATTGAGCGCATCCGCGGCGCCGCGGATGGAGCCGTGGACGAACACCTCATGGAAGTACTTCAGGCGCTTCTGGTTGATTTCACGCATGGTTCTCGGCCCGTCGAAGTGTTGCCCATAGAGCAACGAAGTGCGCAAAAAATTGCTGTTGCTCGAACTCATCCTACATCGAAGAATTCGCCCACCCCGACGCCGCACCCCTCCACACACCCCCTTCAAAGGAAAGAGGACGACATGCAGAGACACACCCCCAGGAGACTCATCGCCCGCGTGATGGCGCTGACCGCCGCCGCCTTGCTCGCAGGCGTGCTGACCGCCGCACCGGCCCTCGCAGCAGAGGCATTTCCATCCAAGCCGGTGACGATGCTGGTCGCCTTTCCGCCGGGCGGTCCTGCCGATGTGCTGGCGCGCGCCATGCAACCGGCGATGACCAAGGCGCTGGGCCAGCCCTTCATCATCGAGAACCTGCCGGGCGCCGGCGGCGCCGTCGCCGTGCAGCGGCTGCTGAGCCGTCCGGCCGACGGCTACACCCTGATCATGGGTTCGCCCAACGAGGCGATCCTTGCGCCGCTGTCCAACGCCTCGGCGAAGTACAAGCCGGAAGAGCTCGCGCTTTTGGCGCCGATCTCCAACCATCCGCTGGTGGTGATGGCCCGGAACGACCTGCCCTTCACCTCCCTCGAGGAAATCATTGCGGCGGGCAGGAAGCCCGGCAGCCAGAGCCTGACCTTCGGCAGCCCCGGCCACGGGTCGATGTACCACATCGTTTCCGAATACCTGGCGCAGGCCACCGGCGCCAAGCTGCTTCACGTGCCCTACAAGGGCGCCACGCCGATGATGCAGGACCTCGTCGGCCAACAGGTCGACATGACCATCCTGCCGAACCTCGGCGCCTCGATCCAGATGCTCGAGAGCCGCAAGATCAAGGCGCTCAACGTGCTCGACAACCGGCGCATGCCGACGCTGCCGGATGTGCCGGCCGTCTCCGAAAGCGGCATCGCGCAGAAGGGCGAGCTCGTGTATTCGATCTGGCTGGCCGTCATGGCGAAGAGCGGCATTCCGGACGATCGCCTGCGTGTGCTGCTGCAGGCCTCGCAGCAGGCCATCGAGTCGACCGAAATGGCGAAGGCGCTCGCACAATCGGGCGTCCAGCCGATGAAGCCGCAGTCGCTGGCGACTTCCGCGAAGTTCTACGCCGACGAGACGGAGAAGTTCAAGAAGATGGCGCGCTCCATCCAGTTGACTGCCCAGTGACGCGCCGCCACCCACCCGAAGAAAGCCCACCGTGAACATCCTCGTCGCCGGTTTCCAGCATGAGACCAACACCTTCGCTCCGACCCTGGCCACCTACGAAAGCTTCGTTCGCGGCGAGGACTTCCCCGGCCTGGCGCGCGGCGAAGACGTCCTGGGCTTGCTGAACGTCAACTTGCCCGTCAGCGGCTTCATCAACTTCGTGCGCGGGCAGGGACAGAGCGTCACGCCCGTGATCTGGGCCGGCGCGGGCGCCTCGGCCCACGTCACGACCGACGCCTACGAACGCATCGCCGGCGAGATCGTCCAGGCCGCGAGAACGGCATCCTTCGATGCCATCTACCTGGACCTGCACGGCGCGATGGTCGCGCAGCATCTCGACGATGGCGAAGGCGAACTGCTGGCGCGCATCCGCGCGGTCGTGGGCCCGGCGATGAAGATCGTGGTCTCGCTCGATTCCCATGCGAACGTCACCGAGCAGATCCTGACCCTGGCGGACGGCGTGGTCGCCTATCGCACCTATCCGCACATCGACATGGCCGACACGGGCCGCAGGGCCGGCGAGCTCCTGATGGCGCTGACGCGCACGGACCAGCCGGCTCATCGCGTGGCGCGGCGCGTGCCCTTCCTCATTCCGGTGAACAGCATGTCCACCATGATGCAGCCCGCGCGCGGCGTGTACGACCTGCTGGAGGAGCTGGAGCCGCAAGTGCTCTCGCTTTCCTTCGCCCCCGGCTTCCCGGCGGCCGACTTCGCCGAATGCGGACCCGTGGTCTGGGGCTACGGCTTCGACAAGGCCCGGGTCGAACGGGCCATCGACACGCTCTTCGCGCGTGTCTGTCATCCCGAGGACCAATGGGCGGTGCAGTTTGACGAGCCCGACGCGGCGGTGCAGCGCGCCATGCGCGTGTCGGAGGCGTCGCGCCGCCCGGTGATCCTGGCGGACACCCAGGACAACCCCGGTGTCGGGGGCGACTCCAACTCCATGGGCATGCTGCGGGCGCTGCTGAAGCATGGCGCGAGGGAGGCCGCCATCGGCCTGATCTGCGACCCGGCCGCCGCCGCGGCCGCGCACCAGGCAGGCGTGGGCGCCCATATCGACATCGCGCTCGGCGGATGCCCCCAGGTCGAAGGCGACGAGCCGCTGCGCGCGCGTTATGAAGTCGAGGCGCTTTCCGACGGCAGGTTCGTCTATGGCGGCCCGATGATGAATGGCAAGCAGGCCGACCTCGGGCGGATGGCACGCCTGCGGATCGACGGCGTGCGCATCGCGGTGAGTTCGGCCAAGGCGCAGCTGCTCGACAGGAACATGTACCGCACGGTCGGCATCGATCCCGAGAAGATGAAGATCCTCGTGAACAAGAGCTCCGTCCACTTCCGGGCCGATTTCGCCGCCATCGCCGAAGAGATTCTCGTGGTGCGCGCGCCGGGACCGTTCATCGCCGATCCGGCGCAGCTGCCGTGGAAGCATCTCCGGGCGGGCATGCGGACGAAGCCGAACGGCGCTGCGTTTTCAGGCCGAAGCGACAGCGACTGAGCGCGCAGCGCGCCTTCGTCAAGAAGCGGGCGCCGGTCATCACCGGTCGCTGAGGGCTGTCGCTCGGGTGATCGACAGCGCCGATCGCCCCGGGGTCCAATGATGGCTTCGTCCCAAGGAGCGCCCATGTTTGCCGAACCGTCCCCCAAGTCCGCCGAGTTGCTGCAGCGCCTGCGCGCATTCTTCGACCAGCACATCTACCCCAACGAGGAGCGCTACCACCGCGAGATGGATGCGTTCCGCCGCCAGGGCAGCCCCTGGCAGGTGGTGCCGCTGATCGAGGAGCTGAAGCCGAAGGCGCGCGGGGCCGGCCTGTGGAACATGTTCCTGCCGCACCCCTACGAGGGCCACGGCGGCATCTCCAATCTCGACTACGCACCGCTGTGCGAGGTGATGGGCCGGGTGTCCTGGTCCGGAGAGGTGTTCAACTGCTCGGCCCCCGATACCGGCAACATGGAAACGCTGGAGCGCTACGCCACCGAAGCGCAGAAGCACCAATGGCTCAAGCCGCTGCTGGCCGGCGAGATCCGCTCCGCCTTCCTGATGACGGAGCCCGCCGTGGCCTCGTCGGACGCCACCAACATCCAGTGCTCGATCCGGCGCGAGGGCGACCACTACGTGATCAACGGCCGCAAGTGGTTCTCCTCCGGCGCCGGCAGCCCGCGCTGCAAGATCTTCATCGTGATGGGCAAGACCGATCCGGATGCGCCGCGGCATGCGCAGCAGTCCATGGTGCTGGTGCCGCGCGACACCCCCGGCGTCACGGTGCTGCGGCACCTGTCGGTGTTCGGCTACGACGACGCGCCGCACGGCCACATGGAAGTGGTTCTGGAGAACGTGCGCGTGCCGGCGGACAGCATCCTGCTGGGCGAGGGCCGGGGTTTCGAGATCGCGCAGGGCCGCCTGGGGCCGGGGCGCATCCACCACTGCATGCGCTCCATCGGCGCCGCCGAGCGCGCGCTGGAACTGATGTGCGACCGCCTGCAGAAGCGCATCGCGTTCGGCAAGCCGCTGGCCGAGCAGTCGGTCTGGCACGAACGCATCGCCGAATCGCGCTGCATGATCGACCAGGCCCGCCTGCTGACGCTCAACGCGGCGTGGAAGATGGACACCGTGGGCAACAAGGTGGCGCGCGCCGAGATCGCCATGATCAAGGTGGTCGCGCCCAACATGTCGTGCAAGGTGGTGGACTGGGCGATCCAGGCCCATGGCGGCGGCGGCGTCAGCCAGGACTTCTGGCTGGCGGAGGCCTACGCGCACCAGCGCACCGTGCGGCTGGTGGACGGACCGGACGAAGTGCACCGCAACGCGATCGCCAAGCTGGAGCTCGCGAAGGGCCGCTGAAGGGCGTCAAGGACAGGTTGCGCGGGGCGCATCTCAGGCAGGCCCCATCTTCGCGAGCCGTACCGCTTTCGACGAACAATCCGCAGGCCATGAAAACCACTTCCTATGGCGTGCTCATCCTCAATGAGCAAGGTCAGCTGCTGATGGCGCATGCCACCGGGCAGAAGCACTGGGACATCCCCAAGGGCGCTGCGGAAGAAGGCGAGTCCGCGCGCGAGGCGGCCATCCGCGAAGTCCGGGAAGAGACGGGTATCGAACTGGCCTCGGATTCGATGGAGGAGCTCGGGCGCATGGCGTACATGCCGCGCAAGGACCTGCACCTGTTCCGTGTCGTCCTGCACACGCGCGACTGCGATATTGCGGCATGCAGGTGCACGAGCTTCTTCCCGCACCACGCATCGGGCGTGATGACCCCGGAGGTGGACCAGTTCAGGTGGGTGGACATGGCCGATGTACCGGCGCTTGCTGCCAAGTCGATGACTGCGCTGCTGCGGACGCTGTCCGGCTTCGAGGCGATGCCGCCGGCCTAGGGCGCCTGCAGCGGTGAACGCCCGCCGCGGGCAGACGGGAAGGCTTTCGAACGCGCGCTCAAGCCCGGGGCAGCACGAGACGGAACGCACTGCCGCGCGCCGGCGCGCTGTCCAGCAGCACCCTGCCGCCATGCCGCTGGGCGACTGTCTTGACGAAGGCCAGTCCGAGCCCGGCACCTTCGACGTGGTCGCCGGTTCTTCCCCTGGAAAAAGGTTGGAACAATCGAGCCTGCAGCTCCTCGCCGATGCCCTGCCCCTGGTCCTGCACCAGCACCGCCCACGCGAGCGGAAGCGCCTCGACGGCGCAGGTGATCGACGATCCCGCCGGCGAGAACTTGAGCGCGTTGCCCAAGAGATTGCCGATGGCGCGCGCGACGAGTTCCCGGTCGATCACGCTGTGCGCCTCCTCCGGCGAAGGCGCCATGGTGATGCGCACGCCATGCCGGCGCGTCGCTTCCCACGCATCGTCGACGCACTCGAGCAGCACGTCGACCAAGTTGTAGCGCTCGACCCGATAGCTGCTCGACTGCGCCCGGACCAGCTGCGTGAAATCGTCGGCGAGGCCCAGCGCCTTGCGCGCATGGCGCTCGATGCGCTCGTGAAACTGCAGCTGCGTCATCGCCGATGGGCTTTGCCGCTGCAAGCTCAGCAAGGTGAGAACGGAAGCCAGCGGTGCGCGCATGTCGTGGCTCAGGAAATGCATCGCGTGGTCCCGCTGGCGCTGGGCCTGGCGGATCGCGGTCACGTCCACCAGCGAGACGATCCACCCGACGTGCTCGCCGCCCCCGCTGAACGAAGGTGCCTGCTTGACGAGCAGGTCGCGCTCGAGCCCGTCGCGCGCGGCCGCAGAGACCGTGGCGGGGGCCGCAGCCAGGCTGGCCGCGCTGACGACCGGCCGGTGGTCCGCTTGCGACAGCACGTCCGCCATCAGGGCAGGCGCCGGGGCGCCCTGCAGCTCGGCGCCGGCGTCGGCACCGAAATGACGAGCCGCCGCAGCGTTGGCCAGGAGCACGATCCCGCCCCGGTCGCAGACGAGGGTCGCGTCGGGCAGGCCTTCCAGGCTGTCGCTGACGAAGCGCTGCAGGTTGCTCAACTGCTCGGCCGCCTGCCGCAGTGCGTCGATGCGGCGGCCCAGGTAATCGCCCGAAGCGGTCGCGCTGCCGGCCAGCGCCCCCAAGCGCCCGCCGCGGCGCAGCCGGCCGAGCTCGTCCACGAGGTAGCGCGAGGCCAGGTCGAGCTTTCGCCAACTCCACAACGCATAGCCCACGCCGACTCCGAGCATGCCTGCTGCCGGCGCGAACTGAAGGCCGAAGGAAGCAGCGGCCGCGGCGGCGACCAGGGGCAGCGCCATCAGGGCCACTGCCAGCAACAGCGCCGGCAAGGGGCCGATGAAGGCCATGCCCGCCAGCGCCAGCAACACGGGGACGACGTTGAGCATGGCATTGAGCCAACCGGGCAGCGGGGCCATGCTGCGCTGGCGCAGCAAACTGTCGAGCACGTTGGCCGAGAACTCGACGCCGGACATCAGCTTCGAGCGGCCCGAGACCGGCGTGGTGTACAGGTCGCCCAGGCCGGCCGCCGTGGCCCCGACCAGCACGTACTTGCCCTTGAAAGCGCCCGCAGCGAAAGCGCCATCCAGCACGTCGACATAGGACAGCTGCCGAAAGTGCCCCGGCGGACCCGCGAAGGGCACGATCATCCTGCGCGCGCGTTGCCAGGCGGGAACGCCGTCGGCACCCGTGCTCGCCGCATCGGCCTCCGCCGGAGGCGAGCCCGGGCCGGCTTCGCCGATCTTGCGCATGGCAAGGCTGAAGTGATCCCACCGGCCGCCGGCGAGGCCCTCCTGCAGGTACACGCTGCGGGCCACGCCGTCGTCGTCGACGGCGAGGTGCACATGGCCCAGCGCTGCGGCAGCGCGGCGCAGCGCCGGCAGCGGCTCGACGATGAAGGGCTCCGCGTTGTGGCTTTGCATCATCAGCGGAAGCACCACCTTGCCGCTGCGCGAGACCGCGGCGGCCAGCACGGCGTCGTCGGCGGGGAAGCGCTGTTCCGGCTCGATGAAGAGCAGGTCCATGCCGATGGCGGCGGGCGCGTCCTTGTCGATGCGGTCGATCAGGTTGGCATGGAAGGAGCGCCGCCACGGCCATCGTCCCAGGGCCGCAACGCTCTTGTCGTCGATGGCCACGATGACCACCTCGCTGCGATCGACCGGTCGCGCCTGCAGGAACATCAGCGCGTCCTGCAGCGATCGGTTCGGCCCCTGCAGCCAGCCGGAGCGGTCCAGCGCGAGCACCAGGCCCGCAACGACGATCGCCAGGGCCAGCCATTCGAACCGGCGCCAGGGCAGGCGAAGGCCTGCGGCGAAGAGGCGACGGTTCAGCATGGTTCGCGGCAAGCCCTGGGCGCAGCTACTGGCGGCCGATGGGCCGGCCGCCGCCATCGCGCACGGTGCCGCCGCCGGCGTCGTGCAGCACGGCCTCGATGCGCACCGCCTGGGCGGGAGAGAAGGCGCCGCGCTCGCCTTCAGGCGCGATCGCCTGCATTCGCACGTAGTAGGTGCCGGGGGGCAGGTCCTTCAGATGCAGCAAGCCTTCGGTTCCCGTCGCTTCGTGCACGCGCTCGGCGAAGTCGCGGTCGCGCGACACCTCCACGTGGTATCGGAAACCGGGCACCGCGGTCCAGTAGACCTGCAGCCCGCCGTCGTCGCCGCCCACCTTGGGCGCCGGCACCGGCGGCGGCGCCACCACCTCGAAGCGCTGACTTGCGCTGAAGGGCCCTTGATCCGGGCTTCCGTCCGGCGCCAGGCCCACGGATGCCACGCGCCAGAAATAGCGGCCGGGGGGCAAGGCGGTCGAGCGCCGGCATTCGGAGAGGGCCTGATCGTCGACCCGCAGGGACTCGAAGGCCTCGTCGCTTGCGACCTGCAGCCTGAAGCGGCGAACGCCGGCGGGTTGCGTGCAGCTGAACTCGACCGCGCTGCCCACGATCTTTTCTCCGGGCGACGGTCGCTGCGAGAGCGGCGCCACCGGCCGTGCCTTGACGCGAAGCGCACGCCTGCTCTCCAGGCCCGAGAGGCCTTCCGCGTCCACCGCGCGCGCCCCGATCCAGTAGTTGCCGTCCTCGAGGCCGGCGACCTGCAACTCGGCGCCGGCGAACACGCCATTGCGCACCACCTGCTCCATGGCCTCGTCCCTGGCGATGCGGACCCGATAGGCCGCAACGCCCGCGACGGCCGGCAGCGGCAGGCGAACGAAATCGAGCTCGGTCACGGTCGCGGGCAGACCTGCCAGGCCGGGCGGGCCCGGCAGCTTGCGCACGGGTCCCACTGCACCGGCGCTGCTCACGCGCGCGCCCTCGCCCGCGCGCAGCTGTTGCTGCTGCCGGGTGCCGCGTCGGCCCGCATCGCGCCCCAGGCCTTTCAGCTCCACGGCGCCGTGAGTGACCTCGCCGGTGACGGCGGCGTCGGGCTGCAGGGCCACGCCGAACTCGGTGCCGCGCACGCTGGCCACCGCCAGGGGCGTGCGGATCTCGAAGCGGCTGGAGGGGCTGCGCTGCGGCTGCGCGGAGGCATCCACGCGGCCGGCTTCCAGCTGGATCAGGGTCTCGCTGGCCTGCAAGGCTTCCTGCTGCCGCACACCGACCAGCCGCACCTGCGAATTCGCCGGGAGGCGCACCAGCGAGCCGTCGTTCATCTGAAGCCGCACATAGCCGTCGGCACCGACCTCGATGCGCGTGCCCTCCGCCAATCGTGCGCCCGCCTGCAGCGGCTCGGGCGGCCGGTCCTGCGCAGGGAACTGGCGCGCCTCGCCCGTCACGTAGGCCACGGTCGCGAAGCTCGGGGCAGCGGCCAGCAGCACGGCCGGAACGCGCACCCGGGTGCCCGGGTCGAGATGATGTGGGTCCGCGATGCCGTTGTGCCGCTGCAGCAGGGGCCAGCGGTCGGAACGGCCCGTGTAGCGCTCGGCAAGGCCGAACAGGGTTTCACCCGCCCGCACCGCATGCACTAGGTCCGGCAGCGCGGTGGGCGCTGGCTGGGCGGAGGCCAGCGCGGCATGCAGGGTCAGCAGCACGCCCGCGATGCACCGCCCGATGCGCCCTGCCCCGCGGCGTGCGGCCCGCGCCGCATGCTCAGCCGGCACGGCTGTCATCGGTGCCGAGCATTTCGAATCGGTAGCCTTGTCCGTAGATGGAGGCCAGGCGATAGCCGCTCTCGGGGCGCAGACCGAGGATCGTGCGCACGCGGGAGATGTGCGTGTCGAGCGAACGCGACATCAGCTCGGTCCCCGGCGGATTGCTCACGCTCCAGATCGTCTCCAGCAGATGCTTGCGCGAGATGAGCCGCCCCGCGTTGCGGAACAGGAACAAGGCGAGGTCGAACTCCTTTTGCGTCAGCGCCACCGGCTTGCCCTCGATTTCGAGTTGCCGGCTCGCCAGCACGAAGCGGTAGCGTCCCCAGCTCTGCTCTTCGGGCTGCGGGTCCGCGTAGGCCCGCCGCAGCAGGGCGCGAACGCGCGCCGCCAGCTCGCCGACGCGCACGGGCTTGACCATGAAGTCGTCGGCGCCCGCGGCGAGGCCCTCGACGACATCGCGTTCTTCGTGACGGTTGGTCACGAAGAGAATGGGGATGCGGGCCTGCAGGTTCGAGCGAACCCAGCGCACGATCTCCGGCCCCGTGATGTCGGGCAAGTGCCAGTCCAGCACCAGCAGATCGAAGGTCTCGCGCTGCAGCTCCCGCCGCAATGCAGCGCCCTCGGCGAAGACATGACAGTCATGCCCGATGGCCTGCAGCGTGCACCTGACGAGGTCGAGCTGATCGACGTCGTCGTCCAGTGCGGCAACTCGCATTTTTCTGATACCTCTTCAGTGAGTGCCCGGCGAAGACGGCCGGGCGCCGATTGGCAACAAAGTGTACCGGGGCCCCTCGCGCGAATGCGGCCGGGGATTGTCAAGCAATGTCAATTCGAGGTCCTTGGTTGTAGGAGGGAACTGCGGCCCGGCCTGCCGCTCGGACTGCACGGCCCGCGCCTCTCATGCGCATGAATTCTCATGTTTTGTCAATTCGATTGTGGGGCGCAGGCAGCGTCACTACATTCGCGCTCCATAGACGCACCCGGTCCGGATGCGCGATCCCGAGAACCTTCAACGCATGTACGAGTTTCCTCGCCCCATCGATCTGCTGCAGCGCCTCGCGAACGCCAGGCTGCCCCTCCGTATCGTCGACCACGGTGAAATCGAGACGTTGAGAATCCTGAAGCTGAGCGGCTCCATCAAGGCCGCCATCCCCGACGCAGCGCGGCTGCCGGGCGGACTCCAGCGCGCCCAGGCGCAATCGCCCGCCACCGTCGACGAGATCACCCGGCTCGGACGCATCCTGCTGGAGCGCTTCGCGAGTCGCTCTCCGGGCAGAACGCTGGCGCACCCGCACACGCAGTGCCTGTAGGCACCCCCCGCTCACCGCCCCATGACCAGCATCTTCAATCCGCAAGAAAAGGCCGCGACCTGCCGGCCGGCCACGACGATGGATCTCCTGCGCATGGCGCTTGAGAAAGACAACCTGCGCGCCTGGGCGCTGCGCCTCGGGCTGTCGGATGAAGCCTTGCGAACGGCGCGCAGCCGCGGCCGGCTCTCGCCGGTGATCGCCGGTGCGTTGGCCGAAGACCTGCAGCTGGACCCGGCCCAGTGGATCATCATCGCCGCGCTCGAGACCGAGCGCGAGAGCGCATGCAAGACCCGGATGGTCCAACGCTTCAAGAAGGCGTGGACCTGCCCGCGCGAGCCGCGCGACTCGTCCAGGGCTTGAGCGCCGATCGGCGCGAGCGAGTCCGGTCATCCCTCGGAAGCCCGACTGCTGGACCACGACCGAGAGGGCACTGTCGATCCGGTTGCGCGCGCCGCCCGACGGCTCCGCGTGGTGCTGCGCCTCGGGCGGAGCGCTGCCGCGTACAAAGTCGACCTTGCGATCAGGCATGAAAGGCTTTCGGCTTTCGGAATGCGATGGGACGGGGAGATGCCTTCGGGCACATTGCGCACGACGCGAACGTCGTTACAAGGCGAATTCGGGACGGGGATTTCAAGCTTGATCACGACCAGTGCACTCCGCGGGGCTGCCGGTGTCGGAGCATTCCAAACGATGAACTTGCGCACCTGACCGATCCAGCAGCGGCGCGGAGCGCGGTGCGATCGTAGGTGTTGCTATTGCGTGTGACAGGACGTATGTAGACCCTTTGCAACAAGGCAGCAGCATTTGCGGCCGACGAGGCGGCTGATTTTCGGTTCCGATGCGTGTTGCGGCTTCCGGCCAGCAGCCGGCCACGCTCGCGAAGGTCATCGTACCCCCCAATCAAGCGAACCTTTGTTGCATCACATTGCAACCACATGTATCTTTCGCCGCGACGCCACCGGGACCTACGTCGAACGAGCCTGGCCGGTCTTGGCGGTCGTCGGCGCTCGCGACAATCTGAGCAAGGGTCAGATTCACATAGATCTCGTCGACTGAATACGTGTGGTCCTACAGGGGCAATGGGGCGCGATTGGTGGCGCCGCGGTCAAGCCACACGCGACCGGCCCATGTGGCAGGATGCGGGCCACTGGGAAACGTCCACGGCGAGGCATCACAGGAGAGCACGAGCCATGACCGATGCAATTTCTTCAGCCCTACAGACCCATGCATCGTCCGCCCGGTACGAGGCACTGAAGCTGGCATTTGCCTGCGAATGCGTCGAACGAGTCCGTCACTTGCTCGAGGATGAGAGGGTCACATGCTGCCTCGACGTCCTGGTGACGTATGTCAAGGGCGAAGCGGATCGAGGGGCGCTCGATCAAGCTGCAGCAGAGGCCGCGGCTCTGGCCAATCAGCATCAAGGTTCCCGATCATTGGATGGCGTGGGACACGCAGCTGTATCGGCCAGCTATGCGGTGGCGAATGCGCTGGCCGGCCGGGTTGTTCAGGCGGCAGACTATGCCGCGTACGCTCAGGTCTACGCAGAAGGCGGCTATGGGGCAGTCTGCGACCCTGAGTCATTCGTCGCCGAGAAGCACTGGCAGCTCGCAACGCTGGAGCGACTTGCGAACGCGCTCGCAGTGCGATGAGCGGTCCTGCCGAGCGAGCGGCTACCAGTCGGCCAGAACCAGACATTCACCATCGTCCAGCCAGGAGCGATATGAACCGCACCGTCCACAAAGCTGGTCCACTTCTTCAGGTTCTTGGTCTTCTGATTTTCTGGGTTGCCAGCATCTTGCCGTTCCTGTTCACGTGGGCGCGCTTTGCGCTGTGGGTCGCCCTCGCTGGTGTCGTGCTATTCCTGACGGGCCTTCTTCTCCAGCTTCGCGCAGTTCGCCAGGCCGTGGACGCGGAATCGCTCGAACTCGACCGCGCAGGCCAGAGGGCTTCCATTTGGGAGTTCACCCCGCAGCGGACAGTTCTTGCGTTCTGCGTGGCGCTTGCGATGTTCGTGGCCGTCAGCAGCCTCTGGTACGCGGCAGGACTCCACGGTCCGCTGAGATTGGCGGCGGCGCAACGCGATGCCATCAGTACGCTCACGTCCATCGTCATGCCCGTTTGCTTCGCCTTCGTCATCGGCGTACTGCCGGGCGCCTTCGCCCTGCAAAAAACGATACTGTTGACCGTCCTGCTCGCCACCGCTGGCGGGGCCGTGCACTGGGGCGCTGCCCGGTTG
>DATFFA010000243.1:0-2839 GCA_035250605.1 Variovorax sp. | reverse complement strand
GAGCGCTTCTGGGGGCAGGACCGGCTGGCCTTTCTGGACCGGGCGCTCGACCGCATGCGCCGCTGATCGGAAACCCGGCGCGGCAGATAATCCCCCGATGCGAATCCGCTTCACCAAGATGCAGGGCGCCGGCAACGACTTCGTCGTGCTGGACGAGACCCGCGGCGCGCTGGGCCTCGACGCGGCGCAGTACCGCTTCCTGGCCGACCGCCATTTCGGCGTCGGCGCCGACCAGATCCTCAGCGTGCGGCCCGCGCCGGCCGAAGGCGTCGACTTCGAGTACGTGATCCACAACGCCGACGGCGGCGAGGTCGAGCAATGCGGCAACGGCGCGCGCTGCTTCATGCGCTTCGTGCGCGAGCACGGCCTGACCGACAAGGAGCAGGTGCGGGTGCAGACGCTGTCGGGCGTGATCGAGCCCAGGATGGGCGCGGACGGCCGCGTCACGGTGGACATGGGCGCCCCCATCTTCGAGCCGCAGCGCGTGCCCTTCGACACCGCCGGGCTCGACCCGCAGCACGACAGCGGCTGGCACACCTGGCATCTCACCCTGGGCACGCACGCCGACAGTGCCAAGGTGTCGGTGGCGGTGCTCTCGATGGGCAATCCGCACGCGGTGCAGATCGTGCCCGATGTCGATACCGCGCCGGTGGCCAAGCAAGGCCCCGCGATCGAGCACCATCCGCGCTTTCCGCAGCGCGTCAATGCCGGCTTCATGCAGATCGTCGATCGCAGCCACGTGCGCCTGCGCGTGTTCGAGCGCGGCGCCGGCGAGACGCTGGCCTGCGGCACCGGCGCCTGCGCCGCGGTGGTGGCGGGCATCCGGCTCGGGCGGCTCGATGCGCGCGTCGACGTGCAGACCCACGGCGGGCTGCTGACCATCGAATGGGCCGGCGACGGCGCGCCGGTGCTGATGACCGGCCCCGCCGTCACGGTGTTCGAGGGCGAGATCGAGGTCCCCGATGCCCCATAAAGCGCCATGAAATCCAATCACAAAGACGCCATGAACCCCATCACCGAAGACGACATCGCCAACTACCTCTCGAACACGCCCGACTTCTTCGAACGCCATGCGCAGCTGCTGGCGCAGGTGCAGCTCACCAGCCCGCACGGCAATCGCGCGGTCAGCCTGCAGGAGCGCCAGGCCGAGATGCTGCGCGAGAAGATCAAGGCGCTGGAGCACCGCGTGATGGACATGGTGCGCCACGGCACCGACAACGTGGTGACGGCCGACCGCCTCCAGCGCTGGACGCGCGGGCTCTTGACCACGCGCGATCCGCGGTCGCTGCCCACGCGCATCGCGGGCGACCTGCAGACGCTGTTCGTGGTGCCGCAGGTCACGATCAAGGTCTGGGACTGCGACAGCAGCTACCTCCACGAGCCCTACGCGCAGCACGTGAGCGAGGACATGAAGGCGCTGGCCACCTCGCTGACCGCGCCTTATTGCGGCCTCAACGCCGGCTTCGAGGTCGCCAGCTGGCTGGCCGAGCCGCAGGCGGCGGTGTCGATCGCGCTGATTCCGCTGCGGCCCGAGGCCGATGCGCCGGCCTTCGGCCTGCTGGTGCTGGCATCGCCCGATGCGCATCGCTTCAACGCGGAAATGGGCACCGACTTCCTGGAGCGCATCGCCGAGCTGGCCTCGGCGGCGCTGTCGCGGCTGCGCGCTTGATCGCGCGGCTGCGGCGCGCGCTGCCGGGCGCGCTGCTGGTGTCGCTGCTGGGCTATGCCGCGATCCACGGCACCGTCTGGCTGCATGCGCGCGAGCGGCTCGCGCATCCGCCCGGGCAGGCAGCCGACGTGGCGCTGGTGCTCGGCAATCGCGCGTACCGGGACGGCCGGCCCAACCCCTGCCTCACGGGACGCGTCGACGTCGCCGTCGCACTGGCGCGTGCCGGGCTGGTACGCCAGCTCGTGTTCTCGGGCGGGGTCGACCGGGAGGACGGGCGCATCGAGGCCGAGGTGATGCAGCAGCATGCGCGTGCCTCAGGCTACGCAGGCCCGCTGCTGCTGGAGGCGGTGTCGCAATCCACGCGGGAGAACCTGTCGATGTCCTGGCATCTGCTCGAGGCTGCGGGCGTGAAGCGCGTGATCGTCGTCTCCGAGCCGTATCACTTGTGGCGCGTCGAGCGGCTGGCGCGGGCCACCGGCTTCGACGGCCGTTTCGAGGTGCAGTACGCCGCCGCGTCCACCCCCTGCTGGCAGCGCTGGGGCATGGCCTTCCGGGGCGCGTTGCGCGAGCCGCTTGCCATCGTGAACAATGCCGTCAATGGATACCTCCACTGAATCGCCGCTCGTCGAGAAATACCTCGAGCACGTGCGGGTCGAGCGCCGATTGGCGGAGCGCAGTGTCGAGCTCTATGCGATCCACCTGAAGACGCTGGTGCAGAAGGCGCAGGCCGCGGGGCTGGCGCTGGACCAGGTGGAGACCGCGCACGTGCGCCGCTGGATGGCGCAATTGCACAGCGCGGGCCGTGAGTCGCGCGGCATTGCGCTGGTGCTGTCCTGTTGGCGCGGCTTCTACCGGTGGATGGGTCACGAAGGGCGGATCGGCTCGAACCCGGTGCAGGACGTCCACGCGCCGAAGGCCGGGCGGCCACTGCCGAAGGCGCTGGCGGTCGACGAGGCGGTGCAGCTCGCCGAGCTGCACGACGACGAGGCCGACCCGTGGATCGAGGCGCGCGACCGCGCCATCGTGGAGCTGCTCTACGGCTGCGGCCTGCGCGTCAGCGAGCTGACCGGCCTGGATCTGCGCGCGAGCAGCACCGCGCGCGGCTGGGTGGACCTCGACGCGCGGGAGGCCAGCGTGTTGGGCAAGGGCAGCAAGCGGCGTACCGTCCCG
>DATFFA010000242.1:0-8864 GCA_035250605.1 Variovorax sp. | reverse complement strand
GCGACCGCGAAGCCCTGCACCACCTCGCCGGCATCGGGCCCCACCATGTGCAGTCCCACCACGCGGTCGGTGTCGCGCTCGACCACCAGCTTCATGAAGGTGCGCTCGCCGCTTTGCGAGAGGGTGTGGCGCAGGGCCTTGAACTCGCTCGAGAACACCCGGACCTTGCCGAACTTCGCGCGCGCCTCGGCCTCGGTGTAGCCGCAGGTGCCGATGTTGGGATGGGTGAAGACGGCCGTGGGCGTGAACTCGTAGTCGAGCTCGCGCGGCCCCGGGCCGAACAGGGTGTCCACCACCACCATGGCCTCGGCCAGCGCCACCGGCGTGAGCTGCTGCTTCGTCGACACGTCGCCCACGGCGTAGATCGACGGCACCGAGCTGCGGTAGTGCGCATCGACCACCACGCCGCCGCGCTCGTCGAGCGCCACGCCGGCGGCTTGCAGGCCCAGGCCTTCCGTGTTGGGCGCCCGGCCGGTGGCATAGAGGATGACGTCGGCCTCCACGCGCTGGCCGCGCGAGAGCAACGCGCACAGGCCGCTGTCCAGGCGCGTGATCATGTCGATCTCGCAGTTGAACCGGATGTCGACGCCGGCGCGGCCCATCTCCTTCGCGAGGAACTGGCGCAGGTCCTCGTCGAAGCCGTTGAGCAGGTGCGGCCCGCGGTACAGCTGGGTGACCTGCGCGCCCAGGCCGTTGAAAATGGAGGCGAACTCGCAGGCGATGTAGCCGCCGCCCACGACCAGCAGGCGCTCGGGAAAGGGGTCGAGGTCGAACATCGCGTCCGACACCACGACGTGCTCGCGCCCCGCGAGCTCCGGCACGAAGGGCATGCCGCCGGTGGCCACCAGGATGTGGCGCGCCGTGTGTTTTTTCTGGCCGACCTGCACGGTATGGACATCGGCCAGGCACGCCCAACCCTGGATCAGCGTGACGCCCGCGCCTTCGAGCAGGTTGCGGTAGACGCCGTTGAGGCGCTTGATCTCCCTGGCGCGGTTGGCCTTGAGCCGGTCCCAGTCGAAACGCGGCGGGCCGTCGAGGGTCCAGCCGTAGCCGGGCGCCTCCTCGAACGACTCCGCATAGCCGGCCGCGTAGCTGTACAGCTTCTTGGGAATGCAGCCGACGTTGACGCAGGTGCCGCCCAGCTCGGCGCATTCCGCGACCGCCACGCGGGCCCCGCGCTGGGCCGCCATGCGTGCCGCGCGCACGCCACCGCTGCCGCCGCCGATCACGAAGAGGTCGAAGTCGAATGTGCGCATGGAAGGCCCGCTCCTTGCGGCCGACTGTAGCCGGCCGCGGGGCGGGCTGCTGCGCGCCTCGATCCGGTGTCAGGGCCGGTCGTTCTGCTGGGCGGAATCCCTCGACATCATGCGTTGCTGCTGCTGGGCGCGCGCCTCGGCGCCGCGCTGCTGCATCTGCTGGATCTGCTGCAGCGCGCGCTGTTGATGGCTCTCCTGCGCCTGGCGCTGCGCGTTGAGCTGCTGCTGGTGAAGCTGCTGGGCCTGTTGCTGGGCCTGCTGTTGCGCCTGCATCTGCTGCTGCCGCAGCGTCTGCTGTTGCTGCTGCATCTGCTGCATTTGCTGGATCTGCTGCAGCTGCTGGGCCTGCGCCGCTTGCGCGGCCCGCTGCTGCATTTCCTGCTGGGCCCTCAGCGCCTGTTGTTGCTGTTGCAATTGGAGTTGCTGCTGGGCCTGGGCCTGCGCGGCGCGTTGCTGCATCTGTTGCAACTGCTGCGCCTGCTGCAGCTGCTGCAGCTGCTGGGCTTGCGCCGCCTGGGCTGCGCGCTGCTGCATCTCCTGCTGCGCACGCACGCCCTGCTGCTGTTGCAACTGAAGCTGCTGCTGTTGCTGGGCCTGTACGGCTCGCTGCTGGAACAGCAATTGCTGCTGGGCCTGCTGGGCCTGCTGGGCCTGTTGGGCCTGCTGCAGCTGCCGCGCCTGCAGCTCCTGGATCTGCCGTGGCCGCAGGTCGGGCGGCGGCATTGCCGCGGCCGAGCGCCCGAAGCCGCCGAAGTGCCGTTCGCCGCGCGGCGAGATCGGCACGGCCGTGGTGATCGGCAGCTGTGCGACGCGATCCTCGGGCACGCGCAGGAAGTCGCGGCGGGCGATCGGCCCGCGGCCGAAGATGTCGATCGGCACCAGCGAGAGCGCCCCGGGGGTGTTGCGGTTCAGGTAGTCGGCGCGCGCGAGCTGCCGCTGGTGGGCGATGGCCCGGTTGACCGCGTCGATGTAGTGCTGGCTGGCGCGAAAGCCCGGCCGCCAGGGCTCGCCGGGCGCGAGCGGAAACCAGCCCACGCCCGGCCGGCCGCCGGCCACCACGTTCGCATGGCCGCCGCCGCCGACGAAGCCGACCAGCGCCGGCGCATACACCGGCCGCGCGGTCGACCGCCCCGGCACCCAGCACCAGCGCGGGCCGATGCGCGCCCAGCGGCCGTAGTGCGAGGTCGCGAATCCCCAGGGCGCGGCATCGATCCAGGTCCAGCCCCAGGGCTGGATGTCGGCCCACTGGCCGTCGCGGTAAGGGGCCCAGTCGGCGTCGACGTTGCGCGGAACCCAGACGTTGCCGTAGGTGGGATCGTTCTGCCACTCGCCGTAGCGGTCGAGCTGCTGGTAGCCGAGCAGGTCGCGCGGGACATAGCGCGCCGAGATCGACTGGTCTTCCAGCCGGTCGCGCTCCGCCACCCAGCGGTCGAAGGCGTTGCCGCCGGCACGCACCGCGGCGCCGCTCACGGCTGCCAGCTGGCGCCCCGTCACGGTGAGCTGCTGGTGGGCGCCCAGCGCCACCGATTCCCCGTTCTCGCCAAAAAGCGTGACCCCGCCCGCAGCGACCGCCACGCGCGTGGTGCCGGCGGCCGGATCGACCTCGATGCGGTAGTCGCCGGGAACCTCGACCACCATCGCGAGGTTGGCGGTGCCGATCTCCAGGCGCTGGCCGGCGGGGGCCTCGCGCACGCGCAGCTGCAAGCGGCCCTGGGTGGCGGTGAAGCGGGCGCTGTCGTCGTCGAGCTCGTTGACCACCAGCTGCGTCTGGTCGTCCAGGCGCAGGGCGGTCGAATCGACGTAGAGCTCGGCGCGGGCGTTGCGGTCGGTCCAGAGGCGGTCGCCGGTGGTGATCGGCCGGTTGGGCACCGCGTCGTACCAGCTGTCGTCGCCGGCCGGCGAGAAGCTGACGGTGCCCTGCTGCTCGTTGATGCGGGCCACGCGTCCCGGCGGGTCCTGCTGCGCCCAGGCTGCTGCGCCGGCTGCGAGCAGCAGCACCAGGCCGAGCAGCCAGCCGGCGGCACGGCGGATGGCGTGTGCATGGGTGCGATGTTTCATGATGGGTCCTCGTGTCCAGACCCTGCAACGCGCCAGCGCAGGCCGGCGCTGGCATCTGCTTTGCAAAGCTTCGGAACTACTTTGGAACTATCCTGCCTGCTGCGCAACCGCGTGTAAGCAAGGGACTTATCGCAGCCTCGGATGGCTGAGGAAGAAGCGCAGCATTTCGGCGCTGGCGTCCGGCCCGGCCGGGTCGGTGAAGGAGCCGTCGGCGCTGCCGCCGGCCCAGGCATGGCCGGCACCGTGCAGCAGCCAGTGCTCGACCGCGATGACGCCGCGGGTATCGGCATAGGTCCAGCGGGTGAAGGCGCGGCCGCCCTCGGAACGCCCGCGCATCTCGTGGGCAGGCGGATGCTCGCCGCCCGCCAGCAGGCGTGCCACCGCATCCGCCGCCACCTGCTCCCCGTTGCGCGGATGCACGGTCTCGTCGGCATCGCCGTGGAAGACGATGGTCGGCCGCATCGGGCCGTTGGCCGTGGGCTTGCCGGGGCCGTTCTTCATCGCGCCCATGGCGGAGACGAGGTTGTCCGCCACGCCGCCCGGCAGCCCCGAGTGGACGCCGATGGCGGCGAACAGTTCGGGATGGACGCGCCCCAGGATGTCGGCCATCGAGCCGCCGGCAGACAGGCCGGCCACGTAGACGCGCGCCGGATCGGCGCCGTGCTCGCGCATCACCGCCTGCGTGAGCGCGGCCAGCAGCGCAGGCTCTCCGCGCCCGGCCTGCTGGTGCTGTGGCAGGAACCAGTTCCAGCACTTGCCCGGGTTGTGCTTCTGGGTCTGCGTCGGGTAGAGCACGAGGAAGCCGAGCTCGGCGGCGAGCCGGTTCATCCGGGTGCCGGTGGCGAAGTCCTCCGGGTCCTGGGTGCAGCCGTGCAGCATCAGCAGCAAGGGGCGGGGCCCGCCCGCGCGGCGGGCCGGCACGAAGAGCTTGTAGGCCACGCTGCGGTGCTGGTGCTCGAAATGGCCGTCCAGCCATTGGTCCGGCGCCGCGGGCCGCAGCAGGCCGATGCGCCGCATGGCGCGCGGCACGGCGCGCATCCAGCGCGCCAGTCGTTCGAGCAAGGTTGTCACGTCGGGTACGGGAAAAAAGGGCCGATTGTCGGCCAGCCCTCGCCCCCGCCTCGCCGCCCTACTTGTAGAGCAGCTGCGGCAGCCACAGCCCGATCTGCGGCCAGATGTACAGCATCAGGATCGCCAGCACCTGGATGCCCATGAAAGGCAGCATGCCGAGGAAGATCTGGTTCAGCGTCACGTGCGGCGGGCTCACGCCCTTCAAATAGAAGGCCGCCATCGCCACCGGCGGCGACAGGAAAGCGGTCTGCAGGTTCATGGCGACCAGCAGCCCGAAGAACAGCGGATCGACGCCGAAGTTGTCCAGGAGCGGGATGAAGATCGGCATGAAGATCACGATGATCTCGGTCCACTCGAGCGGCCACCCCAGGATGAAGATGATCACCTGGCTCAGCACCAGGAACTGCACCTTCGAGAGGTTCATGCTCAGCACCCACTCCTCGACCAGCTGCTGGCCGCCGAGCAGCGCGAAGGCGGCCGAGAAGATGGCCGAACCCACGAAGAGCCAGCACACCATGGCGGAAGTCTTGGCCGTGAGGAACACCGACTCCTTGAGCACGCCCAGCGTCAGCCGGCGGTAGGCGGCGGCCAGCAGGAAGCCCCCGAGTGCGCCCATGGCGGCAGCCTCGGTGGGCGTGGCCAGGCCCAGCACGATGGACCCGAGCACGGCCAGGATCATGATCATCAGCGGGAAGAACGAGGCCAGCAGCATCTTGAAGATCTCGAGCCGCGCGAAGCTCAGGAACAGGTAGAACAGCGCGACCATGGCGCCGATCACCGCGAAGCAGACCCACCACCAGGTGGGCGCCGGCCGAATGGAGCTGCCATCCGCGGCCGCAGCGGCACCAGGCTCCGCCGCGGGCGTGGCGGCAGTGCTGCCGGGCGGCACCTGCACGGCACTCCCGGCCGCGCCCGGGGGTTCCTGCACACCGCCAGCGCCGGGCGGCTCGGCGAGCCCGCCTTCGCCCTCGCCGGGCGGCTCCTGCAGGCCGCCTTCGTTCTCGGCCGGCGGCTCCTGCACGCCACCCGAAGCCGCCTCGGGCGCGCTGCGCCCGGCGCCGATCTCCTGGATGTCGTACTTCGCCACCGCCGCCACCGTGGTCACGGCCTCGTAGCTGGTGACGGCCAGCAGCGCGAAGAGCAGGCCGGGCAGCAACACGATGCCCAGCTGCCGCAGCAGGAAGCCGGCGGGCACCTCGGCATTGCGGCGGCCCTTGAGCGCACCGACCAGGCCGGCGAGCGCATGGCGATCGGAATCGGCGGTGAGACGCCGTGTCAACGGCGGCAACGTCACCGCGCGGTCGGCAGCCGACAGCGGGGGCGCCCAGGCGGGCTTGAGCTTGGCCACCAGGATCACGTAGAGCACGTAGAGCGAGGCCAGCATCACCCCCGGAAAGAAAGCGCCCGCATAGAGCTGGACCACCGACACGCCGGCGGTGGCGCCGTAGACGATCAGCAGCACCGAGGGCGGGATCAGGATGCCGAGACAGCCGCCCGCCGTGATCGAGCCCGCGGCCAGGGGAATGCTGTAGCCCGCGCGCAGCATGGCCGGCAGCGCCAGCAGGCCCATCAGCGTCACCACCGCGCCGACGATGCCGGTGGCGGTGGCGAAGATGGTGCAGGTCACCAGCGTGGCCACGGCCAGCGCACCGGGCAGCCGCGCCAATGCCAGGTGCAGGCTCTTGAACAGCGTCTCGATCAGGTTGGCCCGCTCCACCAGGTAGCCCATGAAGACGAACAGCGGCACCGCGATGAGCACGTCGTTCGCCATCGTCTTGTAGGCCGCCTGCACCATCAGGTCGAGCGTGTGCGTGGTGTTCCGGTCGTAGGCGAACCAGGTGAAGATCATGCCCATGCCCATCAGCGTGAAGGCGGTGGGAAAGCCCAGCATGATCGCGACCACGACCAGCGACAGCATCAGCAGGCCGAGGTGGCCGTTGGTGATGGTCTCCACCCGCAGCAGCATGATCAGCGCCGCGGCGACGATCAGCACCATGAAGGACAGGCCGAACCAGAGCTCGCGGCGGATCATGGCTTCGCCCCCTTCGCGACGACCACCTGGTCGAGGGCGCGAATGTCGGCATCGTCGACGTGCACCATTTCCTTCAGCTTCTCGACGTCGACTTCCTCGACGTCCTGCTCGCGCGAGGGCCACTCGCCGTCGCGGATGCACTGCACGCAGCGCACGATCTCGACGATGCCCTGCAACAGCAGCGTGAGGCCGGCCAGCGGGATCACGTACTTGAAGGGATAGAGCGGGATCGGATCGGCCGAGAAGGTCTGCTCGCGGATCGAGAGCGACTCGCCGGCGTAGATCCAGCCGGCCCAGGTCAGCGCGACGATGCCCGGCAGGAAGAAGAGGATGTAGAGCGTCAGGTCGATGGTCGCCTGCGTGCGCGGCCGGAAGAAGCCGTAGAGCACGTCACCGCGCACATGGCCGTTCTTGGCGAGCGTGTAGGCGCCGGCGGTCATGAAAAGGGTGCCGTACAGCATGATCTGCAGATCGAGCACCCAGGCGTGCGGCCGGTTGAGCGCGTAGCGGCAGAACACCTCCCAGCTGATCAGCACGGTGAGCAGCACCGCGCACCAGGCGAAGGTCTTGCCGATCCAGGTCGAGAAGCGATCGACCCTCAACAGAATGGATTGCATGAAGATTCCTGCAGAGCCTCGAAAAAAGAGGGGCACCCCCCGGTGCCCCTCGCTGGTGGATCCTGGATTTCAGGACTTCTTGGGCTGGCGGCCGAAGTAATGGTTGTAGGCCATCTTGAAGTCGACGGTGTAGTCGTTGTACCACTGGCCCGCGCGTTCCGCGAAAGTCTTCTGCGAGTCGAGCACCTTCTTGAACATCGGGTTCTCGGTCGCCTTCTTGGCCACCGTCTTGTCCCACGAGGCCAGCTGTGCGCGCAGGATCGCATCGGGCGTCTTGTAGAACTTGACGCCGGCCTTCTTGAGCTCGACGTAGTCCGCCGAATTGCGCTCGATCGCCTTCCAGCTCATGTCGGCGCTGGCCGCCTGCACGCCGTATTCGATGATCGCCTTCAGCTCGGGCGGCAGCGCATTGAGCTTGGCCCGGTTGAACAGGATCTCGAACTGCTCGCCGGATTGGTGGAAGCTCTGCAGCATGCAGTTCTTGGCGACGTCGGGGAAGCCGAGCACGCGGTCGCTGGAGGCGTTGTTGAACTCCGCCGCGTCGATCAGCCCGCGGTCCAGGGCCGGCACGATCTCCCCGCCCGGCAGCGGATTGACCGCCGTGCCCATGTCGGTGAACACGTCCACCGCCAGGCCCACGGTGCGGAACTTCAGGCCCTTCATGTCCTCGGCCTTGGCGACCGGCTTCTTGAACCAGCCCAGCGGCTGGGTCGGCATGGGGCCGTAAAGATAGGAAGCCACGTCGAGGTTGAGCCCCTTGTAGATCTCCTCCAGCAGCGCCTTGCCGCCGCCGTAGTTGTGCCAGGCGAGCACCATGTTGGCGTCCATCCCGTAGCCGGGACCCGAGCCCCAGAGCGCGAGGGCCGAGTTCTTGCCGTACCAGTAAGCCACCACGCCGTGGCCGCCATCGAGCGTGCCCTTGGCCACGGCATCCAGCAGCTGAAAAGCCGGCACCACGGAGCCGGCCGGCAGCACGTCGATCTTGAGACGGCCGCCGGCCATGTCATTGACCTTCTTGGCAAAATCCTGTGCGTACTCGTGGAAGATATCCTTCGCCGGCCAGGTGCTCTGGAAGCGGAACGATGTGGTCTGCGCCATGCTGACCATGGGTGCGGACATGGCGCCGGCCGCCACGGCGGCGCCCTTGAGCAGGCTGCGGCGGCGGTTCGGTTTGGTGTCTGTCATTGCGTGTGACTCCGTAAGTGGACTGGAAAAAACCCCAGGCTTCCATCTTTGGACATGTGAACAAGCGTGACAAAGAGGGTTTTCACGAACTAGTGAAAAATCATCGATCCGACCGGGGCACTCCTACGCACTAACCCTGAAAAACCCTAGCGACTTTGAAGGAACACAGCCTTATGACTCAAGCAGTCCAGATCCCGGCGGGCGCGGGCAACGCACCGGCCGGTGAACAGCAGGCCGTCCGGCCCGCCGAGGGCTATGCCGGCGACGTGCTGCCCGAACTGGCCCACGCGTGGATGACGAACGGAGAGGCCGTCGTGGTCGACGTGCGCAGCGACGCCGAGCGCGAGTGGGTGGGCTATGTGCCGGGCGCCATCGGCCTGGCCTGGAAGCAATGGCCCGGCATGGCCTTCAACCCCGGCTTCGACACCGGCCTGCGCGCCGCCGTGCCGGCCGGCAAGAAGGCATTGATGCTGTGCCGCAGCGGCGTGCGCTCCATCGCAGCGGCCCGGCGGGCCACCGAGCTGGGCTTCGAGGCCTACAACATCCTCGAGGGCTTCGAGGGCGATGCCGACGCGGAAGGGCACCGCGGGCGCAAGGGCGGGTGGCGCTTGCGCGGGCTGCCGTGGAAGCAGAACTAGGCGGCTC
>DATFFA010000241.1:0-7427 GCA_035250605.1 Variovorax sp. | reverse complement strand
CGCTCACCGCGGTGCCGGCGACCGTGACCACGGCGCAGCCGCCGAGCGGCAGGGCCAGGGCGAGGACAAGGGCAGCGGTCAGGGCGGTGCGTTTCATCGAAGGGTCCGAATGGTGGCGGCGCGTCAGCGTACCCGCATCCCGGGCTTGGCGCCAGGCCAGGGCTCGAGCACGTAGATGCCGGGCTCGGCCTTCTCGTCGGCATGGCTGGCGGCCAGCACCATGCCTTCTGAAATGCCGAACTTCATCTTTCGCGGCGCCAGGTTGGCGACCAGCACGGTGAGCTTGCCCACCAGCTGCTCGGGTTCATAGGCCGAGGCGATGCCGGAAAAGACGTTGCGCGTGCGGCCTTCGCCGGCATCGAGCGTCAGGTGCAGCAGCTTGGTGGAGCCTTCGACCTTCTGGCAGGCCACGATCTGCGCGATGCGCAGGTCGATCCTGGCGAAGTCGTCGATGGTGATGGTGGGAGCGATGCCTTCGCCGCCCGGAAGGGCGGTGGCAGCGGCGGCTTCGGGCGCGGGCTCCGGCGGCTCGAACAGCTGGTCGATCTGCTTGGCATCGACGCGCTGCATCAGGTGCTTGTACTCGGCGATGGCATGGCCCTCGCCGAGCAAATGCGCCGCATCGGCGAACACCAGCGGCTCGCTGCGCAGGAAGCCCTCGACCTGCGCCGCCAGCGCGGGCAGCACCGGCTTCAGGTAGATGGTCATCAGGCGGAAGGCCTCGATGCAGGTGGTGCACACGTCGTGCAGGCGTGCCTCCATGCCGGCCTGCTTGGCGAGCTCCCAGGGCTTGTTCTGGTCCACGTACTCGTTGACCTTGTCGGCCAGCGCCATGATCTCGCGCAGGGCACGCGCGAAGTCGCGCCCGTCGTACAGCGTGGCCAGCGGGCGCGCGGCTTCCTGCAGCGTCGCCAGCAGCGTCGCGCCATCGGTGCTCACGATGCCCAGCTTGCCGCCGAAGCGCTTGGCGATGAAGCCGGCGGCCCGGCTCGCGATGTTGATGTACTTGCCGATCAGGTCGGCGTTCACGCGGGCGATGAAGTCGTCGGGGTTGAAGTCGACGTCTTCCACCTTGGCATTGAGCTTGGCGGCGATGTAGTAGCGCAGCCACTCCGGGTTCATGCCGATCGAGAGGTACTTGAGCGGATCGATGCCGGTGCCGCGGCTCTTGCTCATCTTCTCGCCCGAGACGGTGATGAAGCCGTGAACGTTCACCTGGCTGGGCGTCTTGCGCTCGCTGAACTGCAGCATCGCGGGCCAGAACAGGGTGTGGAAGTAGACGATGTCCTTGCCGATGAAGTGCACCTGCTCCACCGCGGGGTCGGCCACGAACTCGTCGAAGCTTTGCCGGGTCTGCGACGGCGCGTGCCAGTGCTGCGCGGCCTGGCCTTTGTCGAAATGGTTCTTCAGGCTGGCCAGGTAGCCGATGGGCGCGTCCAGCCAGACGTAGAAGTACTTGCCCGGCGCGTCGGGAATCTCGATGCCGAAGTAGGGCGCTTCGCGCGAAATGTCCCAGTCGGCCATCCCGGCCTCGAACCATTCGCTGGCCTTCTTCGCCATCTCGGGCTGCAGCTTGCCGTCCTGCGTCCAGCCCTTGAGGAAGTCGACCACCTTCGGGTCGGAGAGCTTGAAGAAGAAGTGCTCGGAGCTGCGCAGCTCGGGCGCCGCGCCCGTCAGCGTGGAATAGGGGCTGATCAGCTCGGTGGGCGCGTACACGCTGCTGCACACCTCGCAGGAATCGCCGTACTGGTCCTTGGCGTGGCACACCGGGCATTCGCCCTTGATGTAGCGGTCGGGCAGGAACATGCCCTTGACCGGGTCGTAGAACTGCTCGATGGTGCGCGTGGCGATCATGCCGCCCGCCTTGAGGCGCTTGTAGATGCCCTGGGCCAGCTCGGTGTTCTCGGCGCTGTCGGTCGAGTGCCAGTTGTCGAAGCGGATGTGGAAGCCGTCCAGGTATTCCTTGCGGCCGGCTGCGATCTCGCCGACGAATTGCTGTGGCGTCTTGCCGGCCTTCTCGGCCGCGATCATGATCGGCGCGCCGTGCGCGTCGTCGGCGCCCACGAAATGCACCATGTGGCCCTGCATGCGCTGGAACCGCACCCAGATGTCGGCCTGGATGTACTCCATGATGTGGCCGACGTGGAACTTGCCGTTGGCATACGGCAGGGCGGTGGTGACGAAGAGCTTGCGCTGGGACATCGAAGGGGCGCTTTCTGGGGGGATCTGACGAAAGCCGCGGCCGTGCGGCCGGCGGGAGGGGCATTTTAGGCGGCGCCCGGCGCTTACACTTTGGCCCCCTTTTCGAGCCGCTGCCATGACCTCCGCCCTGCCGATCCTGTCTGCCATCGAAACCCGCGTGCTCGGCGTGCTCGCCGAAAAACAGCGCACCGTGCCCGACAGCTACCCGCTGACGCTCAACACCCTGGTGGCCGGCTGCAACCAGAAGACCAGCCGAAACCCGCTGATGGAGCTGACCGAAACCGATGCCCAGGCGGCGCTGGACAGCCTCAAGGGCTACAGCCTCGTCATGGAGTCGAGCGGCGGGCGCGTCTCGCGCTACGAGCACAACATCGAGCGCGTGCTGCGCGTGCCCTCCCAGTCCACCATCCTGCTGACCGTGCTGATGCTGCGCGGCCCGCAGACCGCCGGCGAGCTGCGCATCGCCAGCGAGCGCATGCACAACTTCGCCGACATCTCCTCGGTCGAGGCCTTCCTCGACGAGCTGGCCGAGCGGCCGGCCGGCGCGCTGGTCGTGAAGCTGGGCCGCTTGCCGGGGGCGCGCGAGAACCGCTGGATGCACCTGCTCTCCGGCCCGCCGTCGGAGCAGATGCTGGAGACGGGGGGAGCGCCGGCGAGTCGCGGCGATGCTTCGCTCGGCGAAGTGGCAGCCCTGAAGCTCAACGTCGCCCGGCTCGAGACCGAGATCGCGGCCCTCAAGGCGCTGACCGCGCGCATCTGCTCGGAACTTGGCATCGCGGACCAGGCCTGAAGCCCCGCGCATGAAGCACGCGGTCTTCTTCCGCAACCTCAACCTGGGCCGACCGCGCTGTCCCACACGGGCGCAGTTCGAAGCCGCCTTCCTGGCGGCCGGCGCCGAGGCGGCTGCCTCCTTCCTCACCAACGGCACGCTGGTTTTCGAGGCGCGCAACAAGACCGCGGCGCGCAAGGTGCTGGCGCAGGCCTCGCAGACGATGGCCGGCGAATGCGGCCTGCGCGAGCCGGGCTTCCTGCGCAGCGTCGAGCACCTGGCGGGGCTGGTCGATCTCGACCCCTTTGCGCATGTCGATCGCGAGAGCGTCTACGAGGTCTGCATCACCTTCCTGGATGCGAAGCATCCGGCGCTGCCCGCGCTGCCGTTGGCCTCCAGGCGCGAGGACGTCGTGTTGCTGAGCGCGACCGAGGGTGAGGTTTTCAGCGTCTCCCGCGTGGTCGGCAATACGCCGGGCAGCCCCAATGCCTTCCTGGAAAAACTGTTGGGGAAGCCGGCGAGCACGCGGGCGTGGAACACGGTCGTGCGGCTGGTCGCGCGCTACGGCTAGCTGCCCCCGGAGCGCTCGGCAACGCGCCGCGCGTTGCTCCACGCAAGAGGCGCCCGACCTCGGCGAGTTGAACGCCGCCAGCGCCCGTCGCCATCCCGGCGAACTCGCCTCGAAGGAGCGTTGTCTCTGGTTCCCATGGCGCCCGTTTGAGCAATAATCTCTGCTCAAAGGAGCGCAATCATGACGACGAAAGGCATGGCCGCTGCCGGGACCAAACAGGTCCGGCAATCACGGTTCCGCTACGGCGCCACGGCCAAGGCCACGGTCGTGCAGGCGCGCGAGCGACAGATGACCGCCTTTGTCGGCAGGGGCACGGGCGGCCCCAGGTACTTCGACACGGTATTCCGCTATGACCCCCTGGAGCGCGTCCAGCTCGTCAAGGCCGGCGTGCCGGCGCAGATGGCCGTGACCGTGGCCAAGGCCATGGGCATCAGCAAGGACAGCCTCTACCAGACGCTGGGCCTGCCCCGGGCCACCATCGATCGCAAACTTCGCGAGGGCAAGGCCCTGTCCAGCGACGAGTCCTCGCGCGTCCTGGGCATCGCCCGGCTGGTGGGGCAGGCCCAGGCGATCGTGGAGGAGTCGGGGGACCCGGCCGGTTTCAATGCGGCCGAATGGGTCGGCCAGTGGCTGGCCCAGCCGCTGGGCGCGCTCGGGGGCCGCAAGCCGGGCGAGCTCATGGACACTGCCGAGGGCCAGGCGATCGTCTCGAACCTGCTCGACCGCGCGGTCTCGGGCGCGTATTCGTGACGCCGTTCTGGCGGATCGCAGCCGACACCCGGGAGTACACCGCCGACGACATGGGCGGCAAGGGCGCGGAGAAGACAGGCGGGCGCTGGAACAGGCCAGGGAGCCCGGTCGTCTATGGCGCCGGCTCGATTGCGCTGGCCTGCCTGGAAACGATCGTCCACCTGAACCTGTCCGGCTTCCCCTTGAATCGCTTCCTGGTCAGGATCGACGTGCCCGACGAGGTCTGGGCAAAACGCCAGTCCCTGGCGCCCGACGCGCTGCCCGTCGGCTGGAGCGCCATCCCCGAGGGCCGTGTGTCCGTGCAGGCCGGGGACCAGTGGCTGGCCGGCCTCGAGTCGGCGCTGCTGCTGGTCCCGTCGGTGATCGTTCCGGAGGAGTTCAACGTCCTCGTGAATCCCAGGCATCCGGACGCCGGCAAGCTCGAGGCGACCAAGCTCAGGCCCTGGTTCTTCGACCAGCGCCTGGGCGTCCGAGCGTCAGCTTCCCTGTAGGGTGAAGCCGTCGCTGCCGAGCGTCGCCCCGGCGCCGCACTAGACTACCGGCCATCAGGAGCCCCCATGACCGTTACACCCCAGGCGCTCACCGAAGCGCTCAAGACCGTCCTCGACCCCAACACGGGCAAGGACTTCGTCAGCACCAAGGCGCTGAAGAACCTCCAGATCCACGAGGGCGATGTCTCCTTCGACATCGAGCTCGGCTATCCCGCCAAGAGCCAGCTGCCGGCGCTGCGCAAGGCGCTGGTGGCGGCGGCGAAGGCCGTGCCGGGCGTGGAGAACGTCTCGGCCAACATCGCGACCAAGGTGATCAGCCATGCGGTGCAGCGGGGCGTGCAGCTGATGCCCAATGTCAAGAACATCATCGCCGTGGCCTCGGGCAAGGGCGGCGTCGGCAAGAGCACCACCGCGGCCAACCTCGCGCTCGCGCTGGCGGCCGAGGGGGCCAGCGTCGGCCTGCTCGATGCCGACATCTACGGCCCCAGCCAGCCGATGATGCTGGGCATCTCGCGCCGCCCCGAGAGCGAGGACGGCAAGACCATGGAGCCGCTGGAGAACCACGGCGTGCAGGTGATGTCCATCGGCTTCCTGGTCGACCAGGACGAGGCCATGATCTGGCGCGGCCCGATGGCCACGCAGGCGCTGGAGCAGCTGCTGCGCCAGACCAACTGGAAGGACCTCGACTACCTGATCGTCGACATGCCCCCCGGCACCGGCGACATCCAGCTCACGCTGTCGCAGCGCGTGCCGATGACCGGCGCGGTGATCGTGACCACCCCGCAGGACATCGCGCTGCTCGACGCCAGGAAGGGCATCAAGATGTTCGAGAAGGTGGGCGTGCCCATCCTCGGCATCGTCGAGAACATGGCGGTGCACGTGTGCTCCAACTGCGGCCACGTGGAGCACATCTTCGGCGCCGAGGGCGGCAAGAAGATGGCCGAGCAATACGACATGGCCTACCTGGGCGCGCTGCCGCTGGACATCAACATCCGGCTGCAGGCCGACAGCGGCAAGCCGACGGTGGTGGCCGATCCCGACGGCGAGGTCGCGGGCATCTACAAGGCGGTCGCGCGCCGGGTCGCGGTGGGAATCGCCGAGAAGGCCAAGGATTTCTCCGCCAAGTTCCCGACCATCACCGTCAGCAAGAACACTTGACGCTGCCTGCATGAACCTGCTCGCCTCGATGCGCTATCTGGTCGCGCTGAGCGAGCACCGCCATTTCGGCCGCGCCGCGCAGGCCTGCTACATCACGCAGCCGGCCCTGTCGAACGCCTTGCGGGCGCTGGAGGGTGAGTTCGGCGTGGTGATCGTCAAGCGCGGGCGCACCTACGCCGGCCTCACGCACGAAGGCGAGGCGGTGCTGGCCGCCGCGCACCGCATGCTGCACGAGAACGAGGTGCTGCAGCAGCTGCTCAAGAGCGAGGAGGCGCACCCGCGCGGCGGCCTGCGCATGGCTGCCGTGCCCACGGCGATCCCGATCCTCACGCGCTTCGCCGGGCGGCTGCAGGCGCGCCATCCGGGCATCGCGCCCACCGTGCTGTCGATGAGCTCCGTCGAGCTCGAGACCGGGCTGGAAAGCCTGTCGCTGGACATCGCCCTGGGCTACACCGAGCGCATGCACGTGCGCGAAGTCAAGCTCACGGCCTGGCCGCAGAGCATCGAGCATTACTTCCTGGTGCGCCGCTCGGCCCGCACGCAGGCGCTGCAAATCGGCGAGCCCATCGGCTGGGCCGAGGCGGCGAGGCTGCCCTTGTGCCTGCTGACGCCGGAAATGCACAACCGCTTCATCCTCGACCAGGCCTTCGCGACGGCGGGCGTGACGGTAACGCCCGCCATCGAGACCAATTCGGTGCTGACCTTGGCCCTCAGCGTCGGCGCCGGAGAGGTCTGCGCGGTGCTGCCCGGCGCGATGGTCGATGCCATCCGCAGCCACGGCGCGCTGGAAGCGCTGCCGCTGGTGGCGCCGGAGGTGCGCACGCCCATCGGCTTCATGACCCAGACGGCGGTGCGGCCCTCGCGCGCCCTGGAGGCGGCGCTGGCGCTGATCCAGAGCTCCGAATGGCAGCAGGAAGTGGCGGCGCACAGCGGGTCGCTCCGCGGCACCGCATCATTTATTTCTTGAATCGCCCCATGCGCCGATGCAATTTGCCGAAAACGGCAAGGCGCGCCACAGTCGGGCAGGCACACCCAATCCGTGTCGGCGGACCAGGCAATGAATTCTTCCAATGCGATCACGGCGATCCCCCTCGCCACCCCTGACCAGCTGCGCGAGCGCATCCGCCGCAAGAGCAAGCTCAAGGGGCGCCAGCCCGAGGCCGCGGCGCTCGACGAGGTGCGCGCACTCATCGGCCCCAGGCCCGAAGGCGGCCACCGGCGCGACCTGCTGATCGAGCACCTGCACCGGCTCAACGACGCTTGCCTCGGCCTGCACGACCGGCACCTGGTGGCGCTGGCCTCGCTGACGAACATCCCGATGGCGGAGGTCTACGAGGTCGCGACCTTCTATCACCACTTCGAGATCCTGCGCGGCGACGAGCAGGCGCCCCGCATCACGGTGCGCGTGTGCGACGGCCTGGCCTGCGAGCTGGCCGGCGCGCAGGATCTGCTGGCGCGGCTGCCCGCGCTGCTGGGCGCCGCCGGC
>DATFFA010000240.1:0-15700 GCA_035250605.1 Variovorax sp. | reverse complement strand
GGTGCCGGCAAGGAAGTCAAGTCGGCCAAGCTCTCCTCGAGCTGGGCCGGCGACACCGCCAAGAAGAAGGAAATCAAGACCCGCGGCGATGCCAGCGGCGGCGTCGGCCGCGGCAACTGGCGCGGCGGCCCGCGCGGGCGTCGCGGCAATGACCGTGGCGGCCAGGAAGAACGCGTGCAGGCCGCGCCGGTCGAAGCGCGCGTGCTCGAAGTGCACGTGCCCGAGACCATCACGGTTTCCGAGCTGGCGCACAAGATGGCCGTCAAGGCCTCGGAAGTCATCAAGCAGTTGATGAAGCTGGGACAGATGGCGACCATCAACCAGTCGCTGGACCAGGACACCGCGATGATCATCGTGGAGGAAATGGGCCACAGCGCGGTCGTCGCCGCGCTGGACGATCCGGAAGCCTTCACCGACGAGGACGTGTCGGCGCAGCAGGCCGAGGCGCTGCCGCGTGCGCCGGTCGTGACCGTGATGGGCCACGTCGACCACGGCAAGACCTCGCTGCTGGACTACATCCGCCGCACCAAGGTCGCGGCGGGCGAGGCCGGCGGCATCACGCAGCACATCGGTGCGTACCACGTGCACACCGATCGCGGCATGGTGTCCTTCCTGGACACCCCGGGCCACGAGGCCTTCACGGCGATGCGGGCTCGCGGTGCCCAGGCAACCGACATCGTGATCCTGGTGGTGGCTGCGGACGACGGCGTCATGCCCCAGACCAAGGAAGCCATCAGCCACGCCAAGGCGGCCAAGGTGCCGATCGTGGTGGCGATCAACAAGATCGACAAGCCCGATGCCAACCTCGACCGCGTCAAGCAGGAACTGGTGGCCGAGGAAGTGGTGCCCGAGGAGTACGGTGGCGAAACGCCTTTCGTGTCGGTGTCTGCGAAGACCGGCCAGGGCGTGGACGACCTGCTCGAGCAGGTGCTGCTGCAGGCCGAGGTGCTGGAGCTCAAGGCGCCGGTCGATGCCGCCGCCAAGGGCCTGGTGATCGAAGCACAACTGGACAAGGGCCGCGGCCCGGTCGCGACCGTGCTGGTGCAGTCCGGCACGCTCAAGATCGGCGACGTTGTGCTGGCGGGTTCGACCTACGGCCGCGTGCGCGCCATGCTCGACGAAGACGGCAAGCCGACCAAGGAGGCGGGCCCCTCGATCCCCGTGGAGATCCAGGGCTTGACCGAGGTGCCGCAGGCCGGCGACGAGTTCATGGTGATGGGCGACGAGCGCCGTGCGCGCGAGATCGCGACCTACCGCGCGGGCAAGTTCCGCAACACCAAGCTGGCCAAGCAGCAGGCCGCCAAGTTCGAGAACGTGTTCTCGGAACTGGGCGCCGAGGTCAAGACGCTGCCCATCATCATCAAGGCCGACGTCCAGGGCTCGCAGGAAGCGCTCGCGCAGTCGCTGCTCAAGCTCTCGACCGATGAGGTCAAGGTGCAGGTGGTGTACGCAGCGGTGGGCGGCATCAGCGAGTCGGACATCAACCTCGCGATCGCCTCCAAGGCGACGGTCATCGGCTTCAACGTGCGGGCCGACGCCGGCGCGCGCCGCCTGGCCGAGGGCAACAACGTCGGCATCAGCTACTACAGCATCATCTACGACGCGGTGGACGAGCTGAAGACGGCGATGGCCGGCATGCTGGCGCCGGAGCGACGCGAAGAGGTCATCGGCTCGGCCGAGATCCGCACCGTGTTCGTGGCGTCCAAGATCGGCACGGTCGCGGGCTGCTACGTCACCTCGGGCTACGTGACCCGCAGCGCGCATTTCCGCCTGCTGCGCGACAACGTGGTCGTCTACACCGGCGAGCTGGAGTCGCTCAAGCGCATGAAGGACGATGTGCGCGAAGTGCGCGAAGGCTTCGAGTGCGGTATCAAGCTCAAGAACTACAACGACATCAAGGAAGGTGATCAGCTGGAGTTCTTCGAGATCAAGGAGATCGCGCGCACGCTGTAAGGCGTCACCAAGCGTCACGAATCCTGGCCATGCCCAAGAGAAAAGCCGCAACCCCCAATCGCGCCTTCAAGGTCGCCGATCAGATCCAGCGCGATCTGACGGAGCTGATCGCGCGCGAGTTGAAGGACCCGCGGGTGGGCATGGTCACGATCCAGGCGGTCGAGGTCACGCCCGACTACGCGCACGCGAAGGTCTTCTTCAGCCTGCTGGTGGGCGATCCGGTGGAAACCACCGAGGCGCTTAACCAGGCGGCCGGCTTCTTGCGCAACGGCCTCTTCAAGCGGCTGCACATCCATACCGTGCCCACGCTGCATTTCCAGTTCGATCGCACCACCGAGCGCGCCGCCGACATGAATGCGCTGATCGCGCAGGCCGTCGCCTCCCGTTCCAAAGAAGACTGAGGATGAACGCGCCACGCACAAGGGTGCAGCGGCGCCCTGTGCATGGGGTGCTTCTGCTCGACAAGCCGCTGGGCCTGTCCAGCAACCAGGCCTTGCAGAAGGCCAAGTGGTTGCTGCGCGCCGAAAAGGCCGGGCACACGGGCACGCTCGATCCCTTGGCCAGCGGCGTGCTGCCGCTGTGCTTCGGGGCGGCGACCAAGTTCAGCCAGCTGCACCTCGACGCGGACAAGACCTACGAAGCCACTGCCCGGCTGGGCATCCGGACCTCCACCGGCGACGCCGAGGGCGAGGTGATCGAGGAGCGCCCGGTTGCCGTTACGCCCGCGGACCTGGCGCGCGTGCAGGCAAAGTTCACCGGCCCGATCCGCCAGGTGCCGCCGATGCACAGCGCCCTCAAGAAAGACGGCAAGGCGCTCTACGAGTATGCCCGCGAAGGCATCGAGGTCGAGCGCGCGGCGCGCGATGTCGTGATCCACGCGCTGGAGCTCGTTCAGCTGTCGGCGCAAGAGATTCGCATCCGGGCCAGCGTGAGCAAGGGCACCTACATCCGCACGCTGGGCGAGGACATCGGCACGGCGCTCGGCTGCGGCGCCCATCTCAGCGCCTTGCGCCGCACGGCCACCGGCAGCTTCGACGCCTCGCAGTGCGTCACGCTGGAGGCGCTGGAGGCGATGAGCGAGGCGCAGCGCATCGCCCAGCTGTTGCCGACCGAGGCCCTGGTCGCCGGCCACACCTGCGTCACGCTCTGCGCCGAAGATGCGGCACGTTTCCTGTCGGGCCTGCGCCGCCGCGGCGCCTGGCCCGATGCAGCGGAGGTCGCCGTCTTCGGCCAGGCCCCGCCCGCCTTTCTCGGCACGGCCCACGTGAAGGCCGGCGAACTGATCCCGGGGCGCTTGCTGAACCCCATCGAAATCCAGCAGACACTTTTGACCGAAGCCACACCATGAGCACCAATCAGATCCGCAACATCGCCATCATTGCCCACGTGGACCATGGCAAGACCACGATGGTCGACCAGCTGCTGCGCCAGTCCGGCACCTTCGCGGCGCACGAGAAAGTGGTCGACACCGTGATGGACAACAACGCGATCGAGAAAGAGCGCGGCATCACCATCCTGGCCAAGAACTGTGCCGTGACGTGGAAGGGCATGCACATCAACATCGTGGACACCCCCGGCCACGCCGACTTCGGCGGCGAGGTGGAGCGTGCGCTCAGCATGGTGGACGGCGTGGTCCTGCTGATCGACGCCCAGGAAGGGCCGATGCCCCAGACCCGCTTCGTCACCAAGAAGGCGCTCGCCCTGGGCCTGAAGCCGATCCTGGTGGTGAACAAGGTCGACAAGCCGGGCGCGCGCCCGGACCATGTGGTCAATGCCGCCTTCGACCTGTTCGACAAGCTGGGCGCAACGGACGAGCAGTTGGACTTCCCCGTGGTCTACGCCTCGGGCATCAACGGCTGGTCGTCGCTGGAAGAGGGCGCGCCGGGCGAGCAGTGGGGTCCTGACATGTCGGCCCTGTTCGACACCATCCTCGAGCACGTGCCGGCCCACGCCGGCGATCCGGATGCGCCCCTGCAGCTGCAGATCTCGGCGATCGACTTCTCGACCTTCGTGGGCCGCATCGGCGTCGGCCGCATCAACGCCGGCACCATCCGCCCCATGATGGATGTGGTCGTGATGGAAGGCCCTGACGGCAAGTCCTTCAAGGGCCGGGTCAACCAGGTGCTGACATTCCAGGGGCTGGAGCGCGTGCAGGCCACCGAAGCCGGCCCGGGCGAGATCGTGCTGATCAACGGCATTGCCGACATCGGCATCGGCGTGACCGTCACCGATCCGGTGACGCCGGCGCCGTTGCCCATGCTCAAGGTCGACGAGCCGACGCTGACGATGAACTTCTGCGTCAACACCAGCCCGCTGGCCGGCCGCGAAGGCAAGTTCGTCACCAGCCGCCAGATCTGGGACCGCCTGCAGAAGGAGCTGCAGCACAACGTGGCCCTGCGCGTCAAGGAGACCGACGAAGAGGGCGTGTTCGAGGTCATGGGCCGGGGCGAACTGCACCTCACGATCCTGCTGGAGAACATGCGCCGCGAGGGTTACGAGCTGGCCGTCTCCAAGCCGCGCGTGGTGTTCCGCGACATCGACGGCGTGCGGCACGAGCCGATCGAGATGGTGACCGCCGACATCGAGGACCAGCACCAGGGCGGCGTGATGCAGGCCTTGGGCGAGCGCAAGGGCGAACTGGTCAACATGGAGCCGGACGGCCGCGGCCGCGTGCGCCTCGAATACCGCATTCCGGCGCGCGGCCTGATCGGCTTCACCAACGAGTTCCTGAACCTGACGCGCGGCTCGGGCCTGATCTCGAACATCTTCGACAGCTACGAGCCGCACAAGGGCGAGATCGGCAGCCGCAAGAACGGCGTGCTGATCTCCATGGACGACGGCGAGATCTTCACCTATGCGCTGGGCAAGCTGGACGATCGCGGCCGCATGTTCGTGCGGGCGAACGACCCGGTGTACGAGGGCATGATCGTCGGCATCCACAGCCGCGACAACGACCTGGTGGTCAACGCCACGCGCACCAAGCAGCTCACCAACTTCCGGGTGTCCGGCAAGGAAGACGCGATCAAGATCACTCCGCCGATCGACCTCACGCTCGAGTACGGCGTGGAGTTCATCGAGGACGACGAGCTGGTCGAGATCACGCCCAAGAGCGTGCGCCTGCGCAAGCGCCACCTGAAGGAGCATGAGCGCAAGCGGGCCAGCCGCGAGGCCACTGTCTAACACGGTGCTCACGCACGGCCGCGCTGTCTGGCTGATGGTCGCCGTGACCCTGATGTGGGCCACGGCGGGCGTGGTCACGCGCCATCTCGAGCATGCGCGCAGCTTCGAGATCACCTTCTGGCGCAGCTTCTTCACGCTCGCGGCCCTGCTCGTGATCCTGCCGGTCTGGCAGGGGCGGGCCGTGTTCGCGAAGATCCGCAGGGGCGGCCGGGCGCTCTGGATCTCAGGCGTCTGCTGGTGCGTGATGTTCACCGCCTTCATGGTGGCGCTCACGCTGACCAGCGTGGCCAACGTGCTCGTGACCATGGCGCTCGGGCCTCTTCTGACTGCGCTTGCCGCGCGGATCTTCATCGGCCAGCGGCTGCCGCCGCGCACCTGGGCGGCGATCGTGGTGGCCGGCCTCGGCATCGCCTGGATGTACGGCACCCAGCTGGGCGACGGGCTGCTGGCCGGCACCCTGGTGGCGCTCTGCGTGCCGCTGGCCGGCGCCTGCAACTGGACCGTGGTGCAACATGCCCATGCGAAGGGGACCGAGGTGGACCTGGTGCCTTCGGTGCTGGTGGGCGCCGCGATGTCCTCGCTGCTCACGCTGCCGCTGGCCTGGCCTTTCCAGGCCAACACGCACGACGTGGCGTTGCTGGCCTTCCTGGGCGTGTTCCAGCTGGCGATTCCCTGCGTGCTCTCGGTGCTCTGCGCACGGGTGCTGAAGGCGCCGGAGGTGGCCTTGCTGGCGCTGCTGGAGATCATCTTCGGCATCACCCTGGCCTGGCTCGGTGCCGGCGAGGCGCCGTCGTCGAGCGTGCTGGCCGGCGGCGCGCTCGTGATCGGTGCGCTGGTGTTCAACGAATGGCTCGGGCTGCGCGACCGGCGCGCGGCGGCCGTGGCCCTGCCGGGAACCCGGTAGCATCCGGGCTTTCACCTGTTTCGCGCCCGAACTCTGGCGCGTTCAAGACTTTTCATCCAATGAGGGAGATAGCGATGCGACTTTCCGCCTTCCTGCTGGCTGCCGCGGCGGCTGCGGCATCCTTGGGGGCCTCGGCCCAGGTATCGGTCAACATCAACGTGCCGGGCCTCATCGCAGTGGCGCCGCCGGCGCCGCGCTACGAGGTCGTGCCGGCGCCACGTTCGGGCTTCGTCTGGGTGCCCGGCAACTGGCAATGGCAGCAGAGCGCCTATGGCTGGCGGGCTGGCTACTGGGAGCGCGCGCGGCCGGACTATGTCTATGCGCCGGGCAAGTGGGTGCGGGCGGATGGAGGCTGGCGCTGGGCCGAGCCCAACTGGCGGCGTGCCGAAAGGCGTGCCTACCGGGACGACCGTCACGGCCACGAACGGCACGACGATCGTCATGGCCATCGCGGCCATGACGGCGGCCACCACGGCGGCTATCACTGCCCGCCGGGGCAGGCCAAGAAGGGGAACTGCTGAGCGCAGCACCCCTGCGGGCCGGTCAGGGCCGCGCGACCTTCCAGACGTTGTTGACGCCGTCGCCCGTCTTGTCGCCGGCCTTCGTGTCCTTGGCCCAGTAGTAGAGCGGCCATCCCTTGTAGGCCCACTGGCGCTTGCCGTCGTCGCGCACGACGATGGTGTAGGGGCCCATCGGCCTGGCCGAGTCGGCTGCCATCAGGGGCGGCCAGTTGGTCGCGCAGGGTCCGTTGCAGGTCGATTTGCCGCTGCCGGCGACATCGCGGTCGAAGGTGTAGAGCGTCATGCCGGAGGGGCCGATCAGCACGCCGTCGGCGGTGCGGGTCGGCGCGTCCGGCACCGATGCGGTCCTGGACATGCCGCCGCAGCCGGCGAGCAGGGCGGCCGCGAGGATCGAAGCGCTGAGCAGTTTCATGAGAAGTTTCTCCTTGGTTGAACAAACAGGTTGGAAATGGCGGGGCGGTCTTGCGTCCTGGCCATTCATCAGAGCTGACGGTACACGGCGCCGGCCAGGCTGAGCAGCACCTCTCGGGGCAGCTTGCCCGTCAGCGCATAGCCGAAACCCTGGTCGACCCAATAGAAGCTCGGCACCGGGCCTTCTTGCGAATAGCGGAATGCGCTTTCTCCAGACCGCGGCTGTTGGGCGGCTGCGGCGTCCAGGCTGCCGATGTAGAGGGTCAGGCGCTGGCCGTCGCTGCGCTCGAACATGAACTGTGCCCGGGCCCCCTCGCCGCCGGGCAGCAGACGACCGCCGACCAGCGCGTAGCCCTGGGCCGACAGATCGGGCACCTTGAGCGGCTTGTCGAGCCGGTTCGAGAGCCACTGCACCAGGTGCTGCTGCTCGGTCGCCGCGACCTCGACGGGATGGCGCTTCTCGGGCGCATAGACGACATGGGCCACCGCGGCGGCATGCACGAACGCCTGGGTCGCGGAACCGCTGGCCAGCAAGGCCCGGCGCTGGTGGGTCCACTCCAGGCTCCCAAGCCAGCCGGCGCTGAAAGCGATCAGCAGGCCGGCGGCAATGCCGCTCCAGCGCATCCAGCGCGCATGCTGGTCCTGGCGCGCCGCGACCATCTCCGCGGCCGCCAGCAGGGAAGGCGGAATCGGCTCGTCGAGCACCTCGCCGTGCAGCCGGCGCAGTGCGTCGCGCTGGGCTCGCCAGGCGGGCTGGTCGGTGTCGGGCGTCGAGGAGGACGGCGGCTTCACGGCATTGCCTTCACTTGAGCCGGCGCAGCCCGGGACGGCCGGCCGCCGGCGGCGGTGCGCCTTCCATCAGGTCCTGCAGGCGCACGCGCGCCCGTGCGAGGCGCGACATGACAGTGCCCAGCGGCACGTTCAACACGCGGGACAGCTGCGCATAGGACATGTCCTCCAGAGCCACCAGCAGCAGCGCGGCGCGCTGCTCCTCGGGCAGCAGCAGCAGGCAGCGCTGCAGGTCGATGGCGCGGTCGCGCGCGCCTTCCGCGCCGGGCATCTGCGCGGCGACCTCGTCGATGTCCACCATGGCGCGCGGTGGCGGCGCGCGCCGTGCCTGGCTCGCATACACGTTGTGCATGATCGTGAAAAGCCATGCACGCAGATCGCTGCCGACGATCCAGAGCTGCCACTTGTGGCAGGCGCGCTCCAGCGTGTCCTGCACGAGGTCGTCGGCCGCCCAGGCATCGCCGGTCAGCGCGCGTGCATAGCGCCTGAGGCTGGGAATCTGGTCGATGAGCGCGCGTGAGTCCATTGCTGCATGAACGCCGGAAACCCGCAGCTTATTCCCGGCGCCGCGAAAAAAACATCGTCAGCGTTCGGCGCGCAGCACCCGCGGCTTGATCACCTTGGCTGGATTGCCGCCGTAGACCGTCCAGGCCTCGAGCGAGCGGAAGGCCACGCCGCGCGCGCCCAGCACCGCACCTTCGCCCACCTCGACGCCGGGGCCGACGAAGGCCTCCGCCGCGATCCACGCGCCCGCGCCGATGCGGATCGGGCTGGCCGTGAGCTGGAAGGTGGCCGAGGCGATGTCATGGGTGCCGGCGCACAAGTGGGCGCCCTGCGAGACCAGCGCGGCACGCCCCAGCGTGATCGGCGCCATGTTGTAGCAATTCACCCGCTCCGCCAGCAGGGCGCGGTCGGCCAGGTGCAGGTGGGGTGGATACCAGACGCGCGCACTGCCGCGCACGTCGCTCGATTCGCCCAGCTGCGCACCGAAGAGCTTGAGCAGGAAGCGGCGCCAGAAGCGCATCTGCGGCGGCGTCCAGGAGGCCAGCAGCGCCCAGCTCACGTTCCAGGCGGCGCGCAGCAGCCTGTTGCGCAGCGAGAAGCTGGGCCCGCCCTGCAGGGGGTTGGTTCGCTCGGCATCGAGGGGTTGGGCGGCCATGGGGGTTCCTTTGGGGGACGCTGTCAACGGTGGCGGCTCTTCATCGCGCGCTCGACCTCGCGCTTGCCTTCGCGGTCCTTGATGGTGTCGCGCTTGTCGTGCTCGGCCTTGCCCTTGGCCAGCGCGATCTCGCACTTCACCTTGCCGGCCTTCCAGTGCAGGTTGAGCGGCACCAGCGTGTAGCCCTTCTGCTCGACCTTGCCGACCAGGCGCTTGATCTGCTCCTTGTGCAGCAACAGCTTCTTGGTGCGCACCGAGTCGGGGTTGATGTGCGTCGAGGCGGACTTCAGCGGGTTGATCTGGCAGCCGATGACGAAGAGCTCGCCGTCGCGGATCACGACATAGCCGTCGGTCAACTGCACCTTGCCCTCGCGCAGGGACTTGACCTCCCAGCCTTCCAGCACCATGCCGGCCTCGAAGCGCTCCTCGAAGAAGTAGTTGTACGCGGCCTTCTTGTTGTCCGCGATCCGGGAGGAAGTGTCTTGTTTTTTGGTGGCCATGGCTTCGTGATTTGGGGGCGCATGGCATCCATACAACCGTCAAACGCACACACCCGCCCGATTCTATGAAATGAGGCAGCGGTGCCGAACGGGGCTGCTGTGCGGCGGCGCGCGGCGGCCTTCATACAATGGAACGCAGCCCCCATTCGTTTTTCATGAAAGCAGTCCACAAGTCCATCCTGATCTGGTACAGCGCCGAGGAGATGTACAAGCTGGTCACCGACGTGACGAAGTATCCCGAGTTCCTCCCCTGGTGCGACAAGGCCCGCGTGATCGAGCAGGACGCAGGAGGCATGACAGCCGAGGTCGGCCTCGCCTTCAGCGGCTTCCACCACAGCTTCACCACCCGCAACACCCATGTGCCGGGACGCGAGGTGCATCTGCGGCTGGTCGATGGGCCCTTCTCCAATCTCGACGGCGTCTGGAAGTTCACGCCGGTGGGGGAAGAGGGCGAGCGGGCCTGCCGTGTCGAGCTGAACCTCAGCTACGGCTTCAACAACTTCGCGCTGCAGGCCCTGGTTGGGCCGGTGTTCGACAAGATCGCCTCCAACCTGGTCGAAGCCTTCGTCAAGCGCGCCGAGCACATCTACTGCTGATGCTCCAGGTCACGGTCGCGTATTCGCCGGCCCCGCGCGAGGTGTTCGAAGAGGTGCTCGGCGTGGCCGAGGGCGCCACGGTGCGCGATGCGGTGCTGGCGAGCAGCCTGGCCGCACGCTATCCGCAACTCGACTGGCAGGCGCTCGTGCCGGGCATCTGGGGCCGGGCCGCGGAATGGGAGCAGCCGGTGCAGTCGCTCGACCGCATCGAGCTGTGCCGCCCGCTCACGGTCGACCCCAAGCTCGCGCGGCGCGAGCGCTTCAAGCAGCAGGGGGCGCGGGGGACGGGACTCTTCGCGCGCCGGCGCAAGGGCGGCAAGGCGGGGTACTGAGGCGGTCGCGCGGGCTACTTGCAGTCGCTGTCGATCACCGATTGAAGGCGCTGGTTCTCTGCGGCGCGCATCTTGTCGTCCATGATCTCGCGCTCGCCCTGCGCATTGAGGCGGGCGACGCGCATGCCGCTGTCCATGGTGGCCTTGCCCTGGCGTGCGCGCTGGCAGTTCTCGGACTTGGCCTGCGCCACCTTCTGCGCTTCGGCGGCCTGCTTGGCCTTCTCGGCTTCCTCGGCCTTGCGGGCCTTTTCCTCGAGTTCCTTGTCCACGCCGACGGGCTTGGGGCTGCCGGCCGGGCGGGGCGCAGCGGCTGGGGCCGCGGCCTGGGCGCCGGCATCCGGTGCGGCAGCGGGCGCGGGACTGAATGTGGCGCGCGACGATGCGGCGGGCCCGGGGCGGCGAAGGATGTTCTTTTCCGGGATGTCCGGCGGCGGCGCGGTGTCGCTGAAGACCTTTTTGTTGTTTTGATCGATCCATTGCCATTGGGCCTGGGCGGCCGTCGCCATGAGGAGGCAGGCCGATCCGAGTATGAACAGGTGCGCGAGCTTCATGGGTGGCAGTTTAGCTTCGACTTACGTTTTGCAACGTTTCCCGGCGAGCATTTGCCGCGGTTGCGAGGCATTTGGCCAACATCCGGATGAACCCGCGCGCCGGGCGGGCATGGCGCCATCGTTACAATCCGTCTTTTGGAGCCTCACCCATGCGCCTTCTCGGCAAAGCGCTCACCTTCGACGACGTGTTGCTGGTGCCAGCCTTCTCCCAGGTCCTGCCCAAGGACACCTCCCTCGCCACCAAACTCTCCCGCAACATCACGCTGAACCTGCCGCTCGTCTCCGCGGCCATGGACACCGTGACCGAAGCCCGCCTCGCCATCGCCATTGCGCAGGAAGGCGGCATCGGGATCGTGCACAAGAATCTCACCCCCGCCGAGCAGGCCGCGCACGTGGCCAAGGTCAAGCGCTACGAATCCGGCGTGCTGCGAGACCCGGTGGTGATCACCCCCACCCACACCGTGCTGCAAGTCATGCAGCTGTCCGATGAGCTCGGCATCTCTGGCTTCCCCGTGGTGGACGGCGGCAAGGTGGTGGGCATCGTGACCGGCCGCGACCTGCGCTTCGAAAATCGCTACGACGTGCCGGTGAGCGAGATCATGACGCCGCGCGAGAAGCTCATCACCGTGCCCGACGGCACCACGCTGAGCGAAGCGAAGGCGCTGCTCAACAAGCACAAGCTCGAGCGCCTGCTGGTGATCAACAGCGCCTGGGAGCTCAAGGGCCTGATCACCGTCAAGGACATCACCAAGCAGACCAGCTTCCCCAACGCCGCGCGCGATGCCAGCGGCCGGCTGCGCGTGGGCGCGGCGGTCGGCGTGGGCGAGGGCACCGAGGAGCGCGTCGAGGCGCTGGTCAAGGCCGGCGTCGATGCCATCGTGGTCGACACCGCGCACGGCCACAGTGCCGGCGTCATCGAGCGCGTGCGCTGGGTCAAGAAGAACTATCCGCAGGTCGACGTGATCGGCGGCAACATCGCCACCGGCGACGCTGCCCGCGCGCTGGCCGATGCGGGCGCCGATGCGGTCAAGGTCGGCATCGGCCCAGGCTCCATCTGCACCACGCGCATCGTGGCCGGCGTGGGCGTGCCGCAGATCATGGCGGTCGACAGCGTGGCCACCGCGCTGCAGGGCAGCGGCATCCCACTGATCGCCGACGGCGGCGTTCGCTATTCCGGCGACATCGCCAAGGCCATCGCGGCCGGTGCCAGCACCGTCATGATGGGCGGCATGTTCGCCGGCACCGAGGAAGCGCCGGGCGAGATCGTGCTGTTCCAGGGCCGCAGCTACAAGAGCTACCGCGGCATGGGCTCCATCGGCGCGATGCAGCAGGGCAGCGCCGACCGCTACTTCCAGGAATCGACCACCGGCAATCCGAACGCCGACAAGCTGGTGCCCGAGGGCATCGAAGGCCGCGTGCCCTACAAGGGCTCGATGGTCTCGATCATCTACCAGATGTCCGGCGGCTTGCGCGCCAGCATGGGCTACTGTGGCTGCGCCACGATCGAGGACATGAAGAACAAGGCCGAGTTCGTCGAGATCACCACCGCCGGCATTCGCGAGAGCCACGTGCACGACGTGCAGATCACCAAGGAAGCGCCGAACTACCGCGCCGAATAGCTCTGTTCTGGCCAGATTTGAATATCTGGCCTGAGTGTCGTTAAAATGGCCAGACTTTTTGCCTCTGGCCATTTTTTATGCAGTACACCGGCATTTATGAAGCCAAGAACAACTTCTCTGCCCTGATCGAGATGGTCGAGAAGGGCGAGGAAGTTCGCATCACCCGCCATGGCAAGGAAGTGGTGCGCATGCTCCCCGTGCGCCGCAAGCCGGTGATCACGGATGAGCAGATCGACCGCGAGCTGAGCCAGATCGATGCGCTGCACGCCATGATCCGTCCTGGTCCGACGGTGCGCGAGCTGCGCGACGAAGGCCGTCAGGAATGACGGCCTTCGTGCTCGATGCCTCCGTGACGGCAGCCTGGCTGCTTCCGGACGAGGCGACCGAACAGACCCGGCGTCTCTACGCGATGATCCGGCGTGACCAGGTCGAACCCCAAGCGCCCAACCTCTGGCAATGGGAGTGCGCCAACATCATTGCCAACGGCGTGCGTCGCGGTCGCATTCCCACCGAGGCGGTCGAGGGGCTCTGGGCCGTGCTGGAGGCCGTGCGTCACCGCGTCGAGCTCCATGAGCTCGCGCCGCCGCAACACAAGGCGGGGCTCGGGATCGCCATGGATGCCGGCCTCTCGGCCTACGACGCGGGCTACGTGTGGCTGGCGCGATCGCTCAACCTTCCTCTCGCCACCTTCGACAAGAAGATGCTCGTCGCCGCGCCTTCGTGCGGCGTCGAGATCCTGGACCTTTCGACCCTCTAGCCATGCAACACCAGAAAATCCTCATCCTCGACTTCGGCTCCCAGGTGACGCAGTTGATCGCGCGGCGCGTGCGCGAGGCCCATGTGTTCTCCGAAGTCCACCCCTGCGACGTCAGCGACGAGTGGGTGCGCGAATATGCGAAGGACGGCACGCTCAAGGGCGTGATCCTGTCCGGCAGCCACGCGAGCGTCTACGAAGAGACCACCGACAAGGCCCCGCAGGCGGTGTTCGAGCTCGGCGTGCCGGTGCTGGGCATCTGCTACGGCATGCAGACCATGGCGCACCAGCTGGGCGGCAAGGTCGAGGGCGGCCACAAGCGCGAGTTCGGCTTTGCGGCCGTGCGCGCGCGCGGCCACACCGAGCTCCTGCGCGACATCGCCGACTTCACCACCGACGAGGGGCATGGCATGCTCAATGTCTGGATGAGCCACGGCGACAAGGTCACCGAGCTGCCGCCCGGCTTCAAGCTGATGGCCTCGACCGACAGCTGCCCGATCGCGGGCATGGCCGACGAGGAGCGGCATTTCTATGCCGTGCAGTTCCACCCGGAGGTCACGCACACGCAGCAGGGCAAGGCGATTCTCGAGCGCTTCGTGCTCGGCATCTGCGGCGCGAAGCCCGACTGGGTGATGCGCGACCACGTCGCCGAGGCGGTGGAGGCGATCCGCCAGCAGGTCGGCGACGAGGAGGTGATCCTCGGCCTCTCGGGCGGCGTCGATTCCTCGGTGGCCGCGGCGCTCATCCACCGCGCCATCGGCGACCAGCTGACCTGCGTCTTCGTCGACCACGGCCTGCTGCGGCTGAACGAAGGCGACATGGTGATGGACATGTTCGTCGGCCAGCTCCACGCCAAGGTGATCCGCGTCGACGCGAGCGAGCTCTTCCTGGGCAAGCTCGCCGGCGTGAGCGATCCCGAGGCCAAGCGCAAGATCATCGGCGGCGAATTCGTCACCGTCTTCAAGCAGGAGGCCGCCAAGCTGACCAGCGCGGGTGCCAAGGGTGCCAAGTGGCTGGCCCAGGGCACCATCTACCCCGACGTGATCGAGTCCGGCGGCGCCAAGAGCAAGAAGGCCGTCACCATCAAGAGCCACCACAACGTGGGCGGCCTGCCCGAGCAGCTGGGCCTGAAGCTGCTGGAACCGCTGCGCGACCTGTTCAAGGACGAGGTGCGCGAGCTCGGCGTGGCCCTGGGCCTGCCGCCCGAGATGGTCTACCGGCACCCCTTCCCCGGTCCCGGCCTGGGCGTGCGCATCCTCGGCGAGGTGAAGAAGGAGTATGCGGAGCTGCTGCGCCGCGCCGACGCGATCTTCATCGAGGAGCTGCGCAACTTCAAGGACGCGTCGAGCGGCAAGAGCTGGTACGACCTGACCAGCCAGGCCTTCACCGTGTTCCTGCCGGTCAAGAGCGTGGGCGTGATGGGCGACGGCCGCACCTACGACTACGTGGTCGCCCTGCGCGCCGTGCAGACCAGCGACTTCATGACCGCCGACTGGGCCGAGCTGCCCTATGCGCTGCTCAAGAAGGTGTCCGGGCGGATCATCAACGAGGTGCGCGGGATCAACCGGGTGACCTACGACGTGAGCAGCAAGCCGCCGGCGACGATCGAGTGGGAGTGAGGGCGCCGGTGGCCGGGTCGGGTGTCCGAGGGGGTCGGACAGGCCGTCGGTCCCCCGCGTGCTGGACGGCATGACGCTTTTGTGGGATACCCCGCGCTTCCAATCGCCCAGTGACAGCCTAGACTACGAAGGTACTAGGTTTTGGCGATCCCAGCGCAGGCGGGCGCCGACCGCATGCTCCCCCTCGGCCCCTGACACATGCTCCGACCTTTCGAAGAAGTACCCGCTGCGGACGAAGATCCGACCGACGACGCTCCCGGGCGGCGCCGGTACCTGACCATCCTCTTCTCGGACCTCTCCGAATCCACCCGTCTCGGCGAGCTGATGGAGTCCGAGCTCTACGCCGGCATGCTCGCCCAGCTGCGCCGCCTGTGCCGCGAGATCATTCCGCGCCACGGCGGCAACATCGCCCGCATCCAGGGCGATGGCGTGCTGGCCTTCTTCGGCTATCCCGAAACCCGCGAGGACGACGGCCGCCGCGCGACCGAGGCCGCGCTCGAGCTGCACGCGGCCGTGAGCCGGATGGCCATCGCCGGCGCGCGCTTCCCGGCGGGCGCGCTGACCCTGCATTCCGGCATCCATGCCGGGCTGGTCCTCCTGTCCGACGGCGACGTGGAGCGCGGCCGCTTCGAGCTGCTGGGCAACGTGCCGAACATCGCCGCGCGCCTGTCGGACCTCGCCGAGCGCGACGACATCTGCGTCAGCGAGGAGACGCTCGGGCCGCACGCCCACTTCTTCACCTGCAGCGAGCCGGCACTGGTGCAGCTCAAGGGCAGCACGCCGGCGCTGGCCGTGCGCCGGGTGCTCGGCCG
>DATFFA010000239.1:0-4072 GCA_035250605.1 Variovorax sp. | reverse complement strand
CTGCGCGAGGTAGTCGACCTCGTGCGCGCTCATGTCCATGCTGCCGGCGGCGATCTCGTGCAGCTTGGGCTTCCACACGTGGGTGCGGTGCTTGTCGATCAGCGTGATGTCGGCCATGCCGCGCCTGCCCAGCGTGTCGCCCAGCCGCGTGGCCAGCTCCAGCCCGCCGGCGCCGCCGCCCACGATGACGACTCGGTGCTTCTGCACGGGGCTGTTCATGGTTGGCTGCTCGTACAGGCGCGAGGGCGCTTCAGCGCGCGGGGGCCACCACGGGCATGGGGGTCTTGACCTGGTCCCGCGCGGCGTCGGACGCCGCCACCGGCATGTGGGTCTCGACCTGGTCGAGCACCGCCTCGGGCGATTCGGCCTCGGCCGGCGTCTCGTTGTCCAGGATGCGTTTCATGCGCTCGGTGTCCAGGTCCTTGGTCCACTTGGCGACCACCACCGTGGCAACGCCGTTGCCGATCAGGTTGGTCAGCGCGCGGGCTTCCGACATGAAGCGGTCGATGCCCAGGATCAGCGCCAGGCCCGCCACCGGCACGTGCCCCACGGCCGACAGGGTGGCGGCCAGCACGATGAAGCCGCTGCCGGTCACGCCGGCCGCGCCCTTGGAGGTCAGCAGCAGCACCAGCAGCAGGGTGATCTGCTGCGTCACCGTCATGTCCGTGTTGGTGGCCTGCGCGATGAACACGGCCGCCATCGTCAGGTAGATCGAAGTGCCGTCCAGGTTGAACGAGTAACCCGTCGGGACGACCAGGCCGACCACCGACTTCCTGGCGCCCAGGTTCTCGAGCTTGGCCATCATGCGCGGCAGGACGGATTCGCTCGAGGACGTGCCCAGCACGATCAGCAGCTCTTCCTTGATGTACTTGATGAACTTCCAGATGCTGAAGCCATGCGCCCGCGCGATGCCGCCGAGGATGACGAAGATGAAGAGCAGGCAGGTGATGTAGAAGGTCGCCATCAGCTGGCCGAGTTGCAGCAGCGAGCCGACGCCGTACTTGCCGATGGTGAAGGCCATCGCGCCGAAGGCACCGATCGGCGCCACCTTCATGATGTAGCCGACGATGACGAACAGGACGTGCGAGAACTTCTCGATGAAGTCGAACACCAGCGTGCCGCGGCCGCCGAACTTGTGCAGCGCGAAGCCGAACATCACGGCGAACAGCAGCACCTGCAGGATCTCGCCCTTGGCGAAGGCGTCGACCACCGTGCTCGGGATCACGTGCAGCAGGAAGTCGACCGTGCCCTGCATCTGCCCCGGCTGCGTATAGGCGGCGATTGACTTGGTGTCGAGCTGGCTCACGTCGACGTTCATGCCGGCGCCCGGCCGCACGATGTTGATGATGACCAGCCCCACGATCAGCGCGATGGTGCTGACGATCTCGAAGTACAGGAGCGCCAGGCCGCCGGTCTTGCCGACCTTCTTCATGTCTTCCATGCCGGCGATGCCGACCACCACGGTGCAGAAGATGATCGGCGCGATGATCATCTTGATGAGCTTGATGAAGCCGTCGCCCAGCGGCTTCATGGCCGCGCCGGTCTGCGGGTAGAAGTGACCCAGCAGAACGCCGATGACGATCGCGGTGATGACCTGGAAGTACAGGGACTTGTAGAAGGGCTTGGATACGGGTTGGTGGTCCACGAAGGTCTCCTAGAAAATTTCAGACACCGGCGGCATGCGCCTGCCGGTCGGCGTGGTAGCTCGACCGCACGAGCGGTCCGCAGGCTGCATGGGTCTCAGGCTGCGCCGCGCTGCGAGTTGGCATCGACCACCGCCAGCGCCGTCATGTTGACGATGCGGCGCACGGTGGACGACGGCGTGAGGATGTGCACCGAGCGGGCCGCGCCCAGCAGGATGCCGCCCACCGTGATGCCGCTGCCGGCCGCCATGCGCAGGAGGTTGTAGGAGATGTTGGCCGCATCGACGTTGGGCATGATGAGCACGTTGGCCTCGGTCTCCAGTGCCGAGTCCGGGAACTCGTGGTCGAGGATCGACTTGGACAGCGCCGCGTCGCCGCGCATCTCCCCTTCCACCGCGAGCTGCGGGTCGCTCGCCCTGATGAGCGCGAGCGCCTCGCGCATCTTCACGGCCGAGGCCGCGTTCGAGCCACCGAAGTTCGAGTGCGACAGCAGCGCCACGCTGGGCGTCACGCCGAAGCGGCGCACCTCTTCGGCGGCGAGCAGCGCGATCTCGGCGACCTGCGCCGCATCGGGTTCGCGGTTGACGTGCGTGTCGCAGATGAAGAGCTGGCGGCCGGGCAGCATCAGCATCTGCATGGCGGCCAGGGTCCTGGTGCCGGGGCGCAGGCCGATGACGTCGCGCACATGGCGCAGGTGGTCGCCGTAGCCGCCGAGCGTGCCGCACAGCATGGCGTCGGCACGGCCCTGGCGCACCAGCATCGCCGCGAGCAGCGTGCCGCGGCTGCGCATCTCCGCCTGCGCCACCAGGCGCGAGACGCCCTCGCGGCGCTTGAGCTGGTAGTAGGCCTCGGCGGCGTCACCGTGCACGGCGGGGTCGAGCAGGTCGACGGCCTCGCAGTCGGTTCCCAGCGTCAGGCGCAGCCCGTACTGCGCGATGCGCTCGGCAATCACCTCGGGGCGGCCCAGCAGCAGCGGCCGCGCCAGGCCTTCGTCCACCACCACCTGCGCGGCGCGCAGGACGCGCTCGTCCTCGCCCTCGGCGTAGACCACGCGCTTGGGCGACTGCTTGGCGGCCGCGAACAGCGGCTGCATGCTGCTGCCCGACTGGTAGACGAACTGCGACAGGCGCTGGCGGTAGGCCTTCATGTCGGCGATCGGCCGCGTTGCCACGCCGCTGTCGACCGCGGCCTGCGCGACCGCGGGCGCGACGGCCTCGATCAGGCGCGGATCGAAAGGCTTGGGAATCAGGTAGTCGCGGCCGAAGCGCAGGCCGAGCGCGCCATAGGCCTGCGCCACCACTTCGGGAATCTCGGCGTGCGCAAGCTCCGCGATGGCGCGCACGGCGGCCAGCTTCATTTCCTCGTTGATGGTGGTGGCGCCCACGTCGAGCGCGCCGCGGAAGATGAACGGAAAGCACAGGACGTTGTTGACCTGGTTCGGATAGTCCGAGCGCCCGGTGCCGAGGATGGCGTCGGGGCGCACCGCCAGTGCGTCCTCCGGCAGGATTTCCGGCGTCGGGTTGGCCATCGCGAGAATGATGGGGTCGCGCGCCATCTCCTCGACCATCTCGGGCTTGAGCACCCCGCCGGCCGAGAGGCCGAGGAAGATGTCGGCACCGCCGATCACGTCGGCCAGCTTGCGCGCGGGGGTGTCCTGCGCGTAGCGGGCCTTGTTCGGGTCCATCTGCTCCTTGCGGCCGGTGTAGACCACACCCGCGCTGTCCGACACGTAGATGTTGTGCATCGGCAGGCCGAGGCTCACGATCAGGTCGAGGCAGGCCAGCGCTGCCGCGCCGGCGCCCGAGGCGACCAGCTTCACTTCGCGGATGTCCTTCTTCACGTGCCGCAGCGCATTGAGGATGGCGGCCGCCGCGACGATGGCGGTGCCGTGCTGGTCGTCGTGGAAGACCGGGATCTTCATGCGCTCGCGCAGCTTCTTCTCGATGTAGAAGCACTCGGGTGCCTTGATGTCCTCGAGGTTGATGCCGCCGAAGGTGGGCTCCATGCGCGCGATGGTGTCGATGAGCGCGTCGGGATCGGTCTCGTCGAGCTCGATGTCGAACACGTCGATGCCGGCGAACTTCTTGAAGAGGCAGCCCTTGCCTTCCATCACCGGCTTGCCGGCCAGCGCGCCGATGTTGCCGAGCCCCAGCACCGCCGTGCCGTTGGTGATGACCGCCACCAGATTGGCGCGCGAAGTGAGGTTCATGGCCTCGGCCGGGTCGCGCGCGATCTCCATGCACGCGTCGGCCACGCCGGGCGAGTAGGCCAGCGCGAGGTCGCGCTGCGTGGCCATCGGCTTGGTCGGGTTCACCGAGATCTTGCCGGGCGTGGGATAGCGGTGGTAGTCGAGGGCGGCTTCGCGCAGCTTGTCGGACATGAGGCGGTCTCCGTGTGTTTCTCGAGTCGTGGCCAGGGATCAGTTCTGG
>DATFFA010000238.1:0-34847 GCA_035250605.1 Variovorax sp. | reverse complement strand
GCGCAGGTGCTTGGAGGCCATCACGTCGTAGGCGCCGCCATAGGCCTTGCGCGTGATCACCGTGATCTTAGGCACAGTGCACTCGGCGTAGGCGTACAGCAGCTTGGCGCCGTGCTTGATGATGCCGCCGTACTCCTGGCTGGTGCCGGGCATGAAGCCGGGCACGTCGACGAAGGTGACGACCGGGATGTTGAAGGCATCGCAGAAGCGCACGAAGCGCGCCGCCTTGATCGAGGACTTGATGTCCAGGCAGCCCGCCAGCACCAGCGGCTGGTTGGCGACGATGCCCACGCTCTGCCCATCGAAGCGGGCAAAGCCGATCACGATGTTCTTCGCGTAGTCCGGCTGCAGTTCGAAGAACTCGCCGTCGTCGACGACCTTCGCGATCGCCTCCTTGATGTCATAAGGCTTGTTCGGGTTGTCGGGGACCAGCGTGTCGAGCGAGAGGTCGGCACGGTCGGCCGGATCACCGCTGGGCCGCACGGGCGCCTTCTCGCGGTTGTTGAGCGGCAGGTAGTTGTAGAGGCGGCGCAGCATCATCAGCGCCTCCACGTCGTTCTCGAAGGCCATGTCGGCTACGCCGCTCTTGGTGGTGTGCGTGGTGGCGCCGCCCAGTTCCTCGGCCGTCACGTCCTCGTGCGTCACCGTCTTCACCACTTCGGGGCCGGTGACGAACATGTAGGAGCTGTCGCGCACCATGAAGATGAAGTCGGTCATGGCCGGCGAGTAGACGGCGCCGCCGGCACAGGGCCCCATGATCATGCTGATCTGCGGCACCACGCCGGAGGCCATCACGTTGCGCTGGAACACCTCGGCATAGCCGCCGAGCGAGGCCACGCCTTCCTGGATGCGCGCGCCGCCGGAATCGTTGAGGCCGATGACGGGCGCACCCACCTTCATCGCCTGGTCCATCACCTTGCAGATCTTCTCGGCATGGGCTTCGCTGAGCGCGCCGCCGAAAACGGTGAAGTCCTGGCTGAAGACGAACACGAGGCGGCCGTTGATCATGCCGTAGCCGGTCACCACGCCGTCCCCCGGGATCTTCGTGTCGGCCATGCCGAAGTCGCTGGATCGGTGCTCGACGAACATGTCCCATTCTTCGAAGGTGTTGTCGTCGAGCAGGAGCTCGATGCGCTCGCGCGCCGTCAGCTTGCCCTTGGCGTGCTGCGCATCGATGCGCTTCTGGCCGCCGCCCAGCCGCGCCTGCGCGCGCCGATTTTCGAGCTGTTCGAGGATCTCTTTCATGGGTCCTGTTCCGGAAGTTGTGAGGGTGTTCTTTAAAGCGCTAGGGGTGTCCGGCCTGCGCGGAGAGCAGGTTGCGTGCCGCCGTCGAAGCCGGCAGCGTACCGGCCGCGACCTGGGCCAGGGCCTGCGGCAGCAGTTCGCGCACTTTTGGATGTTGGCGGAACGCCTGCTTGAGGCCCGCGTCGATGCGCTCCCACATCCACGCGAGCGCCTGTTTCTCCCGGCGCGCAGCAAGCTTGCCGCTGGCGGTTTGAATAGCTTTGAATTGCATGACGGCCTCCCAGAAGGTGTCGACGCCGGTGCCCTGCAGGGCGCTGGACTGCATCACTCGGGGCTGCCACTGGCGCTGTGCCGCTTCGGCGCCGTGCACTGCATGCGCATGCACCGGATTGCCGTGGTGGCCGAAGAGCCGCAGCGCCGAGGTGATCTGGGCCTGCGCGCGCGTCGCGGCATCGGGGTCGATGTCGGCCTTGTTGATGACGATCAGGTCGGCCAGCTCCATGACGCCCTTCTTGATCGCCTGCAGGTCGTCGCCTGCATTGGGCAGTTGCAGCAGCACGAACATGTCGGTCATGCCCGAGACCGCGGTCTCGCTCTGGCCGACGCCCACCGTCTCGACGATCACGATGTCGTAGCCGGCGGCCTCGCACACCAGCATGGCCTCGCGCGTCTTCTCGGCCACGCCTCCCAGCGTGCCGCTCGAGGGGCTGGGGCGGATGTAGGCACGCTCGTGGACCGAGAGCTTTTCCATGCGCGTCTTGTCGCCGAGGATGGAGCCGCCGGAGACGGTCGACGAAGGGTCGATGGTGAGCACCGCCACCCGGTGGCCGCGGTCGATCAGGTACAGGCCCAGCGTCTCGATGAAGGTGGACTTGCCGACGCCCGGCACGCCCGAGATGCCGAGGCGAAACGATTGGCCGGTGTGCGGCAGCAGTGCCGTGAGCAGCTCATCGGCCTGCGCTCGATGGTCGGCCCGCGTGGATTCGAGCAGCGTGATGGCCTTGGCGATGACGCGGCGCTGGGATTGAAATTGGGACCGAGAGAGGGACTGGGGCTGGGACTGCGATGGGGATTGGGATTGGGATTGGGATTGGGATTGGGATTGGGATTGGGATTGGGATTGGGATTGGGGTTGGGATTGGGGTTGGGATTGGGGTTGGGATTGGGGTTGGGATTGGTACTGTGGGCTGCTGCCCAGGATGCCGGCAACCCATTCTCTTGAGGAACTCGCGCTCTTCCCTGTCCGTTCGGGCTGAGCTTGTCGAAGCTGCTCCGGCCCTTCGACAAGCTCAGGGCGAACGGCATTAGGAGCGCGAACCGCATTAGGAGCGCGAACCGCGTTGGGAGAGCGAACCGCGTCAGGAGAGCGAACCGCGTCAGGAGCGCGAACGGCGTCAGGAGCGCGAACGGCGTCAGGAGCGCCATTGGAGCCATGAGCGCCATCGGAGGCATAAGAGCCAACGGAACCATCGGAGCGCGTGGGAATGCTCGAACGAACACCTGAGCCAGCGTGGTCGCGGCCCCCCGAAACGACCGGCGCGCCGGATCGCGCAAGCTGCCTGACGGCATCCCAATCGCCGCGGATCAATGCTTCCTTTTTGGCTCGCGACCAACCCTTGACCTGCTGCTCGAATGCGATCGCGCTCTCTCGTGTTTCGAACTCGCCTTGCCACACGAGCTCGACCGGCTTGCGCGTCGATGTGTATCCGATCCGCCCGTCGCTGTGCTGCTGCATGCGATGAGCCATGTCGTCAGTCTGGCCCGCGTAGTAGGAACCGTCCGAGCAACGCAGCAGGTAGGCGTAAAAGGGTTTCACTTGAGCACGAAAGGGGAAGGCTTCGACAAGCTCAGCGAGAAGGAATGGGGATGAAGCTCAGGCCACATCAGGCTGCGACCGCCGCACGAATCTGTTCAAGCACATCCTTCGCGCTGGCCGGAATCGGCGTGCCCGGCCCGTAGATGCCCTTGACCCCGGCTTCGTACAGGAACTCGTAGTCCTGCCGCGGAATCACGCCGCCGACGAAAACGATGATGTCGTCCGCGCCCTGCTTTTTCAGCTCCTCGATGATGGCCGGCACCAGCGTCTTGTGGCCTGCCGCCAGGGTGCTGACGCCGACGGCATGCACGTCGTTCTCGATCGCCTGGCGCGCGCATTCCTCGGGGGTCTGGAACAGCGGGCCCATGTCGACGTCGAAGCCCAGGTCGGCGAACGCGGTGGCAACCACCTTCGCGCCGCGGTCGTGCCCGTCCTGTCCCAGCTTGGAAATCATCACGCGAGGGCGGCGGCCCTGCTCCTCGGCAAATGCGGCGATCTCGCTCTGCAGCGCCTCCCAGCCCTCGGCCGAGTCGTAGGCGGCGGCGTAGACGCCGGTCACCTTCTGCGTGTCGGCGCGATGGCGGCCGTAGATCTTTTCCAGCGCGTCGCTGATCTCGCCCACCGTCGCGCGCAGCCGGACCGCCTCGACGCTCAGTGCCAGCAAGTTGCCTTCGCCGCTTTCGGCGGCGGCTGTCAGCGCATCGAGCGCGGCCTGCACCTTGGCGCCATCGCGCTTCTCGCGCACCGACTTGAGCCGCGCGATCTGGCTGTCGCGCACCTTGACGTTGTCGATCTGCAGGATGTCGTGCGTGTCTTCGTCCTGCAGCTTGTACTTGTTGACGCCCACGATCACGTCCCGCCCCGAATCGATGCGCGCCTGCTTGTCGGCGGCGGCCGCCTCGATCTTGAGCTTGGCCCAGCCGCTGTCCACCGCCCTGGTCATGCCGCCCAGGGCCTCGACCTCCTCGATGATGGTCCAGGCCGCATCCGCCATGTCCTGCGTGAGCTTCTCCATCATGTAGCTCCCGGCCCAGGGATCGATCACGTTCGTGATGTGGGTCTCTTCCTGGATGATGAGCTGCGTGTTGCGCGCGATCCGCGCGCTGAACTCGGTGGGCAGGGCGATCGCCTCGTCCAGCGCGTTGGTGTGCAGGCTCTGCGTGCCGCCGAAGACCGCAGCCATGGCCTCGATGGTGGTGCGCACCACGTTGTTGTACGGGTCCTGCTCGGTCAGGCTCCAGCCGGAGGTCTGGCAGTGGGTGCGCAGCATCAGGCTCTTGGGGTTCTTGGGGTTGAACTCCTTCATGATCCGGCACCACAGCAGGCGCGCCGCGCGCATCTTGGCGACCTCCAGGTAGAAGTTCATGCCGATGGCCCAGAAGAAGCTCAGCCGCCCGGCGAAGCCATCGACGTCCAACCCCTTCGCCAGCGCCGTCTTCACGTACTCCTTGCCGTCCGCCAGCGTGAAAGCCAGCTCGAGCGCCTGGTTGGCGCCGGCTTCCTGCATGTGGTAGCCGCTGATGGAGATCGAGTTGAACTTCGGCATCTTCTCCGCGGTGTACGCAATGATGTCGCCGATGATCCGCATCGAAGGCTCGGGCGGAAAGATGTAGGTGTTGCGGACCATGAACTCCTTGAGGATGTCGTTCTGGATGGTCCCCGAGAGCTGGTCTTGCGCCACGCCCTGTTCCTCGGCCGCGACGATGTAGCCGGCCAGCACCGGCAGCACCGCGCCGTTCATCGTCATGGAGACGCTGACCTTGTCCAGCGGAATCTGGTCGAACAGGATCTTCATGTCTTCCACGCTGTCGATGGCGACGCCGGCCTTGCCGACATCGCCGGTCACGCGCGGATGGTCGCTGTCGTAGCCGCGGTGCGTGGCCAGGTCGAAGGCCACGCTCACGCCCTGCCCGCCGGCGGCCAGCGCCTTGCGGTAGAACGCGTTCGATTCCTCGGCGGTGGAGAAGCCCGCGTACTGCCGGATCGTCCACGGGCGCACTGCGTACATCGTGGCCTGCGGGCCGCGCAGGTAGGGCTCGAAGCCGGGCAGCGTGTCGGTGTACTTCAGGCCCTTGAGGTCGGCCGCGGTGTAGAGCGGCTTGACCGCGATGCCGTCGGGCGTGATCCAGTTCAGCGCCTGCAGGTCGCCGCCGGGGGCGGACTTGGCCGCAGCCTGGGTCCAGGCTTCGAGGGTCGCGGTTTGGAAGGTCGGTTCGGGTTTGCTGCTCATGGCGCCGGCTTGTGCGAGTGGAGGGAGTGTCCGCGCAGGCGCGTGACAGTTCAATGCGAGTCTAACCCATCTGTAATTATTAATTCAAATACTTTGGCTTGAGGTACATTTCGGGCATGTCCGCCCTCACCCTCACCCCGCGCGCCCTCTACGAAGAGGTGGCGGAGCTGCTGCGCCAGCGCATCTTCAACCGCGAGCTCGAGCCCGGCAGCTGGATCGACGAGCTCAAGCTGGCGGAGGAATACGGCATCAGCCGCACGCCGCTGCGCGAAGCGCTCAAGGTCCTGGCGGCCGAAGGCCTGGTGACCATGAAGGTGCGGCGCGGCGCCTACGTGACGGAGGTGTCGGAGAAGGACCTGGCGGACGTCTACCACCTGCTGAGCCTGCTCGAGAGCGACGCGGTCGCCGTGGTGGCCGAACGGGCCTCCGACGCCCAGCGGGCCGAGCTCGAAGCCCTGCACGCCGAGCTCGAAGCCGCCGCCGCGCCGGGCAAGGTGGACCGTGCGCATTTTTTCGCCATCAACGAGCGCTTCCACATGCGCATCCTGGCGATGGCCGACAACCGCTGGCGCGACCAGATGGTGGCCGACCTGCGCAAGGTGATGAAGCTCAATCGGCACAACTCGCTGCTCAAGGCCGGCCGCATCGCCGAGTCGCTGGCGGAGCACGCCGCGATCATGGCCGCGATCAAGGCGCGAGACGCAGCCGCTGCCATGGCACGCATGCAGGAGCACTTCCGCAGCGGCCTGGAGGCGGCGAACTGATCATGGCCGTGCAGGGCGCCGCGGATCGGTGATCAGCGGGTCCGGTTTGTCGCGCCCGCCACCCGTCGACACGCGCCCGAGGCGCGGCTGATGGCGGCCTGAGCCCGGTCAGGCGGACAGCGCCGCCGGCTCGTGCGCGAGCGCCATCACCTCGTGCGGTGGCAGCGTCTTGAGCCTGTGATCGCTCCAGACCTGGCGCCAGCGGCGCGCGCCCGCCAGCCCGTTGCGCAGCCCCAGCATGTGGCGCGCGATGTTCGACCACGGCGTGCCGTGCTCGGCGGCCTCGCGGGCCATGTAGTCGCACATCTTGCGCTCGACTTCCTCGCGCGTCAGCGTCGAGGGCGCCTGCCGGTAGAAGACCTCGTCCCATTGCGTCAGCCACCATGGGTTGTGGTACGCCTCGCGTCCGATCATCACGCCGTCCAGCAGCCGCAGATGTGCCTGCATCTGGGCGTTGTCGCTGAAGCCGCCGTTGATCGAAATGTCGAGCTCGGGAAAATCGTGCTTGAGCCGATGCACCAGCTCGTAGCGCAGCGGCGGCACCTCCCGGTTCTGCTTGGGCGACAGGCCCTTCAGCCAGGCATTGCGCGCGTGGACGATGAAGCCACCGCACCCGGCCTCGCTCACCTTGCCGACGAAGTCACGCACGAACTCGTAGGACTCGCTCTTGTCGATGCCGATGCGATGCTTGACCGTGACCGGCACGCTCACCACGTCGACCATGGCCTTCACGCAGTCGGCCACCAGCTGCGGCTCGTTCATCAGGCAGGCACCGAAGGCGCCGCGCTGCACGCGCTCGCTGGGGCAGCCGCAGTTGAGGTTGATCTCGTCGTAGCCCCAATCCACTCCCAGCTTCGCGCAATGGGCCAGCTCGGCGACCTCGCTGCCCCCCAACTGAAGAGCGACCGGATGCTCCTCGGCGGCAAAGCGCAGGTGGCGCGGCACGTCGCCGTGGATCAGCGCGCCCGTGGTCACCATCTCGGTGTAGAGCAGGGCGCGGCGGGTCAGCAGCCGGTGAAAGTAGCGGCAGTGGCGGTCCGTCCAGTCCATCATGGGCGCGACCGAGATGATCTTTTCTTTGTCGTTCAGCAAACCAGCGTCACCGTCGTGCTTTGGCAGCCCCGTAGTTTCTCACGCAGGTCGAGGGACAAAAAAAAGAGCTCGCCGAAGCGAGCTCAATGATTGCCTTTGCAGCAATCCCCCAGAGAAACCATGGACGTAGTTTGCGCCGATTTCGCCGGGAAGCGCGTGAAGAAATAGACGGAACGCTGACCAGAAGCTGATGCTTTGTCACGGCGATGCCAGATCGCGTGTTTTTTGCGCGGCAGCGGGCAAGACCCATGCTCGCGCTGGTGGTCGAGATCCGCGCCGCAGACCCGATTTCTCAGGAATCGCAGACTTCGCCGCAGCCGCGTAACATGCTTCGGCAGCGGCCGCGGTGCGGCCGCCCTCACCTGCTCTCAGCCCGTGCCTCTCGCCGATTTCCACCCTGCCGTCAGCGGCTGGTTCAGCCGCAGCTTTCCCGCTCCCACCGAGGCGCAGAAAGCCGCCTGGCCGCCCATCCGTGCCGGGCGCCACACGCTGGTCGCGGCTCCGACCGGATCGGGCAAGACCCTGACCGCTTTCCTTGCCGCGCTCGACGGGCTGGTGCGCCAGGGCCTGGCACCCGGCGGCCTGCCCGACGAGACCACAGTGGTGTACGTCTCGCCGCTCAAGGCGCTGTCCAACGACATCCGCCTGAACCTCGAGGCGCCGCTGGCGGGCATCCGTGCCGAGCTGGCGATGCTGGGCTTGCCGGACGTGCACATCCGCAGCGCCGTGCGCACCGGCGACACCCCCTCCAGGGACCGCCAGCAGAACCTGCGCCAGCCGCCGCACATCCTCGTGACCACGCCCGAGTCGCTCTACGTGCTGCTCGGCTCGGCCTCGGGCCGGGGCATGCTGTCGACGGTGCGCACGGTGATCGTCGACGAGATCCATGCCATCGCCGCCGGCAAGCGCGGCAGCCACCTCTCGCTCTCGCTGGAGCGCTTGCAGTCGCTGTGCGGCCGGCCGCTCACGCGCATCGGCCTGTCGGCCACGCAGAAGCCCGTCGAAGAGGTCGCGCGCTTCCTCGTGGGCGCGGGGCACGTGCATGGCGGCGTGGCCGACTGCGAGATCGTCGACATCGGCTATGCCAAGGAACGCGACCTCGCCCTCGAGCTGCCGCCGCAGCCGCTGGGCGCGGTGATGACCCACGAGCAATGGGACCAGGTCTATGCGCGCGTGGCCGAGCTGGTGCTGCTGCATCGCACCACGCTGGTCTTCGTCAACACGCGCCGCATGGCCGAGCGCGCCGCGCGTCACCTCGGCGAGCGCCTCGGCAAGGACGCGGTGGCCGCGCACCACGGCAGTCTCGCGAAGGAGGCGCGCCTCGATGCCGAGCAGCGCCTCAAGCGCGGCGAGCTGCAGGTGCTGGTGGCGACCGCCTCGCTGGAGCTGGGCCTGGACATCGGCGACGTCGACCTGGTGTGCCAGCTGGGCTCGCCGCGCTCCATCGCCACCTTTCTGCAGCGCGCCGGGCGCTCGGGCCATGCGGTGGGCGGCACGCCCAAGGCGCGCCTCTTCCCGCAGTCGCGCGACGAGCTGGTCGAATGCGCGGCCCTGCTGGACTGCATCCGCCGCGGCGAGCTCGATGCCCTGCGCGTGCCGGCCGCCCCGCTGGACGTGCTCGCGCAGCAGATCGTGGCCGAAACCGCCTGCCGCGAGTGGGACGAGGACGCGCTGTTCGCCCTCGTGCGTCGCGCCTGGCCCTACGCGCATCTCGCACGCGAGCGGTACGACGCCATCGTGCGCATGCTGGTCGAGGGCTTCGCCACCCGCAACGGTCCGCGCGCCGGCTATGTGCACAAGGACGCGGTGCACCACCGCCTGCGCGAGCGCCGCGGCGCCCGCCTCACGGCCCTGACCTCCGGCGGCACCATCCCCGAGACCGGCGACTACAGCGTGGTTCTGGAGCCGCAAGCCCACCAGATCGGCACGGTGAACGAGGACTTCGCGGTCGAAAGCCTGGCCGGCGACGTGTTCCAGCTGGGCAACACCAGCTACCGCATCCTGCGCATCGAGCCCGGCCGCGTGCGCGTGGAGGACGCGCAGGGCGCCGCGCCCAACATCCCCTTCTGGCTGGGCGAGGCGCCGGGGCGCAGCGAGGAGCTGTCCTTCGGCGTTTCGCGGCTGCGCGAGGCGCTCGGCGAACGCATGGCCGCGCACGGCGCCGACGAGGCAGTGCGCTGGCTGCAGGCGGCCATCGCGCTGTCCGAAGACGCCGCGCGCCAGCTGGTCGACCACCTCGCGCGCACGCTCGCCGTGCTGGGTGTGCTGCCGAGCCAGCGCCACATCGTCATCGAGCGATTCTTCGACGAATCGGGCGGCATGCAGCTGGTCATCCATTCGCCCTTCGGCAGCCGGCTCAACCGGGCCTGGGGCCTGGCGCTGCGCAAGCGCTTCTGCCGCAAGTTCAACTTCGAGCTCCAGGCCGCGGCGACCGAGGACGCGATCGTGCTGTCGCTGTCGACCAGCCACAGCTTCGCGCTCGACGAGGTTGCGCGCTACCTGCATTCGGCCACCGCACAGGGCGTGCTGGTGCAGGCTCTGCTGGACGCGCCGCTCTTCGGCGTGCGCTGGCGCTGGAACGCGACCACCGCGCTGGCGCTGCCGCGCTTCGTCGGCGGCCGCAAGGTGCCGCCACAGCTGCAGCGCATGAAGTCCGAGGACCTGCTGGCCAGCGTCTTCCCGGACCAGGTGGCCTGCGCCGAGAACCTGGCCGGCGAGCGCGAGATCCCGGACCATCCGCTGGTCGCGCAGACGCTGGACGACTGCCTGCACGAGGCGATGGACGCCGAAGGCTGGCTGCGCCTGCTGCGCCGCATGGAGGCGGGCGAAGTGCAGGTGACGACGCGCGACCTGCCCGCGCCCTCGCCGCTCGCGGCCGAGGTGCTGAACGCGCGGCCCTATGCCTTCCTCGACGACGCGCCGCTCGAAGAGCGACGCACGCAGGCCGTGCAGAGCCGGCGCTACACCGATCCGGAAAGCGCGGACGACCTGGGCCGCCTCGACGCGGAGGCGATCGAGAGCGTGCGGGAAGAAGCCTGGCCCCGCCCTCGCCACGCGGACGAGATGCACGAAGCGCTGAACGGCCTGGCCGCCATCACCGACGAAGAGGTCGCACGCGATGCGGGCTGGAAGCCCTGGCTCGCAGCGCTGGCCGACGCCGGCCGCGCGGCCCGCCTCCTGCCGGCGGACGGCACGGGCGCGGGCCTGTGGGTGGCGGCCGAACGCTTGTCGCTTGCCCGTGTGCTCTACCCCGCTGCCATCCTCCAGCCCGCCATCGAGCCGCCCGCGGAGTACGCGCAGGGCCCGTCGACGCGCGACGAAGCGCTGCGCGAGCTGTTGCAGTCGCGGCTGGGCGGGCTGGGGCCGGTGTCCACGCGCGTGCTCGCGCAACAGCTGCAACTGCCCGGATCGGAGCTGGAAGCCGCGCTGCTCGGCCTGCAAGGCGAAGGGCTGCTGTTGCAGGGCCGCTTCACGCCCGGTGCCGCGGAACCCGAATGGTGCGAGCGCCATCTGCTGGCCCGCATCCACCGCTACACGCTCAAGCGCCTGCGGCGCGAGATCGAGCCGGTGGAGCCGCGCGACTTCGCGCGCTTCCTCTTCGAATGGCAGCACGTGAGCGCCGCCTCCAAGGTCAGCGGCCCCGACGCGCTGGCCGGCGTGCTGGCGCAGCTGGAAGGCTACGAGGCGCCGGCCGCGCTGTGGGAAGCCGAGCTGCTGCCGGCCCGTGTCAACGACTACGCGAGCGCCTGGCTCGACGACCTCTGCACAGCGGGCCGCGTGATGTGGACGCGCCTGCGCCCGAACGCGCCCGAGAGCCGGACCGGCCGCGCCGGCAGCTCGCTGCGCGCCACCCCGATCCTGCTGCTGCCGCGCCGCAGCGCCGCGCTGTGGACCCAGCTCGCGCCGGTGCCGGCCGACGATGCGACGCTCGGCTCTCGTGCGCAGCGCGTGGCGGCCTGGCTGGGCGAGCATGGCGCCTCCTTCTTCGACGAGATCGCGGACGGCGCCCGCCTGCTGGGCACCGAGCTCGAGGACGCGCTGTCCGAGCTGGTGGCGCGCGGGCGCGTGCGCTGCGACAGCTATGCGGGACTGCGGGCTCTGCTCGTACCCGCGTCGAAGCGCTCGCCCTCCCACGCGTCCCATCGGCGCCGGCGCGGCGCCCTGTTCGGCATCGAGGACGCCGGGCGCTGGGCGCTGGCGCGGCCGCCCTCGGCGGGCAGCGAGAACGCCGCATCAGGTGGCATCGAGCAGGTCGCGCGCGTGCTGCTGCGGCGCTATGGCGTGATGTGCTGGCACCTGATCGAGCGCGAGGCCGCGTGGCTGCCGCCCTGGCGCGAGCTGGTGCGCACCTACCGGCGGCTGGAGGCCCGCGGCGAGATCCGCGGCGGCCGCTTCATCGCCGGTCTGTCAGGCGAACAGTTCGCGCTGCCGGAAGCCATCGGCCTCATGCGCAACGTGCGCCGCCAACCACCGGATGCAAACCTGGTCTGCCTCTCGGCTGCCGATCCCGCCAACCTGCTGGGCAGCGTGCTGCCGGGCAGCCGGGTGCCGCGCGTGCCGGGCTCGCGCGTGCTCTACCAGGGCGGCGTGCCGATCGGGACCAGCATCGCCGGCGAGATCCAGCTCCTCGCGCAGCTCGACGCGGCATTGGAGAAGGAAGCGCGCAAGGCGCTGACGCTCGATCCGGCCTGGCGCTCGATGCCGGTCGCTACGGCCGTGGGCTGAGGAAGCGCGCTGCGGATCGGCGCCGTGAAAACCGACAGCGGCCACGCTCAGCGGTTCGCGGCCCGCTCCTACACGGCTTTCGTCGGCCGGCGCCATGCTTGCGAGTCTGTGCAGACTCGGAGAATCCCTCACATGAGCAGCGACGCCGCATGTTCGCCCAACGCATGCTGCAGTCTGCGCGTGCTGGTCGTGGAAGACGACCCCGAGGTCCTCGAGGCGACGCTCGAAGCACTCGAGTTGCTGGGTCACTGGGCCACTGGCGTGCGCAGCGCCGAAGGCGCACTCGATCGCTTCCTGGAAGGCGCCTTCGATGTGCTGATGGCCGACATCGGGCTGCCGGCCCTCTCCGGTCTGGAGCTCGCCGACAAGCTGCAGGCTCGCTGCGCACTGCCGATCATCTTCGCGACGGCGAGCGAGGAGCCGAAGAGGCCGATCGCCGGCACCGTCTGGCTGTGCAAACCCTTCGGCCTCGATCAGCTGGCCGAGGCCTTGCGGCAGGTTGCCCAGCGCACGGCCGCACCGGCATTGGCGCCCGTGCGGGTGCCTGTGGCCCCATCGGCTCAGCAGGCTCAGCCCACCTGGCAACGCGCGTAGGCCAGCGACAGATAGTCGGCGTGCCTGCGAAGGCTCTCGAGCTGTTGCAGCGTGTTGCCGCGAATCGGGTCCTTCGGATCGAGGCGCAGCTCGCCGTCGGGCATGAGAATGAAATGCGTCTTGCCTGCGGGACCGCCGCGCGGGTCCGACGCGCTGACGTAGCCGCAGGCCGTGCCGGTCTTCTTGTTGTAGACGACGCCGGAGAAGCTCGCGGCCGCCGGTTCGGGCAGGCGGCTCTTCACCCGGGCCTCCACCTGCCAGACCGGCCAGTAGAACCACCAGCCGCCGAGGCAGGCGGCGAAGACCGTGACACTGGCCAGCAGGCAAAGGAAGACTCTCATGGCATCTCCTTGTCGTCGGGTTGCACGAACTGCATCGCGAACCGGCCCAGCGGAGTCAGTTCCGTCACCGTCGCCGTTCCCTTGCGTCCCGGAGGGGCCGAGAACGCAGCCTTGACCCAGCCGCCATCCTTCAGGATCCGCAGCGCCTCGATGTCCTCCATCGCGGTGAAGATCATCGGCAGCGGTCCCTTGGCCACGCGCTGGAGCACCCTATAGGACAAGGAGGCCTCCGTAGCGGGCCCGGCAGGACGGCGGGTTCGGCTTCGTCGCGGGACGTGAATGCATGTAGCCAATTGTAATTACATGTAGTACTTACAGGCTACTATTCTGTGTGCCGCATCTCACAAAAAAAGCACGGGACACCCACGAGGGCCGGGTGGCGTCCGGGGCTGTCGGCCCGGCGCTCGACAGTCGCCAAAACCGCGAAGAAGTTGCACAAAGCAGCCCGCATTTACCCACCCCTGCCATCCCCATGCGCTGCCGCTTTGTGTAGCCTTTGGCTTCGCAGCTTCGCGAGTCGATGCCACGGCTCGCAGAGTTGCGAACTGGAGGCCACCATGCAGGACTCGCTCACGCCGATCGACACTTCGTTCGAACGATGGACAAAGCTGTCGGACGCTTTCGAGCAACATCTCGCGCGCATGAGACAGGGCGACCCGGAAGCACGCGCTGAAGCCCTGCGCCTTGCACGCGAACTCGATGAACTCACGCGCCTGATCGGCCGCGACCTGAACGCCGAGCGACAGCACAACGGCGACTGAACCCGGTCGCATCTTCGTCATTCATTCGGCAAGCCGGCCGCCTCGTTCCCGAGGAGCAGAAGGCGCCGCGCTCGGCGCGGCCCCTAGCGCGATTGTTTCTGTCACGAAAACGCCGCGATTCCGAATGGCTAGGGTTTCCACCTAGTTTTGAAGGCAAACTTCATCCCACAGAGCAGCCATTCACTGTTCTGAGTGAACAGGGCACCGAGCGAGGTGGCCGCCCCTTCCAGGGCGACGCCCCCCACCCAAGACCGGTTCGAAATCAATCCAAGTCACTGCAAGGAATTACTGCCATGAAGACCTCGAAGATCATCGCTGCCGCCACTCTTTCGCTTCTCGCCGCGGTCGGCGCACAAGCCGAAACCTACGAAGGCGTGCATGCGCCGGTGTCGGCCAACAGCCGCTCCGACGTGCGTGCCCAGGCCGTCGTGGCCGCGCGCAGCGAGAATCCTTATGCCGAAGCCGTTTCGTCGCACGTCACGCCTGTGCTGACTGCCTCGACCGACCGCGCCGGCGTGCGCAACGAGGCCGTCGCGGCCGCACACAGCGCCGATCCCTACGCCGAGGGCTACGGCCAAGGCGTCGCTCCCGTGCTGGCCAGCACGGTCGACCGCGCCACGGTGCGTGCCGAAGCCCGCGCCGCCGCTCGCGGCCAGCAACTCGCGCTGTAAGCACCACCGCTCGACGCGCAAGGCCGGGGTCATGCGAAATGCATGGCCCCGGCTTTTTTTCTTTGTGTCGCGAGACGGCATCTGGCTGGAGAATTGGAATGCTCTGCGCCCGCGAGCGCGGCACAATCTCCTTCAGCATGACGCAGCAATTGCCCCACCCTGACGACCTGAGCGATGCGGAACTCGCAGAACAGGCCCATGCCTGGCGGCGCCTGGCCCTTCGCGGCGACCGCAGCGCGCGGGCGCCCGCGCACGCGTACGAGACCGCGCTGCGAGAACGCGTACGCGCATCGATGGCCGCGGAACTGATCGCCAACGCCTCGGCCGCAGGCCCCGAACCCAAGCGCCCGTGGTGGCGCCGCTGGTGGCCGCTTTCGACGCACGAGCGCGTCACCTCCTGAGCGCCACCGGCCCTGGCGCCGGCCTACCGCTTCACGTGCGCGGACCGTCCTTGCCGAACAGCTTTCGCATGGCAGCGACGCCCGCCACCAAGGCGTTGGCGTAGCTCGCCTGCGGATCGCTCGCGGATTCGAGCGGCAGGTAGGGAAGCGCATCCTCCATCGCGTAGTCCGTGCCTTCCATGAGTACCCAGTAGAACTCCCCTTCTTCGAGTTCGTGCACGGTGAGCGCGATATTTCGCAGTTGCGGCATGAGGTTGGCAGGGCTTGTACAAGTGAGCGCTTCGATCCTATGCATCGGACCCTGCCCGGGCCAGCGACAATTTCACACTTTGTCGCAAATGTGACGAAAAGTAGTAGTGTTGGCGAATCACGAACAGGACGCAACAGTCAAATGTGTTCTATCGGCAGCTACGGGCTTTTCCTACAGCGTGCGGTTGCGGCGAAGCCTAAGCTGGTTTCTCCAGCAATAACGTGATTGAGGAGGCACGATGAAGCACTTCGTCCTCGACCCCCACATGTGCGCAGCATTCGGGGGCGCCTTTTATCCGACGGGTCATTCGATGGTGATGTTTCCCAATGCCGAGGACGCGAACCTCGTCGGACATCAATTGATCGACAAGGGCTTCAGCGGCGACGAGGTCTACCTGATCCCGCCCAAGACGATGCTGACCCAGATCTCGCCGACCGTGCGCGACGACGCCGACAGCCCGCTGCCCTCCGCCGGCACCGACGGCGCGACCGTGCGGGTCTACACCAAGCTGGCCCAGGAAGGACACACCGGCTTGCTGGTCAAGACCGAGAACCGCGCGGCGGCCGAGCGCCTCATGGAAGTGGTGCGCACGGTGCCCTACTCGGTGGCCGAGCGCTATTGCCGGCTGGTCATCGAAGACCTCTGACGCCGGCCCTCAGGCGGGCGCAGCGGCGCGGCTGAGCACCGCGCGCGCCATCGATTGCGCCAGCTCCTGCTCGCCCAGGAAGACGGTGGCGGCGACCTCCTGCGTCAGCAGGCGCGCCTCGTCCTCGTTATGACTGCGAATGACCGTCTGGATCGCCGGATTGAGGGTGCGCGCCGCCTCGATCATCTGCCGCACGTTGATCGCATCGGCGGTGGCGACCACCAGCACGCGCGCCCGCGCGATGTGCGCCTGGATCAGCACCGCCGGATCGGCCGCATCGCCCCACACCGCCGCCTTGCCTTCGCCCCGCAGCTTCTCGACCAGTTCGCGGTTCTGCTCCGCCACCACGAACGGAAGGTCGTGGGCCATCAGTTCCGCCGCGATGCGGCGGCCGACACGGCCATAGCCGACCAGCACCACTTGGCGCGACAGGTATTTCTCCTCGGTGCTCAGCGGCAACTCGGCCAGCGGATCCTCGCGCTGGGCCAGCCCGCGCGCGAGGCGCGAATGCGCGTGCAGCCATCTCTGCAGCGGCACGATCAGGCTGAACAACAGGGGGTTGGTTGCGATGGAGATCAGCGCCCCCGCCAGCAGCAGGCTCTGGCCCTCCTCCGGCAACAAGCCCAGCGAAGCCCCCAGCGCCGCCAGGATGAAAGAGAACTCGCCGATCTGCGCCAGGCTCGCGCTCACCGTCAGCGCCGTACCCAGGGGATAGCGAAGCAGCAGCACCAGGACGCAGGCCGCAACCGACTTGCCCACCACGATCACCATGACGACGGCCAGCACCTGCAACGGCCGCTCGATGAGCACTGCGGGGTTGAACAGCATGCCGACGGAGACGAAGAACAGCACTGCGAAGGCGTCGCGCAGCGGCAATGATTCCTGCGCCGCGCGGTGGCTGAACTCGGACTCGCGCATCACCATGCCGGCGAAGAAAGCGCCGAGCGCGAAGGACACGCCGAAGAGCGCCGCCGAGGCGAAGGCAATGCTCACCGCAGCGGCCACCACGCACAGCGTGAACAGCTCGCGCGAGCCGGTGCGCGTGACCTGCCAGAGAAGCCACGGGAAAACGCGGCGTCCCACCACCAGCATCAGGACCACGAAGCCGCCGACCTGCAGCAGCGTGAGCCCCAGTGTCTGCCAGAGCGGCGCCGCATCCGCGCGCGCCGCGCCGCCACCGAGCGCTTCGGCCAGCGGCGGCAGCAGCACCAGCACCAGCACCATCGCGAGGTCTTCCACGACCAGCCAGCCCACGGCGATGCGGCCAGTGAACGAATCGAGCAGCCCCAGGCTTTCGAGCGCGCGCAGCAGCACCACGGTGCTCGCCACCGAAAGCGCCAGCCCGAAGACCAGCGCGCCGCCGGGGCTCCAGCCCCACCAGCTCGCCAGCGCCGCGCCCAGCAGCGTGGCAACCACGATCTGCACCAGCGCACCGGGCAGCGCGATCTTGCGCACCGCAAGCAGGTCATCGAGCGAGAAATGCAGCCCGACGCCGAACATCAACAGCATCACGCCGATCTCTGCCAGCTGCGCGGCGATGCTCGCGTCGGCCACGAAGCCCGGCGTGAAAGGGCCGAGGATCACGCCCGCGAGCAGGTAACCCACCAGCGCCGGCAGGCGCAGCCGCACCGCCAGGAAGCCCAACAGCAGCGCCAGGCCGAGGCCGGCCGCGACGGTGTTGATGAGGGAAACGCTGTGGGGCATCGCCGTGCATTGTGCAAGAGCGCGGCGCCAGGCGTCCCAATGCCCCGCCATCTTCACGGTGCGCATGCCGCCAAGAAAAAAGACCCGCCGTGCGGGTCTTTTTTGGACGGGCGCCGTAACGCGCTCAGTGCATGTGCAGGCCGCCGTTGACCGAGAAGTCAGCCCCGGTCGAGTAGCCGCCCTCGTCCGTCGCTAGCCAGGCGATGATCGAAGCGATCTCGCTGGGTTCGCCCAGCCGCTTGACGGGAATGGTGGCCACGATCTTGTCGAGCACTTCCTGGCGGATGGCGCGGACCATGTCGGTGCCGATGTAGCCCGGGCTCACGGTGTTCACCGTCACGCCCTTGGCGGCCAGCTCCTGCGCCAGCGCCATCGTGAAGCCGTGCATGCCGGCCTTGGCGGCCGAGTAGTTGGTCTGGCCGGCCTGCCCCTTGGCACCGTTGACCGAGCTGATGTTGATGATGCGGCCCCAGCCCTTCTCGACCATGTCGCCCACCACCTGCTTGGTGACGTTGAACATGCTGTTGAGATTGGTCTCGATCACCGCGCTCCAGTCCTCGGGCGTCATCTTGAGGAACATGCGGTCGCGCGTGATGCCGGCGTTGTTGACCAGCACGTCGATGCTGCCGTGCTCGGCCTTGGACTTGGTGAATGCCTCCACCGTGGACTCCCAGTCGCCGACGTTGCCGACCGAGGCGTGGAACTCGTAGCCCAGCGCCTTCTGCTCCGCCAGCCACTTGGCGTGATCGCGCGTGGGGCCGCAGCCTGCGATCACCGTGAAGCCGTCCTTGTGCAGGCGCTGGCAGATCGCCGTACCGATGCCTCCCATGCCGCCGGTGACGTATGCAACTCTTTTGCTCATGATTTTTCCCTCGATGTTGACGCGCCTGAAGAGGCGCGATTCACTGTAGCGAAGTTTCTCACGGCTCCCGGCTCAGGAAAACACTGACCCCTCAATGCAACGGGGTGTCACAAGCCGGGCTCATATACCGAGTTCGAGATCAAGGAAGGCAGGCATCCGATGAAACTCGTGACGTGGAACACGCAATGGTGCCGCGGCCTCGACGGCCAAGTGAGTACCAAACGTATCGTCGAGGGCGCGCGCGCGATGGATGACTTCGACGTGCTGTGCCTGCAGGAAATCGCGTCGGGCTACGACGGCATGCCCGGCGCGCCCGGCGATCAGCCGGCCGAGCTGCAGGCGCTGCTGCCGGGCTTCCGGCTCTTCTTCGGTGCGGCGGTCGAGGAATTCGACCGCGAGGGCCGCCGGCAGCGCTTCGGCAACCTGATCGCCACCCGCCTCCCGGTGTCGCTGGTCCGGCACCATCCCCTGCCCTGGCCGCCCGATCCGACCGTGAGCACCATGCCGCGCATGTGCACGGTCGTGACGCTCAGCAGCGCCGAGCTGGGCACCGTGCGCGTCATGACCACGCACCTCGAGTACTACTCGTCGGTACAGCGCCGGGCGCAGGCCCAGACTCTGCGTGCCCTGCACATCGAGGCCTGCGAGCAGGCGGCCGCGCCGCCGGCCGCGGAGTTCGACAACTCGCCTTTCCAGCCCAAGCCCCACACGCAGCAGGCGATCCTCTGCGGCGACTTCAACATGGAGGCCAGCGAGCCGGCCCATGCCGAGATCCAGGAGCCTTTCACGGCCCCCTCGCTGCCGGCCGGCGGGGCGCCCGACCAGCGGCTGCAGGACGCCTGGCCGCTGGCGCATCCCGAGCGGCCTCACGACCCCACCTTCAAGCTGTTCGACAAGACCTACGGCAAGGCGCCCGCCGCTTTCGACTTCGTGTTCGTCAGCAACGCCCTGGCGCCGCGCGTGAGGCGCATGGAGGTCGACCTCCGGACGCAAGCCTCGGACCACCAGCCGGTGCTGATCGAGTTCGGCGACTGAGGCCCCTCGGCGTGTGCGGGGCTACTCCGCCTGCACGCCCGCCGCGCGAATCACCTTGCCCCACCGGGCGACCTCGGCCGCGAGGTGACTGCGCAGCGCCTCGGGCGTCACCTTGTCCATGGGAACGATCTCGGAGCTCAGGTCGGCCAGCCGCTGCTTGACCGTCTCGTCCTGCAGCGCCGCCCGCAGCGCCACGTTGAGCTTCTGCGTGACCGCCGCCGGCGTGCCCTTGGGCGCGTAGATGCCGTGCCAGACGCGCACGTCGAAGCCCTTGAGGCCCTGCTCGTCCAGCGTGGGGATGTCGGGCATGCTCGAAAGCCGCCTGGGCGTGGTCACGCCGAAGACCTTGACCCGGCTGCCTTCCTTGATGACCGGCGCGGTCTGCGTGGTCTGATCGCACAGCAGGTCCACCTGCCCGCCCATCAGGTCGTTGAGCGCCGGGCCCGCCCCCTTGTAGGGCACGGTCGTCAGCTCGACGCCGATCTGGCTCGTGAGCAGCAGCCCGCACAGCTGCGACACCGCGCCCACCCCGGCATTGGCCAGCGAGACCTTGTCCTTGTTGGCCTTGACGTAGCGCAGCAGCTCCTGGAAGTTGCCGGCCGGGAAGTCCTTGCGCGACAGCAACGTCATCGGCACGTCCATCACCTGGCCGACGTACTCGAAGTCCTTGAGCGGGTCGTAGGGCAGTTTCTTGTAGAGCGCCGGCGCCGTGGCCATGCCCATGTGGTGGATCAGGATGGTGTAGCCGTTGGGCTGCGCCCTGGCGACGCGCGCAGGCGCAATGGTGCCGCCGGCGCCCACCGTGTTCTCGACCACCACGGTCTGGCCCAGCGACTTTCCCATGGGAATCGCGAGCATGCGTGCCACCACGTCGGTCGGGCCGCCGGCCGAATAGGGCACGACCAGCGTGACGGGCTTCTCGGGCCAGGCCGACTGGGCCGCCGCAGGCCATTGCACGGCCAGCGATGCGGCGAGCATCGAGGCCCAACTCAGAACCTTGGTCTTCATCTTCATGTCTGTTGTCTCCTTGATACGTTGACTCGCGCGCCGACGCTTCGCGATGGCGCGCCACGGCATCTTCAAATCCAGCGGCTTACCGGAGACCTTCGCCTTCGGCTCCGGCGCCATTCGCCTCGGCCTTCAGCAGCATGCCGACCGCGGGCGCACGCGCCACGTGCCAGAGCCGCTCCAGGGCCGCGTGCATCTCCGCCTCGCTCGCACCGCCGCTGAAGGCGGCGAGACGCAGGGCCTTGGCCTCGATCTCCTCGCGGGTGAGCGTGTTGCCGGGATCGCCCTTGGGCTCGTCGACGCGGCCCTGCAGCACGCGGCCGTCGCGGGTGCGTACCGTGACCTTGCCGATCCAGCGCTTGGGATAGGCCGCATCCACCTCGGCGTCGAGCTCCATCTGCACGCGATCGCGCAGGGCCTGCGTCTCGGCATCTCGGAAGTGCGCGTCGAACTCGGCGAGGCCGGCCTGGCCGAAGCGCGCCGCCAGCGCGAGCACCGTGCCCATCGAGAACTTCGACTGGTGCACCGTGGCCGGATCGACCACCGGCCCCAGCACGTCGATCGCGCCCTGATGCACATGCGTGGTCACCAGTTCCAGTTGCTCCGCGCCCAGGCCGTGCTCACGCATCACCAACAGCAGCGCATCGGCGGCCGGGTGCGTGTGGCGGCAGGAGGCGTGGTATTTGAAGGAAGTTTCCGCCAGCGCCCAGCGCGTGCCCAGGCCGTCGACCAGGCGCTGCGGATCGGCGTCCTGCGACATGCCCGCGGCCAGGCCTTGCGGACCCTCGAGGATCTGCTGCGCCCCGGTGAAGCCGTCGCGCGCCAGCGTCGCAGCCATCAGCCCGGCGGCGGCCGCATGCGCCGTGTGCAGTTGCTTGGAATCGGCCGCGGTGCGCAGGAACTCCCACAGGCCCGCCGCCTGCGTGCCGGCCGAGCCGAAGGCATGCTGCATGCGCGCCGCATCGAGGCCCAGCAGATGCCCGGCGGTGGCGGCTGCCGCGAGCGTCCCGGCGGTGCCGGTGGTGTGGAACACCTTGTAGTGCGAGCGCCCGAGGAATTCGCCCACGCGGATGCCGACCTCGTAGCCGGCGACCGCCGCCGCCAGCAAGCGCTCGCCGCTCGCGCCCAGCGCCTGCGCCAGCGCCAGCGCGACCGGGAACACCACCGTCGCCGGATGGAAGACCGATCCGTTGTGCACGTCGTCCTGCTCGGCCACGTGCGAGGCCGCGGCGTTGACCAGCGCCGCGAAGTAAGGGCTGCTGCGCGTGCGGCCCACCAGCACTTCGCTGGCCCCGGCCGCGGGCCCCATCTCGCGCGCGAAGGCGGCGATGGTCTCGACCGGCCGCGCGCCATGCCCCGCGATGGCCGAGCCGAACCAGTCGACCAGCAGGTCCTCGGCACGATGCACGACCGGCGCCGGGATATCGCCGAAGCGAAGGCCGGCCGCGAAGCGCGCGAGGGTTTCGGTGGGTGATGTCTGGGGGGCCATTTCAGATCGCTTTCGTTGCGCGCAATGCGCAGATGTCCTTCTCGCTGCATCGCGGCGAACGAAGGATGGATTCGGTGTGTGCACCCAGCTTCATGCGTGCTTCAGGCGAGGATGGCGCTGGCCTGCATGGCGAGCCTGCCACCGGCGTCCTCGGCCCAGAGGCTGAAGCGCTTGTCGGCCTCGGGCCGGCCGTGAACGCGCAGTTGCGCGCCGTCGAAGACCGGCCGCAGCGCGCGAAACTCGAAGCGCGCGAGCGAAGCTTCGGGGTGCTCGCGCCGCAACAAGTCGACCAGCAGCGTGGCGATCAAGGGGCCATGCACGATCAGCCCCGGATAGCCTTCGACTTCGGTCACGTAGCGGCGGTCGTAGTGGATGCGGTGGCCGTTGAAGGTGAGCGCCGAATAACGGAACAGCAGCACGTCGTCGGGCGTGAGCTCTCGGCTGAAGGCCGCGCCCGCGGGCGCCGGCGTGGGGGCTGCAGGGGCTTCCCCGGGTGCCGGCGCGGCGCGGTACACGATGTCGTGCTCCTCGGTCAGCGCCAGGCCGCGTGCGTTGCGGATTTCGTGCCGCACCAGCACGAAGACCAGCTCCCCGCTGCGCCCGGTCTTGTGCGAGACGGAGGCGATGGTCGATGTCCGCTCCACCGCATCGCCCACCACCAGCGGGTTGCCTGCTTCCCAGTTGAGGCGTCCGCCGGCCCACATGCGGCGCGGGAGCGGCACCGGCGGCAGGAAGCCGCCGCGCTTCGCATGGCCATCGGGGCCGATCTCGGACTGCCGGTGATGCGGCAGGAAATAGAGCCAGTGCCAAAGCTCGGGCAGCTGCGTGCCCGGCTGCGGCGCGGGATCGTCGCGGTCCAGCGTGGCGGCGAGCGCGCGCACCGGCGCGGCGGTGATCTGATCGGCCAGCGTCTCGCTGCGTCCCTGCCAGGCTTGCAGTCCGGCCAGTGCCGCGGCGTCGAGGGCAGGAGAAGGGGTCGTGTGTGGGGTCATGTCGCCAGGTGCTTCCGATGCAAGCGGCGCTCTCGCCGCGCCCTTCCCTGCATGGTGGCTGCGGCCCGGCCCGCGCGCAATCTGCGATTTCGAGATCGAGCCTTCAGAAATTCCGAAGGATTGCTAGGATGCTGCTGCCATGCAATTCGACCTGACCGATCTGCGCCTTTTCGTCGCCGCCGCCGAGCTGGGCAGCCTCACGCGCGCGGCCGAGCGCCAGCACCTGTCGCTGGCCGCGGCGAGCGCCCGCATCAAGGCGCTGGAGACGCAAGCGGGGCTCGCGCTGCTGGCCCGCGAGGCGCGCGGCGTGCGCCTGCTGCCGCCGGGCGAGGCCTTCCTCCACCACGCGCGCCTGGTGCTGCACCAGGCCGGCCAGCTCGGCGCGGAGCTCAAGGAATACGGCGGCGGGCTGCGCGGCCATCTGCGCGTGTTCGCCAACACCACCGCGGTGAGCGACTTCCTGCCGGAGATCCTGCCCGGCTTCCTGGCGCGCCATCCGCGCATCAACATCGACCTTCAGGAGAAACCGAACGCACAGATCCCGCACGGCGTGCTCGACGGCCGCGCCGACATCGGCATCGTCGCCGGCCTCATCGACACGCTGGGCCTGGAGGCGATCCACTTCAGCACCGACCGGCTGGTGCTCGTGACTTCGCGCAAGCACCGCTTCGCGCGGCGCCGGCGCATCGCATTCGCCGAGACGCTGGACGAGGACGCGGTGGGCATGCAGCCCGGCAGCACGCTGCAGGCCTTCCTCGCGCAGATCACCGAGAGCCTGGGCAAAAGCCAGAAGCTGCGCATCCAGCTCGGCAGCTTCGACGCCATGTGCCGCATGATCGGCAGCGGCGTGGGCATCGGCGTGGTGCCGGAGTCGGCCGCGCGCCGCAACCTCGAGAGCATGAAGCTGGCGCTGATCGAGCTCAGCGACCCATGGTCCGTGCGCGAGCGCTTCCTGCTGGTGCGCGACCGCGCCGCGCTGCCGAGCTATGCGCAGGCGCTGGTCGATACGCTGTGCGCGCACTACGCGGAGCGAGCGGTGCCTGCGGGACGAGGCTGAGCGCCAAAAAAAAGCGCCGCGGATGAACGCGGCGCTTTTGCAAGGAACAGGACGGGTCAGCGCTCGATCGTGAGCGCAACACCCATGCCGCCGCCGATGCACAGCGAGGCAATCCCCTTCTTGGCGTTCTGGCGCTGCATCTCGTGCAGCAGGGTCACCAGAATGCGGCAGCCCGAGGCGCCGATCGGGTGGCCGATGGCGATGGCGCCGCCGTTCACGTTGACCTTGTTGATGTCCCAGCCCATTTCGCGGTTGACGGCACAGGCCTGGGCGGCGAAGGCCTCGTTGATCTCGAGCACGTCGAGGTCCTGCGGCTTCCAGCCGGCGCGCTGCAGCGCCTTCTGCGAAGCCGGAACCGGACCCATGCCCATGAAGGCCGGGTCGAGGCCGGTGCTGGCGTAGCTGGCGATGCGGCCCAGCGGCTTCAGGCCCAGGGCGGCCGCCTTCTTGGCAGTCATCACCAGCACGGCGGCAGCGCCGTCGTTGAGGCCCGAGGCGTTGCCCGCGGTCACGCCGCCGGCCTTGTCGAACGCAGGACGCAGGCCGGCCAGGCCTTCGGCGCTGGTCTTGCGGTTGATGAATTCGTCCTGGTTGAAGACGACCGGATCGCCCTTGCGCTGCGGGATGTTGACGGCGACGATTTCGTCCTTGAACTTGCCGGCGTCCTGTGCGGCGGCGGCCTTGGTCTGGCTGGCGAGCGCGAGCTCGTCCTGCGCGCTGCGGCTGATGTCGTACTTCTTGGCCACGTTCTCGGCCGTGATGCCCATGTGGTACTGGTTGTACACGTCCCACAGGCCGTCGACGATCATCGAGTCGACCAGCTTCCAGTCGCCCATGCGCTGGCCGTTGCGCGAGTTGGGCAGCACGTGCGGCGCGAGGCTCATGCTCTCCTGCCCGCCCGCCACCACGATCTCGCTGTCGCCGGTGGCCACGGCCTGCGCGGCCAGCATCACGGCCTTCAGGCCCGAGCCGCAGACGGCGTTGATGGTGAGCGCCGGCGTTTCCTTGGCGATGCCGCTCTTCAGCAGCGCCTGGCGCGCCGGGTTCTGGCCGCTGCCCGCAGTGAGCACCTGGCCCATGATGACTTCGCCGACCTGGTCGCTGCCGATCTTGGCGCGCTCGAGCACTTCCTTGATCACGATCGAGCCGAGCTCCGTGGCCGCGATGTTGGCCAGCGATCCGCCGAACTTGCCCACGGCCGTGCGTGCGGCCGAAACGATGACGATGTCTTCCATGGTGTGTGCTCTCCGAGGCTTGAACAAAAAGGGTGAGATGAAGGTCAGGCTCGCGCCTTGACATAGCGGCCCGGTGCGGGCTCGATCGCCTTGTAGGCGCTGCCCTTGCCGTAGGACTTCGGGGCAGGGATCTGCTTGCCCGCGTGCGTCTTGAGCCAGTTGGACCAGTCGGTCCACCAGCTGCCGGGGTGCTCGGTGGCACCGGCCAGCCATTCGGCCTGGGTCTTCGGCAGCTTGCCGTCGGCACGAATCCAGTGGCTGCGCTTCTTCTTGGCCGGCGGGTTGATCACGCCGGCGATGTGGCCCGACGCCCCCATGACGAAGCGCTTTTTGCCCTTGAGCAGCTGCGTCGACGCATAGGCGCCGCCGATGGGCACGATGTGGTCCTCGCGCGAGCCGTAGATGTAGACCGGCGCCTCGATGCGGCCCAGGTCGACCTGCTCGCCGGCCACGGTGAGCGCGCCGGGCACGGCCAGCTTGTTCTCGTGGTAGGTGTTGCGCAGGTACCAGCAGTACATCGGGCCGGGCAGGTTGGTGGCGTCGCTGTTCCAGTACAACAGGTCGAAGGGCGGCGGGGTCTCGCCCTTGAGATAGTTGCCCACCACGTAGTTCCACACGAGGTCGTTGGGCCGCAGAAAGCTGAAGGTGGACGCCAGCTCGCTGCCGGGCAGCAGGCCGCCCGCGTTCATCTGCATCTCGCGGAAGCGCACGAAGCCCTCGTCGATGAAGATGTCGAGAATGCCGGTGTCCTCGAAGTCCAGCAGCGTGGTGAGCAGCGTGACGGAGGATGCGGGCTGCTCGCCGCGTGCCGCCAGCACGGCCAGCGCGGTCGACAGGATGGTGCCGCCGACGCAGAAGCCCAGCGTGTCGATCTGGCCGCCCTTCTTGTCCTGGCCGGTGATCTCGCGGGTGACCTGGATCGCCTTGATCGCGGCGTCCTCGATGTAGTCGTCCCAGGTGTACTGGCTCATCGAGGCATCGGGATTGCGCCAGCTCACCACGAAGGTGCGGTGGCCCTGCTCGACCGCATAGCGGATCAGCGAGTTCTCGGGCTGCAGGTCGAGGATGTAGAACTTGTTGATGCAAGGCGGCACCAGCAGCAGCGGCCGCTCGTAGACCTTGGCCGTCAGCGGCTTGTATTCGAGCAACTGGAACAGGTCGTTTTCGAACACCACGGCGCCCTCGGTGGTGGCCACGTTGCGGCCGACCTCGAAGGCGCTTTCGTCGGTCATGCTGAGGTGGCCCTGCTGCACGTCCTTCAGCAGGTTCTGGATGCCCTTGGCGATGCTCTCGCCCTGGCTTTCGATCGCCTTCTTCTGCGCATCCGCATTGAAGGCCAGGTAGTTGCTGGGCGACGAGGCGGCCACCCATTGCTCGACCGCGAAGCGCAGGCGGGCGCGGGTCTTGGCATCGCCCTCGACCGCTTCGGCCATGCCGAGCAGGGTGCGGGTGTTGAGCAGGTAGATCGCCGCCGAGAAGGCCGCCACCGGATTGCTGCCCCAGGCTTCGGCCGCGAAGCGCCTGTCGCCTTGGGTGCGTGCCGCCACGTCCTGGCGCCACAGCTCGGTGGCCTCTTCGATGTAGTGCCGCTGCAGTTCCTGGAGCCTGGAGGCGGAGAAGGAGAAACGGGGCATTTCCCAGGGCATGTCCGGCTGGGGGGCCTTGCCGAGCGATTGGAAGGCCTCCAGCGCCTTCTCCCAACCCTGCGTCAGCGCCTGTTGAAAGGGCGCAAAAGTGGCATCGGCCGCGGCCTGTTGTTCTTGTTTCATGTCGTCTCCTGGTTCCTCGCCTTGTCGTATCGGCTTTTGAGTATGCTGCATCCGGCAGGGCCCGGCCAGCCAAAGCCCGTTATACCTTCCTGAAAACCTCGCCTATGCATCTCGTCGTCATCGCCTGGCTGTATGTCGCCCTCATGATGGCGGTCGCCGAGGCCACCAACACCAACGGCACGGTGCTCGGTGCGGTCTTCACCTTTCTACTCTATGGCTTGGCGCCGGTGGCACTGGTGGTTTACCTGATGGGCACACCTGCGCGCCGCAAGGCCATCCGCGCACGCGAGACGGCCGAGCGCGAGGCCGCCATCCGAGCGGCGGCGCCTTCCTCAGGCGCGCCAGATGCAGGCAGCGAAGCGGCCGCTGACGCGGTCCCGCCGGTGCGAGAAAAAGCGTAACGGGTTGTTCACGGTGCACCAGGCGGCATTGCCGTCGTTGCCGTAAAGCTGCACGAGGCCCGCCGCTTGCAGGCGCTGGCGCGCGAGGCCCGCAAGATCCGCCAGCCATTTGCCCGGCGCCGGGCCGGGCTTGAAGCACCGGGCAGCAGCTTGCGGCGCGGCCGCTTCGAAGGCCGCCCGGACCTCGTCCCCGACTTCGAAGGCCTCGGGCCCGATGCAGGGGCCGAGCCAGGCCATGAGTTCCTCTGGCCCGGCCTCGGGCGCGAAGGCGTCGACGGCCGCCTCCAGCACGCCGGCGGCCAGGCCGCGCCAGCCGGCATGGGTAGCGGCCACGCGGCGGCCGCGGCCATCGGTGAAGAGCACCGGCAGGCAGTCGGCGACCATGATGGTGCAGGCGATGCCGCTCGTCGTGGTGGTGCAGGCGTCGGCCGTGCCGCCGTCGGGCGTGTCGGCTTGCAGCGCGAGCAGCCGGGCGCCATGCACCTGCTGCAGGAACACCGGCCGCGCACCGATCGCATCGCGCAGCAGCGCACGGTTGGCCGCCACGTCCGCCGGCGCGTCGCCGACGTGATCGCCGAGGTTGAGGCTTCGCCAGGCACCCCCGGAGACCCCACCTTCGCGCGTGGTGCACAGCGCATGCACCCCAGGCGGCGCCGGCCAGTCGGGCACCAGCCCCTGGGCCGTCAGCATATTCAGTGACATACCTCCGCCTTCGGCTGCGGTGCTATTCGCCTCGGCCCATCGGCTCATGGCTCCGCGTCGGGGCAGCGCGACGGCTGGGCGCGCTGGAAGGCGTCGAGCTGCATGCAGGCTTCGAAGGCGGCCATGGTGCGCGGCAGGCCGCTGAAGTCGCAGTCGAAGCGTTGGCCGTTGAAGACCTGCGGCACCAGGCAGCAGTCGGCCAGCGTGGGGGTGTCGCCCCAGCAGTAGAGGCTGGCCGGGCGCAGCGCGAGCTGGCGCTCGAAGGCCAGCATGCCCTCGCGCACCCAGTGGCGGTACCAGGCGTTCTTGGCGTCGTCACCGAGCTTGAGTTCGCGCACCAGGTACTTGAGCACGCGGAGGTTGTTGAGCGGGTGGATCTCGCAGGCGACCGTCTGCGCCAGCGCCCGCACATGGGCACGGCCCACGGGGTCGTGCGGCAGCAGCGCGGGCTCGGGGTGGATCTCGTCCAGGTACTCGATGATCGCCATCGACTGCGTGAAGCGCTCGCCCTCGTCTTCCAGCAACGGCACCAGCATGTCGGGCGAGATGGCCGAGAAGGACCCCGTCTTGTGCTCGCCGCGGGCGATGTGCACCGGAAGATAGTCGTAGTCCAGGCCCTTGAGGTTGAGCGCGATTCGGACCCGGAACGAAGCGGAAGAACGGAAGTAGTTGTAGAGCTTCATCATGGCCCCGAGCATAGCGCTGCCGTTGACGGCGCTCACTGTCCCTCCCCGTTCGCCCCGAGCTTGTCGAAGCGCCGGCGCAAGACCCCTCCCCGTTCGCCCTGAGCTTGTCGAAGGGCCGGCGCGAGCCCCCCTGACCGTTCCCCCTGAGCTGTCGAAGGGCCGGCGCAAGCCCCCTTCCCCGTTCGCCCTGAGCCTGTCGAAGGGCCGCCGCGAACCCCCTGCCCGTTCCCCCTGAGCCTGTCGAAGGGCCGCCGCGAGCCCTCCTCCCCGTTCCCCCTGAGCCTGTCGAAGGGCCGCCGCAAGGCTCCGACCCTTCGCCAGGCTCAGCCCGATCGGGAAGGGGCGAACCATCCCCGGCTCTGGCAAACTGCCGCTTTCGCTCGAAAGGACTTTCTGCGCCATGGCCTCCGAATACGTCTTCGCCCCGCCGGCAACGGTGTCCCTGCCCGTGGTCGGTCAGGCTGCCCGCTTCCCCGTGCACCGCATCTACTGCGTCGGCCGCAACTACGAAGAGCACGCCAAGGAAATGGGTTTCACCGGCCGCGAGCCGCCCTTCTTCTTCATGAAGCCGGCCGATGCCGTGGTGGTGGTCGAGGCCGGGACGACCGGCACCATGGCCTACCCCACCCTCACCAAGAACCTGCACCACGAGATCGAGCTGGTCGCGGCGATCGGCACCGGCGGCAAGAACATCAAGGCCGCCGATGCGATGAAGCACGTCTTCGGCTACGCGGTGGGCCTGGACATGACGCGCCGCGACCTGCAGGGCGACATGAAGAAGCAGGGCCGCCCCTGGGACATCGGAAAGAGCTTCGAGCAGAGCGCGCCCACCGGCCCGATCGTGCCGGCGGCGCAGGCCGGCGACATCGAGCACGCCGAGATCTCGCTGCAGGTCAACGGCCAGGACCGCCAGCGCAGCAACGTGAGCAAGCTGATCTGGAACATGGCCGAGACCATCGAGCACCTCTCGGCCGCCTGGGAGCTGCAGCCGGGTGACCTGATCTTCACCGGCACCCCCGAGGGCGTGGCCGCGGTGGTGGCCGGCGACACTCTCGTCGGCCAGGTTGCCGGCCTGCCCTCGCTCACCGTCAAGGTGGTCTGAACCAACCCGCCGGCCCACGCCCGATGCTCCTGCGCGTCCCCATCAAGCACTGCAAGAACTGCGGCACCGCCGTGGTCTACCGCATCCCCGACGACGGCGACACGCGCGAGCGCGCCGTCTGCCCGGCCTGCCATACGGTGCATTACGAGAACCCGCTCAACGTGGTCGGCACCATCCCCGTGCTGGGCGACCGGGTGCTGCTGTGCAAGCGCAACATCGAGCCGCGCTGGGGCAAATGGACGCTGCCGGCCGGCTTCATGGAACTCAACGAGACCACCGCGCAGGGCGCGGCGCGCGAGACCGACGAGGAGGCCGGCGCCGAGTACGTGATGGAAGGCCTGTTCGCAGTGATGAGCGTGGTACGCGTGGGCCAGGTGCACCTGTTCTATCGGGCGCGCCTTCTGAGCGACAAGTTCGACCCCGGCCACGAGACCATCGAGGCCCGCCTCTTCACCGAGGATGAAATCCCCTGGGACGAGATCGCCTTCCGCACCGTGCGTGAGGCGCTCACCCATTACTTCGAGGACCGGCGGCGCGGCAGCTTCGACCGCGTCCACACGCTCGACATCGCATGAAGCACCTGCGCGCGACACTTTGCTGTGCCCTGCTCCTGTCCGCGCAGGCGCAGGCCGAGCAAATAGGCGAAGTCGATACCGCCTTCAAGCTGATCGGCCCGGACCACAAGATCGTGGTCGAGGCCTACGACGACCCCAAGGTCGGCGGCGTGACCTGCTACGTCTCGCGCGCCAGGACCGGCGGCATCTCCGGCGCCTTCGGACTGGCCGAGGACAAGGCCGAGGCCTCCATCGCCTGCCGCCAGGTCGGACCGGTGCGCGTGAACCAGCCGCTGCCCAAGCGCGAAGAGGTCTACAGCGAGCGGCTCTCCATTCTCTTCAAGCGCCTGCGCGTGGTGCGCATGGTGGACGCGTCGCGCAACACGCTGGTCTACCTGACCTACTCCGATCGCCTGGTCGAGGGTTCGCCCAAGAACAGCATCACCGCGGTGCCCATCGATCGCGCGATGCCGATCCCGCTGAAATAGATGAGCGCGCCTGCATCGCGCGAGCGGCGCGGCGCGAGCACAGCGCGGCCATTCAGCCAGGAAAAACCGCCGCGGTCCTACGCACGAGCGGGAACCACCGCCGCAAAATAGGTTCGAAAAAGCGCCATGCAATCCAAGACTTACGTTCTCCGTGCCGGCCTCTTGGTCGTCGCGGCTGCCGGCCTGGTGGCCTGCAGCACCACGCCTCTCCCGCCGCAGCGGCCGTTTCCTCCCGGTCCTGCGCCCACCGTCAAGCCACCACCGCCCGCGCCGGCCGCCTTCATCCGGCCGGCGGCGGGACCCACGCTGTCGCGCTTCGACGGCAGGAACAACAAGGGCATGGACATCGCGGGCAACCCGGGCGACGCGATCCTCGCTGCGGCCGATGGCCGCGTCGTCTATGTCGGCAGCGAGCTTCGCGGCTACGGCAACATGGTGATCGTGAAGCACAACGACACCTTCCTCAGCGCCTACGCGCACGCGCAGCAGATCCTCGTGAAGGAAAAAGAGGTCGTGCGCCAGGGTCAGAAGATCGCCGAGATGGGCAACAGCGGCGCCGACCGCGTCAAGCTGCATTTCGAGCTGCGCAAGCAGGGCGTCGCGGTCGACCCCGAGCCGTACCTCAACGGCCAGCTGCGCTGATCCCCGATGCGCTGATGCCTTGGTGCCTTGATGCACCGAGCTACAGCAGGCTCTCCGGTACCAGCGGCGCGAGCAGCTCCAGCTTCAGGCGCGAGCCGAAATCGGTCTCGGGCTCGGTGTGCTGCACCACGTCGGGCCCGCCGTTTTCAGACGGGCTCACCCATTCGACATCCCCGCGCGGCCCGAGGCGCACGCGGTAGGCCGCATCCATGGTGATGAAGCCGACGAGGCTGGTGAGCTGCGCCGCGATCTGCGGGCTGTGGATGAACAGGCCCAGCTCGGTGTTGTGCAGGTCCGAGCGCGGATCGAAGTTCAACGAGCCGATGAACACCACCTTGCCGTCGACCACGGCCGCCTTGCCATGCAGCCGCCCGCTGGCCGAGCCGAAGATGCCGAAGCGCCGCGTCTGCTCGACGCGCTTGGGACTCAGCTCGTAAAGGTCCACGCCGAGGCGCACCAGCTCGGGCCGGTAGCGGCGGTAGCCCAGGTGCACCAGCGACTCGTCGGTGGCGGCCAGCGAGTTGGTCACCAGCGTGAAGCGCACGCCTCGCTTGCGCAGCTGGCGTACGGACTCCATGCCGCCGCGTCCCGGGATGAGGTAGGGCGTGGTCACCAGCGCCTCGCGCTCGGCGGCGCGCACATAGCGCCGGACGTTGAAGAGCACGCCTTCGGGCGCATCGGCGGTCACGCGCGGGCGTTCTTCGGGCGGGCCCAGCGCCTTGTGCGGCATGTCGGCATAGGCCTCCGCTCGCGCCCAGATCAGCGAGAGCTCGCCCGCGTCCAGGTCTTCGGCGAGCGCCTGGTAGCCCAACAGGTCGCGCTCGATCGGTGTCTGCGGCGCCCAGATGGCGGCGTCCCAGGTCATCTCCTCGAAGCGCTGGCGCAGCTGCGCCGGCGTGCCTTGCACCTGCGCCAGCGACTCGATCGGATAGACGAAGGGGCTGTTCCAGTACAGGTCGAACAGCGAGGACAGCCGCGGCACCACGGCAGCCGTCACCAGGGTGTCGATGTCGATGAAGTTGGAGCCCGCATTGCGCATGAAGTATTCGTTGGCGATGTTGCGCCCGCCCACCACCGCCATCGCGTTGTCGGCGACGAAGAGCTTGTTGTGCATGCGGCGGTGGATGCGGTCGATGTCCAGCAGCGAGGCGCCCAGCCGCGTGAGCAGCCGCTCGCGCCCGGCCGGAAAGGGATTGAAGATGCGCACCTGCACGTTCGGATGGGCCGCAAGGCCGGCCAGCAGCGTGTCGGCACCTGCGGTGTAGAGATCGTCGATCAGCACGCGAACGCGCACGCCGCGCTCGGCCGCATCGCGCAGCGTGCGCAGCAGGTAGCGGCCGGTCTCGTCGTTCTGCACCAGGTAGTACTGGATGTCGATGCTGCGCTGCGCCCGCCGTGCCAGCTCGAGGCGAGCATGCATCGAGTAAGCCGGCATGGGCAGCAGCCGGAAGCCGCTTTGCTGCGCATCCGGTGCACCGGCCACGGCCAGGCGGCCGAGCGTCGTATTCGCGATGCCGGCGATCGCATACGAGGGCGGGCGCTCCACCTCCTTCGGCAAGCCCGCGCAGCCGGCCAGCCACAACGCCAGCGCCAGCGCGGCGAAGCAGCCGATCCTCCTGCCCAAGCTGCCGAGGCACATAGCGCGTTCAGCCCCCATCGCCGGATTCGAGCCCAGACAGCGTCCCGCGATCGGGGCGGCCGCCGAAGTACTTGTTCAAGCAGTCGCGGAAGACCGGATCGGATGGGTCGGCTCTGTCGAACAGGGTCATGGACGACCAGAACTTGACATCGTCGGGCGCGCCGAAGATCTGGTGGACGCCGCGGCCTTCGACCGCAAGCACCAGCGCGCTGCACTCGCGCAGCCGCGGCCCGAGGCGCGGATGGGCCAGGTACGCGCGGGCCTCGGCGAGCGAGGCGATGGCGTAGCGCTGCGCCATCGCGCTGTGGCCCAGGCCCGCCAGCTGGGGGAACACGAACCACATCCAGTGGCTGCGCTTGCGGCCTGCGCGCAGCTCGCCGCGGACCTCGTCGATCACGGGGTCTTGCGCATCGACGAAGCGCTGGAGCTCGAAAGGATCGTACATGGGGAATGTGTCTCTGTAGGCGCCGTCTTTCCTCGGCTCGCGAAGTATGCCGCGCCGCGCCGCCGGCGCGTCAGCGTCAAATTGCGACGCGAAAAAAGAGAGGCTCTGACAAGAGAACAAAATGATCTGCGAAGCGATCCATTGCGCCGAGACGAAAACCGTTCGGTTCGCCATCTACCCCGACGGCCTCGACGGCCCCCGCATCATGGCCCACGTCTCCGAAGCCGCGCTGCGCGGCCTTTGCGACAGCCCGGGCGAGGACCCCGACCTGACCACCACCTGCGAGGCCTACTTCGACTGCATCGAGGCCAAGGCGCTCGAGCGCTACCGGGCAGCGCCTTCCAAGCCCATCGTGCTGGGGCCCGCGGACCTCAGGGAATGCGCCCTCTTGCAATGAAGGCAGCGGCCGCCCGTCAGGCCGACCGGGCGAGCACGAAGTCGAAATCCAGCGTGTAGAACGGCACCTCGCACGTGCCACCGTCCGGCGTGCGGCCGGGCGGATGCTCGACCCAGTCGGCAATCAGCGAACGGCGAACGCCGAACACGGCGTCGGAGTCCAGGTACGGGTCGCCGTTGCGGAACACATGCGTGATCAGCCGCTGGAAGCCCGGCGCCGTGATCATGAAATGCAGGTGCGCCGGCCGCCAGGGATGGCGCCCCAAGGCGTCCAGCATGCGGCCCACCGGCCCGTCGTGCGGGATCTGATAGGCTTCGGCCCGGATCGACTTGAAGTGGAAGCGCCCCTCGGCATCGGCATGCAGCGTGCCGCGGGCCCGGTGCTCGTGCTCTCCCTTGTACTGCACGTCGTAGAGGCCGTCGGCATCGGCCTGCCAGACCTGCAGCTCGGCGTTCGGCACCGGGCTGCCGTCCGGCGCCAGCACGCGGCCGTGCACGTAGCAGGGCTCGCCGCGCGCACCGTTGGCCACGTCGGCGCCCAGCGGGTACTCGGGCGAGCCCTCGACGTGGAAGGGCCCGAACACGGTGGCCTCGGTGCACTCGCGCGGCTTGCGGTTGTTGAGCGCCGTGACCAGCATCGACAAGCCGAGCGTATCGGACAGCAGGATGAACTCCTGGCGCTTGTCGTCGGTGATGTGACCCGCCTCGGTCAGGAAGCGGATGCCCTCGAACCACTCGGCCTCGGTGAGCCGGACATCGCGCGCGAAGGCGTGCAGGTGCTGGACCAGGCTGGTCATGATCTCGCGCAGCCGGGCATCGGGGGCGCCGGTGTGCCGCGCCAGAACGGCCTGGGTGATGGTGTCTTCGTCGAGGTTGCGCATGCGGGGTCTCCTTGGAATCGCAGCCGGCGACTATGGGACCGACACGCGAACGCGGACAAGGGCTCCAGCGGAAAACTGTTTTGCGCAAAGGCAGGCTGCGTGCCCTGGCGGCTCGCGAGGGCTTCGGCCTACCATCGCCGCCATGCGCTCCACCTCCTCCTTCGTTTACACCAGCCAGCCCCAGCGCGTGGTCTTCGGCGCCGGCAGCCTGGCCCACCTGGGCC
>DATFFA010000237.1:0-9067 GCA_035250605.1 Variovorax sp. | reverse complement strand
GACCCGCCCGAGGCGGCGGCAGCAGCGCCGGCCGAGCCCGCCCAAGCCCATCAGGCAGCCGCGCCGACCGCACGCCCCGAGCGCTTCCTGGTGCGCAAGCTGCGGCGCGAATTCCTGATTGCCGCCAGCGACATCGACTGGCTGCAGGCCCAGGGCAACTACGTCGGCCTGCGGGTCAAGGGCCACGACTACCTGCTGCGCGCCACCCTGACCGACTTCCTCGCGCAGCTCGACCCGGCGCGCTATGCCCGCGTGCATCGCAGCTATGCGGCCAACCTGGACCGCGTCGCCGAGATCGAGCCGCTGGACGGCGGCGATGCGCGCCTGCTGATGCAGGACGGCACCCGCATTCCGTGCAGCCGGCGCTATCGCGACGCGCTGCGGACCTGAGCGCAGGCGAGCGGCGACAATCGCCGGCTCTCCCCGATCCCCGAGCAAGAAAGAAGTCCCCGATGGCCATCCAGTGGTTCCCCGGCCACATGCACCTGACCCGGAAGGCCATCGCCGAGCGCATTGCCGAGATCGACGTGGTCATCGAGCTGCTCGATGCGCGCCTGCCCGGCTCCAGCGCCAATCCGATGCTGGCCGAGCTGACCGGCCACAAGCCGGGCCTCAAGGTGCTCAACAAGCAGGACCTGGCCGACCCCGCGCGCACCGCGCTCTGGCTGGCCCACTACAACGCGCAACCGGCCACCCGCGCCATCGGCCTCGATGCCAGCCAGACAGCGCCGGCACGCCAGCTGATCGAGGCTTGCCGCCAGCTGGCGCCTCAGCGCGGCAGCATGGCCAAGCCGATGCGGGTGCTGATCTGCGGCATTCCCAACGTCGGCAAGTCCACGCTGATCAACACGCTGGTCGGCACCCGAAAGGCCAAGACCGGCGACGAGGCCGGCGTCACCAAGCTGGAGCAGCGCATCGTGCTGGCCGACGGCTTCTACCTCTGGGACACGCCCGGCATGCTGTGGCCGCGCATCATCGTGGCGCAGAGCGGCTACAACCTGGCGGCCAGCGGCGCCATCGGCCGCAATGCCTTCGACGAAGAGCTGGTGGCGCTGGAACTGCTGGGATATCTGAAGCGGCACTACGCGACGCTGCTCGAGGCCCGCTTCAAGCTCGATGCGGTCGCCGGCCTCGGCGACGAGGAGATGCTCGAGGCCATCGGCCGCCAGCGCGGCGCCCTGCTGGGCAAGGGCCGCGTGAACCTGCAGAAGGCGGCCGAGATCGTGATGAACGAATTCCGCAGCGGCAGCCTGGGGCGCATCACGCTGGAGACGCCGCAGGAGTTCGGGCAATGGCTCGCAGCGGGGCAGTTGCTGGATGCGCAGCGGCAGGCGAAGAAGGAGGCGCGAGGGCGAGGGAAGAAGCGCGCATCCGGTCGCGAGGAGGCGCCGCCGGACGCCGCTGGCTAGGCGGGAGTGAACGCCGTGAAGCGAAAATCGTGGAATTGCGCTTCAAACGTGAAGCGCAATTGGTTGGAGGCCGTGGCCACAGCGCAGATCGAGGGCGAGTTGCTCCAGATCAGTTCGCGGGGCGTCGAGCGGGCCTGTCTCGATTTGCCGGCGGCATGAGCACCGAGAAATACACGGCGATCACCGGCGTGTCGCGTGCGACTGCCTATCGGGAGCTCACGCAGCTTGCCGGCGACGGCCTGCTGGAGCGAAGCGGACAGGGGCGTGGCACGCGTTATGCACTCGTGCCTCTGAACCCGAGCCGCATCTGAGGCGATCGCACCGGGAAACTCCGGGCCACGTGGCCGCGGCGCCGGGTCAAGATGCGCCTAAGAACAATTCCAGGCGGAGCCTCCCATGCACTACGTCCTCGCACGCATCATCGTCAAACCGGAGGTTGCCGATCTTGCAAAGGGCATCCTCGTCGACCTGGCGTCCAAGTCGCGGCAACACGCCGGCTGCATGGGCTACGAGCTGTTCCAGCAGACCGGGGCCCCGCACATCTTCCAGACCGTCGAGCAGTGGAAAGACAAGGCCGATGCCGAGGCGCACATGCAGAGCCTGCATGTCGGTGCGGCAATCGCCGCGGCGGGCCCGCTCCTGGCCGGCGCGCCTGAAATCGTGGCCTACACCCGGCTTCTCTAGACCGAGTGGGGCGCGGCTACGATTCGAAAGCTCGCGCCAGCAGCGCCTCGAAGGCGGCTTTCGCGCGGATCAGCGCGGCGTCCTGCTGCTGCGCGACCGCATGCAGCCCGGCCACCCGCTGCGCAAAGGACTCCTGAAGCTCCGCCGGCGGCACCATCACCCGCAGCGTGCGCAGCCGCTCCTTGGAAATGTTGGGCATGGAGGCGGCGGTCCCGCTGGCCAGCAGCTGCAAGCCCCTTCGCACGCGCGGCGCGCGCAGCATCGCCCACAGGTAGAGCGGATGCACGCCTGCGTCCGGGCGCAGGCGCAGCCGGAAGATCAGGTCGGGCAGCAAGATGCGGCCGCGGGTCTCCCACACGTAGGCCGGCGTGCCGACCAGTTCCATCGTGTTCTTGCGGCTGATCAGCAGGTCGCCGGCCCGCACCTCGCTGCGCGTGTCCGGCACTTCGGTCTGGGGCAGGGTCTTGTGGTCGGACTCGTCGTAGAGCGCATTCTTCAGCGCGCTCAGCCGCAGCACGCCCCATTCGTTTTCGGTCTTCGGCCGATCGTGGCAGCGGGGGCTCTTGCCGCTGTCGATGCCCTCGAGCAGCTCGCCCAGCTTCGCCACCGGCCAGCCCATCGGATTGCTCTCGGGGTCGCCGAACATCTCGGCCAGCGTTGCCGGTGCCACCTTTTCGGTGAGCGCACGCGCCCGGCGCAGCAGGCGCACCAGGCTGTCGGAACAGGCGAGGATCTCGACCACGCGGTGCTGATGGTCCAGCTCGGGCACCGGAATGGCAGCGCCGGCCATGTGCGCGGCCGGCACGCGCTGCTGGCCGGCGGTGCCGGTGAGGCTGCGCCGCGCCGCGTTGCGGAAGCGCTTCTGGCGCAGGAAGTAGTAGACCCACTCGGGCAGCACGGCCTCGCGGGCGCGCAGTACGTGGAACTCGGTGGAGCCGAAGCCGAGGCCGCCGGCCAGGTCGCGCGCGACGGCCACCTTGCCGTTCTCCATGCAGGGCGAGATCTTCGCGAACAGTACGTCGCCCTCGGCGAAGGGGGTGTAGCCCCTTCTTACCTCGCCGAAGGGCCGCGTCAGGCGCCGGGCGATGTCGGCGCTGATCTCGTTCACCGCGGCCATCGGCACGAAGGCCACCTCGCTGTCGTCCCGCAGGCCGTGGTCCTTCGGCAGCCTGGGATTGATCTCGCAGACTTCGCCCAGCGTGGCCATGCGCGCCGGCGGGGCCACCGGAAAACGCTCCAGCATGCGCTCTACGATGCGAACATCCACGGGCAGATGCGCGGTGCTCACGGGAGCAACTTCGCCTTCGCTTGCGGCGACCGCGTCATCGGGGGGCAGGACATCACTCATCGGTCAAACTCCGCAAACAGTGCGCGCAGCGTCTCTATTTCCTTCCCGATCTCGGACTCGATCGCGGCCAGCTCGTCCAGGAGTTCGCGCGGATCCTGGTGCTGTATCTGGGAGGCACTCATCGGCCGGTAGCGGCTGGCCGAGAGGCTGAAGTCGTTTGCGCGCAGCGCCTCGGCGTCGGCGAACCACCATTTCTCGCGCCACTCGGCCTCGGGGTCGCGCGCCTGCCAGCGGGCCCAGGCCGCCTCGCGGCCGATGAAGGCCTGGGCCAGCGCGGGCAGGTCGTCGGACTCGATGGGCGTGTCGTGGTTGGCGTCGAGCCGGTAGCCGTCGTCCTCCACGTGCAGGAACTGCACACGCTGCGTGCGGCCGCCGCGGCGGAAGAAAAGCACCGAGGTCTTCACGCCCGAGTAGGGCTGGAACACGCCCCCGGGCAGGCTCATCACGGCCTCGACGCGATGCTGGTTGATCAGCTGGCTGCGCAACTCGCGGTGCGCCAGCGTGGCGCCGAAAAGCACGCCCTCGGGCACCACCACGGCGGCCCGGCCGTCCGGACGCAGGCTGTCGAGCATGTACTTGAGGAACAGCAGCTCGGTGGCACTGGTGCTGCCGAGCCTCAGCGCGTCGACGATGCGATCCTTGTCGATGCGGCCGGAGAAGGGCGGATTCGCGAGCACGACGTGGAAGCCTTCGGCGGGCAGGCCCAGCCGCTTCTTGACCTTTTCGTCGAGGTGAGTCGTGAGCACGTTGCGCTGCAGGATGCGCACGTGGCCCAGGCCGCGCAGCGTGAGGTTCATGGTGGCCAGCCGCACCATCTTCGGATCGACGTCGTTGCCGAAGAAGCTGCCGCGCTGCAGGGTGGCGAGCTGCGCTTGCGTGAGCTGGTCGCCCAGCCCGCGGCGGTGCGTCTTGCCCTCGAGCTCGGCTTCCACGATGCTTTCCGGCGAGGAGTGCGCGAGCCGCATGTGGTTGTAGGCCGCCACCAGGAAGCCCGCGGTGCCGGCGGCCGGGTCGTAGACGGTCTCGCCCACCTGCGGGTCGATCATCTCGACGATGGCGCGGATCACGTGGCGCGGCGTGCGGAACTGGCCCAGCTCGCCGGCCTGCTTCATCTGGCGCAGCACGTGCTCGAACAGGTCGCCTTTGGTGTCGGCATCGGCCTGGTCCAGGCGCAGGTCGCCGACCAGGCGGACGACCTGCGTCAGCACCGTCGGCTCGTCGATGCCCAGGCGCGCGCCGCGCATGAAATCGTGGGCCGAGGCCTCGCCGATCTCGGCGAAGAACGGGAAGACCTCGTCGCGCACGAAGCGCACCAGCACCTCGCCCGACAGCGCCTCGGACCACCACGACCAGCGGAAGCGGTTGCGTGGGATGCAAGGCTGGCCGGTGTGCAGCACGGTCATCGGCAGCACGCCTTCGCGCACGGCCGGCGCCTGCGCGTTGGCCGGGTTGCGCAGCTCCCATTCGCCGTCGAACAGGCTGCGGAACGGGACGTCGAGTGCCCGGGCGCGCGCGCCGGCTTCGGCGTCGATGCCCTGGACCAGATAGAAGAAGAACAGGAAGCAGAGCTGTTCGGTGTTGCCGACGGGATCCGGGTAGCCGCCACCAAAGAGATAGTCGCGAATCTGGTCGATCGACCGTCGCATGTCGGCAGTCAGGGGCATGAGGGGAGGGGGCTCGAAAGGGGGCTCGAAATAATTTTGTTTGTGGGTCGCGAGTCTACGAGGCAAATGGGAGGTCCCTGTCGGCGCAGCTGTAGCAAACTAAAGGCCTCGCATCCACCGGCCGCAGCGTCACTTTGCCATGCCCCCGACCTCCCCGCGCCTCGAAGTCGTCCAGGGCGATCTCTCGGCTTACCGCCAGGGCAACACCGGCGTCGACTACGTGCACCGCTTCGAATCCGGCAAGCCGGGCCCGCACGTGCTGATCAACGCGTTGACCCATGGCAACGAGATCTGCGGCATGGTGGCCGCGACGCGCCTGCTCGACGAGGGCGTGCGCCCGAGGATCGGCACGCTCACCGTGAGCTTCGCCCATGTGGAGGCCTACAACGCCTTCGACGCGGAGAAGCCCTTCGAGAACCGGCAGCTGGTGCACAACCTCAACCGCATCTGGTCCGACGAGTGGCTGGAGGGGCCCGAGGACAGCCCCGAGCTGCGGCGTGCCCGCGAACTGCGGCCGGTGGTGGCCGCGGCCGACCACATCCTCGATTTGCACTCCACCAGCCAGGACGTGGTGCCCTTCTGGGTCTACCCGGCCTTCGCGCGCAACGCGGCGGTGGCCCTGGCGATCGGGCGCCCGTCGGTGCACCTGGTGATGCCCAAGGGCCTGGGCTCGGGCACGCCGCTGATCCAGCACGGCCGCCACGGCGAAGACGAAGGGCCGGCCGGCGCGGCGCTGGTGGCCGAGTGCGGGCAGCATTTCTTGCAGGCGACGGCGGATACGGCGGTGGCGGTGACTTTCGACTTCCTGGCTCATTTCGGCCTGGTCGAGCGCGAAGCCGATGCGCCGGTGCCGGGGCCGCAGCGGCGCTTCGAGCTGCTGGAGACGCACATGGTCAAGACGCCCGATTTCCGCTTCGTGCGGCCGCTGCTCGGCTTCGAGGTGTTCGCCAGGGACGAGCTGATCGCGGTCGATGGCGAGGAGGAGATCCGTGCGCCGTGCGAGGACTGCACGGTGCTGATGCCGGCGAGGGTGCCGATCGTGGGGCGGGAAGGGGTGTATCTGACGCGGCCGTTGTAGCCGCCGCAGCTCCATCACTTGCCCCAGCTGTCCTTCATTCCGGCCGCGCGGTTGAACACCAATCCGGCGCCTGCAGCCTGGCGGCTGTCCGGCACGAAGTAGCCGTGCCGCTCGAACTGGAAGGCCTGGCCTGCCGTGGCCTGGGCCAGTGCCGGCTCCGCATAGGCCTGCGCCACCACCAGGCTGCTCGGGTTCAGCTCGTCCTGCACTTCGCCGGCACCGGGCTGCGCCGCCGCGAACAGGCGCTCGTAGAGCCTGACCTCCACCGGCACGGCATCGGCCGCCGCCACCCAGGTGATGTTGCCCTTGACCTTGATCGCGTCCGCCCCCGGCGTGCCGCTCTTGGTGTCGGGCACCAGCTTGGCCTGCACCTCGGTGAGCTTGCCGTCCGCGTCGCGCGTGCCGCCCGTGCATTCGATGACATGGCCGTACTTGAGGCGCACCTTGTTGCCCGGGAACAGGCGGAAGAAGCCCTTGGGCTGCACGTCCTCGTAGTCGGTGCGCTCGATCCAGACCTCGCGGCCCAGCTTGAAGCTGCGCTTGCCCATTTCCGGGTGGTGCGGATGCACGGGCGCCGTGCATTCGTCGAGGAAACCGGCGCCCATCAGCGCGTCCCAGTTCGTGATCACCAGCCGGACCGGGTCGAGCACGGCCATCGCGCGCGGGGCCACCGGGTCCAGCGTGTCGCGTAAGGCGGCTTCCAGGCTGGCGTAGGCTATCCAGCCGCCCGACTTGGTGACGCCGGAGCGCTCGCAGAAGAGCTTCAGCGCCTCGGGCGTGTAGCCGCGGCGGCGAAGGCCGGCCAGCGTGGGCATGCGCGGGTCGTCCCAGCCGTCGACATGGCCCTCCTCGACCAGCTGGCGCAGGCGGCGCTTGCTGGTGATCACGTGGGTCACGTTGAGCCGCGCGAACTCGTACTGGCGCGGATGCGGCGAGGCGATCAGGCCGCCCTCGGCCAGGCGGTCCAGCAGCCAGTCGTAGAAGGGGCGTTGGTCCTCGAACTCGAGCGTGCAGATGCTGTGGGTGATCTGCTCCAGCGCGTCTTCGATGGGGTGGGCGAAGGTGTACATCGGGTAGATGCACCAGGTGTCGCCGGTGTTGTGGTGGGTCGCGCGGCGGATGCGGTAGAGCGCCGGGTCGCGCATGTTGATGTTGGGGCTGGCCATGTCGATCTTCGCGCGCAGCACGGCGGCGCCGTCGGGCAGCTGGCCGTCCCGCATGGCGCGAAAGCGCGCGAGGTTCTCGTCGGGCGTGCGGCTGCGGAAGGGGCTGTCGGTGCCGGGCGTGTTGAAGTCGCCGCGGGTGGCGCGGATCTGCTCGGCGCTCTGCTCGTCGACGTAGGCCAGGCCGGCGCCGATGAGGTGCTCGGCCGCGCGGTACATGAAATCGAAGTAGTTGCTGGCGAAGTAGACGTGCTCGCTGGGCTGGCCGGGCCGGGCCGGGTCGTCGGCCAGGCTGCAGTCGTAGCCCAGCCACTTCACGGCGTCGCGGATGGCGTCGACGTATTCCTGCTCCTCCTTCTCGGGGTTGGTGTCGTCGAAGCGCAGGTGGCACACGCCGCCGTATTCGCGGGCCAGCTCGAAGTTGAGCCAGATGCTCTTGGCGTGGCCGATGTGCAGGTAGCCGTTGGGCTCCGGTGGAAAGCGCAGCCGCACGCGGGCCGGGTCCTGCATGCCCTGCGCGTGGTGCGCGGCGTCGCCGGGGGAGCCGCCCCAGCGGCGGCCTGCGTAATTGCCCTGTTGGAGGTCGTTTTCGATGACGTGGCGCAGGAAATTGCTGGGTCTGGAGGTATCTTGATCGGCAGCGGAAGTCATCTCTTCATTCTAGGTGGCGCTTCGGTGGAGTTACGTTTGGAAACGTTCTTCACTGTGCAGTGTGAACCGGGTTGACATTTGCTGCGTTCAATAGGCACATGGACGCATGCGTCCCCCTCAACAAGGAGATCCACACCATGAGCCTCACCCGATCCACCTTCTTCAAATGGGCTGCCGCCGGCGTTGTCGCAGCGGGCGCCTTGTTCACTGCCGCTTCGGCGAATGCTCGCGGCGACGTGAGCTGGTCGGTCGGCATCAGCGCTCCCGGCGTGGCCGTCGGCGTCGCTGCTCCTCCGGTGTATTACGCACCGCCGCCGCCCGTGTACTACCGTCCGGCCGCCCCGGTCTACTACGCCCCGCCGCCGCCGGTGTACTACCGTCCGGCCCCCGTGTATTACGCACCGCCGCCCGTGTACTACGGCCCGCCGCGCGGCTACTACCGCCATCACGGCCACGGCCACGGCCACGGCTACGGTCACGGCCACGGCCATCGCCACTGGCGTTGAGCGCAGACAGCCACGATTTGCCTGCTGTCACATGAAAAAACCGGCCCTGGGCCGGTTTTTTCATGCCGGGCCGCCCCCAACATGAAAAACGCGCCTTCGGGACGCAGCGACCCCACGACGTGGAGGAGTGGGGGCCATCCTTCACGGGCGTCTACATCGCCTTGAAGAGGTGGGCGTAGAGGCGGCTGACCGGAATTTTCTCGGTCCGCCCGCGCAGCGTGAGCTGCTGTTTGCCAGCCTCGTCGCGGTGCACCGATTCGATGGCGTCGCTGCGCACCACCGTGGCGCGATGCACCTGCCAGAACACGCCCGCGTCGAGCTGCGGCAGCAGTTGCTTGAGGGGGGTGCGGATCAGGTACTCGCGGGTGGCGGTGAGCACGCGCACGTACTTGTCGGCGGCCTCGAAGTACAGGACCTCGTCGATGGGCACCATGCGCACCGTGCTGCCTGCACTGCCGGCCTCGCTGGCGGCGATCAGCTTGAGCGGTGCCGCGCTGCCGGCGCCCGAAAGGCCCCCGGCGCCGCCGGCCGCGGCCAGCACCTGGCGCCACTGCGCGAGCGTGA
>DATFFA010000236.1:0-7051 GCA_035250605.1 Variovorax sp. | reverse complement strand
GGCCGGCCTGGGCAGCTACACCAGCCCGGCCATGCAGCGCCGCTACCCGGGCGTGGAGTTCAGCCAGTTCACCGGCGCCGAGATGATCGCGAAGAACTACGGCATTCCGAAAGAGGCGCTGGACCGCTACGCCTTCGAGACCCACCGGCGGGCGATCGCCGCGACCCGCGAGGGCGCGTTCGCCGGCGAGATCCTGCCGGTCGAAGTGCGGCTTGCCGACGGCAGCGCCGCGGGCGAGATGCATGCCGTGGACGAAGGCATCCGCTTCGACGTCACGCTGGAGGGCATCGCCGGCGTGAAGCTGATCGCCGAGGGCGGGCGCTGCACCGCCGCCACGGCCAGCCAGATCTGCGACGGCGCCAGCGGCGTGCTGGTGGTCAACGAGCGCGGTCTGAAGGCGCTGGGCGTGAGGCCGCTCGCGCGCATTCACCACATGAGCGTGCTGGGCCACGACCCGGTGATCATGCTAGAAGCACCGATCCCCGCCACCCGGCGCGCTTTGCAGAAAGCCGGCCTGAAGATCGACGACATCGATCTCTACGAGGTCAACGAAGCCTTCGCGCCGGTGCCCATCGCCTGGCTGCAGGTGCTGGGCGCCGACCCGGCCCGGCTCAACGTGAACGGCGGCGCGATCGCGCTGGGCCATCCGCTGGGCGCCTCGGGCACCAAGCTCATGACCACGCTGATCCATGCGCTGGAGCAGCGCGGCAAGCGCTACGGGCTGCAGACCATGTGCGAAGGCGGCGGCATGGCCAACGTGACGATCGTGGAGCGGCTCTGATGGCGGCCGTTCTCTGGGAAGCCAAGGACGGCGTGGCGACGCTGACGCTGAACCTGCCGGCCAAGCTGAACCCCATCGCGCTCGACCTGCAGCACGAGCTGCGCGCCGCGCTTGCCCGCGTGCGCGAGGACCGCGGCGTGCGTGCGGTGGTGCTCACCGGCGCCGGCAAGGCCTTCTGCGTCGGCGCGGACCTGAGTGCGATGCGCCCGCCCGAAGCCGACGAGACGCTGGGCGACCAGACGGCGAAATGGATGCAGTCGGTGAGCAACCCGCTGATCGAGGCGCTGCGCGCGCTGCCGGTGCCGGTGGTGTGCGCGGTCAACGGCGCCGCCGCGGGCGCCGGCGTGGGCCTCGCGCTGGCCGGCGACGTGACGATCGCGGCGAAGAGCGCCTACTTCTACCTGTCGTTCCTGCCGAAGCTCGGCATCGTCCCGGACCTGGGCTGCACCTGGATCATTCCGCGGCTGGTGGGCCCGGCGCGCGCCATGGGCATGAGCCTGCTCGACGAGCGCCTGGGCGCCGAACGCGCGGCGCAGTGGGGGCTGATCTGGGCCTGCGTCGAAGACGATGCGCTGCTGCTCGAGGCGCAGCAGCTCGCGCAGCGCCTGGCGCGCCTGCCCGCGCACGCGGTCATCGAGGCGCGCCGCGCCTTCGAGGCGTCGGCGCGCCACACCCTGCCCGAGCAGCTGCACTACGAAAGCGAGCGCCAGCGCGAGCTGCTGAACCGACCCAGCTTCGCCGAGGGCGTCGCCGCCTTCCTGCAGAAGCGCGCGCCGAATTTTCCGGGGAGACAGGCATGATCGAACGCACCCTCTTCACGCCCGACCACGAGGCCTTTCGCGACAGCTTCCGCCGCTTCATGGACAAGGAGATCGCGCCCTTCCACGAGGACTGGGAGGCGCACGGCTACGTCGACCGGGCGCTCTGGAACAAGGCCGGCGAGAACGGCTTTCTGTGCATGTCGCTGCCCGAGGAACACGGCGGCGCGGGCGCCGACCTGCTCTATTCGGTGATCCAGTTCGAGGAGCTGTGGGCGCGGGGCTTCACCGGCGTCGGCTTCGGTCTGCACAGCGAGATCGTGGCGCCGTACATCCTGCACTACGGCACCGAGGCGCAGAAGAAGAACTACCTGCCGAAGCTGGCGAGCGGCGAGATGGTGGGCGCCATCGCGATGAGCGAGCCCGGCGCCGGCAGCGACCTGCAGGCCGTGCGCACCGCCGCGATCAAGCAGCCCGACGGCAGCTGGCGGCTCTCGGGCAGCAAGACCTTCATCACCAACGGCTGGCATGCGGACCTGGTGATCGTGGTCGCCAAGACCGACCCCGAAGGCGGCGCCAAGGGCACCAGCCTGTTCCTGGTGGAGCGCGGCATGCCGGGCTTCGACAAGGGCCAGCGGCTGAAGAAGCTGGGCCTGAAGGCGCAGGACACTTCCGAGCTCTTCTTCAACGACGTCCACCTGCCGCCCGACGCCCTGCTCGGCGGCGAAGCGCAGGAGAACCGCGGCTTCGTCTGCTTGATGGAACAGCTGCCCTGGGAGCGGCTGCAGATCGCGATCAGCGCGGTGGCGGCCTCGCAGGCGGCGATCGACCACACCGTCGCCTACGTGAAGGACCGGAAGGTCTTCGGCCAGCCCGTGGGGGCCTACCAGAACACGCGCTACACGCTGGCCGAGCTGCAGACCGAGGTGCAGGTGGCGCAGGTCTTCGTCGACAAGTGCATCGAGCTGCTGATGCAGCAGAAGCTGGATACCGCCACCGCCAGCATGGCCAAGTACTGGACCACCGACCTGCAGTGCAAGGTGATGGACGAGTGCGTGCAGCTGCACGGCGGTTACGGCTTCATGTGGGAGTACCCGGTGACGCGCGCCTATGCCGATGCGCGGGTGCAGCGCATCTATGGCGGCACCAACGAAATCATGAAAGAGGTGATCACGCGGGCCATGGGGCTGCCGGGGCGCTGAAGCGCTGGCATCCGGCGGAGGCCTGCGGGAGAATGCCCGCATGCCTACCCTCAATGCCTTCTATGCACAGTCCGGCGGCGTCACGTCGGTGATCAATGCCTCGGCGGCCGGCGTGATCGAGACCGCGCGCCGGCACGCCGACCGCATCGGCACCGTCTATGCCGGGCGCAACGGCATCCTCGGCGCGCTGGCCGAGGACCTGATCGACACCGGCCTCGAATCGGCCGAGGCCATCGCGGCGCTGCGCACCACGCCCGCGGGCGCTTTCGGCTCCTGCCGCTACAAGCTCAAGTCGCTGGAGAAGAACCGCCGCGAGTACGAGCGGCTGATCGAGGTCTTCAAGGCGCACGGCATCGGCTACTTCTTCTACAACGGCGGCGGCGATTCGGCCGACACCTGCTTCAAGGTGAGCCAGCTGTCGCAGGCCATGGGCTACGCGCTGCAGGCCATCCATGTGCCCAAGACCATCGACAACGACCTGCCGCTGACCGACTGCTGCCCCGGCTTCGGCTCCGTCGCGAAGTACGTGGCGGTGTCCACGCTCGAGGCCTCGCTGGACGTGCGCTCGATGGCCGCGACCTCGACCAAGGTCTTCGTGCTGGAAGTGATGGGCCGCCATGCGGGCTGGATCGCGGCGGCCGGCGGGCTGGCGGCGGACCACGGCATCCCGGTCGTGATCCTGTTCCCCGAGATCCCGTTCGACCAGCCGGCCTTCCTGGCGCGGGTCGATGCGCTGGTCAAGCACCATGGCTACTGCACGGTGGTGGTGTCGGAAGGCGCGCACCACGCCGACGGCAGCTTCCTGGCCGAGCAGGGCAGCAAGGATGCCTTCGGCCACGCGCAGCTCGGCGGTGCGGCGCCGGTGGTGGCGCAGATGGTGAAGGAGGCGCTGGGCTACAAGTTCCACTGGGCGGTGGCCGACTACCTGCAACGCTCGGCGCGCCACATCGCCTCGGCCACCGACGCGCGGCAGGCCTACGAGCTGGGGCAGCGCGCCGTGGAGCTCGCGCTCGAAGGCAAGAACTCGGTGATGCCCACCATCGAGCGCACGTCCGACAGCCCCTATGCCTACCGCATCGGCAGCGCGCCGCTCGACCGGGTGGCCAATGCCGAGAAGTTCATGCCGCGCGACTACATCTCGCCCGACGGCTACGGCATCAGCGACAAGGGGCGTGCGTATCTGCTGCCGCTGATCCAGGGGGAGGACTATCCCGCCTACCGCGATGGGCTGCCGGTGTACGTGACCCTGCAGAACCATTCGGTCGAAAAGAAGCTGCCGGCCTTCGAGATCGCGAAGTGACGGGCGTGAAGCCGGGCCTCGATGCCGCGCGCTGCCCGCTGTGCGGCGAAGCCAATCGCTGCGCGATCGAGCTCGAACGCGAGTCCGGCCAGGCGCAGGGGCCCTGCTGGTGCATGCAGGCCGGCGTCAGCGCGCAGGCGCTCGCCCGCATACCCGCAGAGGCGCGAGGCCGGGCCTGTATTTGCGCGCGCTGCGCTGTTGATGCTGTTGCGCCGGAGCCCGCTTCGACTCCCTCTGCCTCCGGGAGAGGGTTGGGGTGAGGGTACCGGGCCTTCGCTCGGGCGCACCGCTTCATCGAACGCCCGATGCCCTCACCCCCGCCCTCTCCCCGAGGGAGAGGAAGCAAGTCCATGGCCCTATGGCTCGCAGCCGGCGCGCTGCTCCGAAATCACCTCGTGGATGAACTGCAGCTTTCCCACCGCCACGCGCGGCAGCACGAAGGGGTAGTAGTCGGGCTGGCCCATGCTGCGCGACAGCTCGTTGAGCACGTTGGTCAGCCGCACCCAGCCGTTGAGAAAGTCGAGGAACTCGGCGGCCTTCGGATGCTCGGGCTGCCACAGGTCCGAGGGCTCGAACAGGTCGCTGGTGAGCTCCACGTTTTGCGCATCGACGCCGAAGCTCATCGCGGTATCCGCGGTGTCGGCCATGTGCAGGTAATGGGCCCAGGTCTCGGCCCAGTCCTCCCACGGATGTGAGCTCGCGTAGCTGGTGACGAAGCGGTTGGCCCAGTCGGGCGGCGGGCCGCTCTCGTAATGCGCCTGCAGCGCCGCCGCGTAGTCGGCACGCTCGTCGCCGAAGAGCTCGCGGAAGGGCTCGAGCCAATGCGTGGGCTGGACCAGCAGGTCCCAGTAATAGTGGCCGATCTCGTGGCGGAAATGGCCCACCAGGGTACGGTACGGCTCGCGCATCTCGGCGCGGATGCGCTCGCGCACCGCGTCCTCGGCCTCCTCGGCGTTGAGGGTGATCACGCCCATCTGGTGGCCGGTCATCACGTGCGGGCCGCCCGGGAGGTTGCCGAGGAAGTCGAAGGCCAGGCCATGCACCGGATCGGCCAGCCGCGTCACCACAGGCAGCTGGAGCGCCAGCAACTGCGAAATCAGCCGGCGCTTGGCCAGCTCGAGCTTGCGCCACAACTCGCCGTTGCTCTCGATCGAGAGGTCGGGAATGGTGCGCGTGACGCTGCAGGCCAGGCAAAGGCCGGGGACCAGCCCGTCGGTGTTGAAGGACGGATCGTCGCCCTCGCGCGGCGCCGGCACCATCCAGTTGCAGGCCGCGGGCGTCAGCAGGTTGGCGCAGCGCCGGTAGGCCTTGCCTTCCGGGTCGCCGAAGAGGGTGAAGGTGTCGGGCTCGGCGCCCTCGCGCGTGTCGGGTGCGAGCGGCACCACGCCCAGGTGGTCGATCACGTAGCCGAGCGGCGTGTGGCAGGCCAGGCACTGGCTGTTGCGCAGGAACACGGGCCGGCCGCACTGGCACTGGTAGGCGCGGGTGACCGTCGGCGCCTTCAGCTCGGCAGCCAGCGTGGGCGCGGCCTCGGTGCCGTTGGATGTCTTGTCGTCGGTGGCGGATTCCATGTCTCTCTTCTCTTTGCGTGGCCTGCGGAAGAACGACGGGCCATTGTCGGAGCGGCCGCGGCGGCGCCCGGCCGTGCAATGCCCGTATCCTTGTAGGACAGCCCGAACAGGCTGCGCCACGATGATCGACACGCCCCCGACTCTCTCCCTCAGCGCCCGCTACGGGCCGCGCTACCGCTGGCTGCTGCTCTTTTCGGTGATGGTGGGGGTGATGGCCTCGATCATGTCCTCCACCATCGTCAACGTGGCGATCCCGGGCTTGAGCCACCATTTCTCGCTCGGACAGGAGCGCGCGCAATGGGTCAGCTCGGGCTTCATGGTGGCGATGACGGTCTCGATGCTCACCACGCCCTGGCTGCTGGCGCGCTACGGCTACCGCAGCACCTACGTGGGCACCATGGTGCTGCTGCTGGCGGGCGGCATCAGCGGCGGCCTGGCCAACCACTTCCCGCTGGTGCTGGCCGCGCGTGTGGCCGAGGGGCTGGCGGCCGGGGTGGTGCAGCCGATTCCGGCCATCATCATCCTGCGCGCCTTCGAGCCGCACGAGCAGGGCCGCGCCAGCGGCATTTTCGGCATGGGCGTGGTGCTGGCACCGGCCGTGGGCCCCAGCATCGGCGGCGTGCTGGTCGACCTGTTCGGCTGGCGTTCGATCTTCTTCATGGTGGTGCCCTTCTGCGTCGCCTCGATCTGGCTGGCCTACAAGTTCGTGCCGGTCACCGCGCCGGGAGGCGTCACCGCCGCGCGCAGCGGGGCGCTGGACTGGTGCGGGCTGGCGCTGGGCACGGTCGGCACGCTGTGCCTGCTGAACGGCCTGGTCCAGCTGCGCGGCGACACCCCGCTGCAGGCCGCGGCACTGCTGGCCGGCGCCGGGCTGGCCTTCGGGGCCTTCATCGCCTGGCAGCGGCGCGTCGCGGCGGCCGGCGGCACGCCGCTGATGAACCTGGCACTGTTCCGGCATCGGCAGTTCGCGATGGGCAGCGTGGTGGCCTTCATCTACGGCACGGCGCTGTTCGGCTCGACCTACCTGCTGCCGGTCTACATGCAGGTCGGGCTGCACCTGTCGGCCTCGCACGTGGGCACCATCCTGCTGCCGGCCGGGCTGGTGCTGGCCCTCACCATCGCGGGCGTGGGCCGGCTGGCCGACCGGCAACCGACCTGGCTGCTCGTGTGCATCGGCCTGGCGCTGCTGGCCGCCTCCTTCGCGCTGATGCCGGTGCTGCAGCTGGACAGCCCCATCTGGCTGCTGGCGGTCTTCGCGGTGATCGGACGGGTGGGGCTGGGCTTCATCCTGCCCTCGCTCAACCTGGGGTCAATGCGCCCGCTGGAGAAGCCGCTGATCGTGCAGGGGTCCAGCGCGATCAACTTTCTGCGCATGCTTGGCGGCGCCGCCGGCGTGAGCCTGTGCGCGATCGTGCTCGAATGGCGGCTGGCCGCGCGTG
>DATFFA010000235.1:0-39233 GCA_035250605.1 Variovorax sp. | reverse complement strand
CGGTGGCGCGCGACGCCGCGCGCAGGGCCATCGTCCTGCTGAAGAACGAGCGCGACATCCTGCCCTTGCCCGCGGCGGCGAAGGCGCTGTGCGTGGTCGGGCCGCTGGCCGACGCAAGCACCGAGATGAAAGGCCCGTGGTGGGGCGCCGGCGAACACGAGCCCGCCGTCAGCGTGCTGGCCGGCCTGCGCGCGGCGCTGCCGCAGACCGACATACGCCATGCCCCCGGCGTCGCCATCGACACCGCCGATGACAGCGGCATCGAAGCCGCCGCCCAGCTGTGCGACGGCGCCGACGCGGTCCTGCTGTGCCTGGGCGAGCGCGCCTCGATGAGCGGCGAAGCGGCGAGCCGCGCCACGCCCGCGCTTCCCGGGCAGCAGCAGGCGCTGGCAGAAGCCGTGGTGGCCCGGGCCCGTTCGCTCGGCATCCCGGTTGTCGCGATCCTGTTTTCGGGCCGTCCGCTCGTCGTCCCCTGGCTGGCCGAGCACGCCGATGCGCTGCTGGCTGCGTGGTTCCTCGGCGTCGAGGCCGGCCACTCGATCGCCGACGTGGTCACGGGCCGGGCATCGCCCAGCGGCCGCACGCCCATGAGCTGGCCGCGCGTCGTCGGACAGGTGCCGATCTACTTCGGCCAGCGCCCCACCGGACGGCCGATGAATCCTGCCGACTACTACACGAGCAAGTACCACGATGTGGACAACACGCCGCTGTATGCCTTCGGCCACGGCTTGACCTACGGCCGGTTCAGCTATGACGCGCTCCGGGTCGAGCCGCCGCGCGTGCGCGAGCAGGACCTGCTGACGGTCAGCGTCAGCCTGCGAAACCTTGGCGCACGCGAGGCCGAAGAGACGGTCTTCCTGTTCATCCGCGGCAAGCGGAACCGGGTCACCCGGCCGCTGCTGGAGCTCAAAGGCTACGCCAAACTGCGATTGAGGCCTGGCGAAGCCGGCTCGGTGACGCTGGAGCTGCCGGCGGCCGAGCTGGGCTACCTCGGGCCGGACCTGCAGCCCTTGTTCGAAGCGGGCGAGGTCGACATCTTCGTCGGGCCGAGTGCCGAGCAAGCCGGGTTGTTGCGCCAGACCATCGAGATCGACGCATCCTGAACCGATCCGGCACCCCACCGCGGGGTCCGATGCCATTGATACGTGCGATGCATCAATTGTTCTGAATCTTGCAATTCACTTTGTCCGGCCTGCGCGCGAGACTCGTTCGCAAGGGGTCCTCAGAAGCAGGAGCCCAACCGGAGACAAGTGAGTGACCTTGCAAGCTGAAGAACTTCGCGCCTGGATCGGGCGCAGCGAGACCATCCAGGACGTCATCAACCCGACGCCGGTAGTCGCGTTGACCGCCACGCTGGACCACCCTTCGACGCCCGTCGAGACCGGCACCACCTTGCCGTACCTTTGGCACTGGCTGTATTTCCTGCCGATGCATCGACAGTCCGAAATCGGCGCCGACGGGCACGCCAAGCGCGGCGGCTTTCTTCCTCCGGTGCCGTTGCCTCGCCGCATGTGGGCGGGCAGCCAGTTCGAGTTCCGCTCGCCGATACGAGTCGGTGACCGGGTTGCGCGAACCTCGACCATCGACGACGTGACCGTCAAGGAGGGCCGCACCGGCACGCTGGTTTTCGTGAAGGTGAGGCACGAGGTGCGTTGCAACGCCAGCAGCGACCCGGCGCTCGTCGAATTCCACGACATCGTCTACCGAGAGGCGCAGGGGCCGAACGATGTCGCCCCGCCGCCACAAGCCGCGCCCGCGGAAGCCCCATGGAAGCGCTCCATCGTGCCGGACGACGTGCTGCTGTTTCGCTACTCGGCGCTGACCTTCAATGGCCACCGCATCCACTACGACAGGCAGTACGTCACCAAGGTCGAGGGCTATCCGGGCCTGATCGTGCATGGACCGTTGATCGCAACGCTGCTGATGGATCTCCTTCGGCGCCAGATGCCGCATGCCGATGTGGCCAGCTTTCGATTCAAGGCGGTGCGTCCGACCTTCGACCTTCATCCTTTCCAGCTCCAGGGGCAGCCTCAGGCCGACGGCAAGACCATCCGGCTCTGGGCCTCCGACCACGAAGGCTGGCTCACGATGGACGCCACTGCGGTCCTGCGCTGATCTCCATCGAACCACCCACACTCGGACAGAGCAACACATGCAGCCACTCAAAGGCCTGACGGTCGTCACGCTCGAGCACGCGATCGCGGCGCCTTTCGCCACGCGCCAGCTCGCTGACCTCGGCGCACGCGTCATCAAGATCGAACGACCAGGTTCGGGCGATTTCGCCCGAGGCTATGACGAGCGCGTGCACGGATTGGCGTCCCATTTTGTCTGGACCAACCGCTCCAAGGAAAGCCTGACGCTCGACGTCAAGCATCCCGAGGCCGCCACGATTCTGGAACGCCTGGTGATGGAGAAGGCAGATGTCGTCGTACAGAATCTCGCGCCCGGCGCCGCTGCGCGCCTTGGCCTCGGTTATGAAAAGCTGTCCGCCGCAAAGCCGGGGTTGATCGTGTGCGACATCTCGGGCTATGGCGACGACCCGGTCAACCCCGGGCCGTACCGCGACAAGAAGGCCTACGACCTTCTCATTCAGAGCGAGGCGGGGTTCGTCTCGGTCACGGGCACGCCCGACGAACCGTGCAAGGCCGGTCCGTCGATCGCCGACATCGCCGCAGGCATGTACGCGTACAGCAGCATCCTCGCGGCGCTGTTGCAGCGCGGCCAGACCGGCAAGGGCCAGCGCATCGACATCTCGATGCTGGAGTCGCTCGTTGAATGGACCAGCTATCCGCTCTACTACGCCTTCGAAGGTGCGGCGCCTCCTCCGCGAACCGGCGCCAGTCATGCAACGATCTATCCCTACGGGCCATTTCCCACGGGCGACGGCAACATGGTGATGCTGGGCCTCCAGAATGAACGCGAGTGGGCCAGCTTCTGCGAGAAGGTGCTGCAGCAACCGGCGCTGACGACCGACCCTCGCTTCACCGCGAACTTCAAGCGTGTGGCCGAGCGCGAGGCGCTGCGCGGGATCATCGTGGACGCCTTCTCGTCCCTGAGCAGAGCGCAGGTGGTGGAGCGGCTCGAGCTCGCGCAAATCGCCAATGCCCAGGTCAACACCATGAACGACGTCTGGGCCCACCCGCAATTGAAGGCGCGCGGGCGTTGGACCGAAGTCGGCTCGCCGAATGGCCCGCTGCCCGCCATGCTGCCGCCCGGCACCTGGGATGTGGGCCCGCGCATGGACCCCGTGCCGGCGCTCGGCCAGCATACCGACGCGATCCTGGCGGAGCTGGGCTACGGTGCAGCCGAGATCGATGCGTTGCGCGCTTCCAGGGCCGTCTGAGGTGAGCGACATGTCCCTTCCTTCCGACATCCCTCGCACGTACCTCTTCGTTCCCGGCACCCGGCCGGAACGCTTCGGCAAGGCGCTGGCGAGCGGCGCGGATGCCGTCATCCTGGACCTTGAAGACGCGGTCGCAGCGGACGACAAGGCGCTCGCTCGCCACGCGATCGCAGACTGGTTGCGCACCGCCTCCGCGGACGATCGGTCGCGCACAGTGGTGCGCATCAACGATGCCGCGTCGCCGTGGTTCGACGACGACCTGGCGGCGCTGCGCAAGGTCGGGGCCGGCAGCCTTCTGCTGCCCAAGGCCGAGTCTGCACAGCAGGTCGAGGCCACGCTGGCCGCGCTGCCCGGGGCCAGCGTTCTCGCACTGATCGAAAGTGCGCGCGGAGTGGCCGGCGTCGGCACGGTCGCCGCCGCGGGCGTGTCGCGCCTGGTGTTCGGCACCTTGGACTTCGCATTGGACCTGGGCATCGAGATCGAAAGCGACGCCACGGGTCTCGCCTACGCGGCCAGCCGCATCGCGCTTGCCTCGCGCGCGGCCGGCCTGCCCGCGCCGGTCGCCGGAGTCACGCCCCAGCTGGAGGATCGCAAGCGCCTCCTGGCCGACCTGGCCTCTGCGCGAGCTCTTGGCTTCGGCGCCAAGCTGTGCATCCATCCGAACCAGGTGGAGCCCATTCACAGCGCGCTGAGACCCACGGCAGAAGCATTGGCGTGGGCGCAGCGAGTGCTTGCAGCCGATGCCGCCTCTCCGGGCGCTGCGCGCCTCGATGGCCGCATGGTCGACCGCCCTGTGGTGCTGCAGGCACAACGCACGCTGGCCATGGCCCGCGACTGAAACCCACCCTCCATATCCCGTCCGGAAAGATCCACACCATGGCCTCCACCATCATCGACTCGCGCATCTTCGGCGACATGTTCAGCGACGCGCGCATGCGCGACGTGTGGTCCGACGAGAACCGGACCGCCAAGTACCTCGACATCGAACGCGCGCTGGCCAAGGTCCAGGGCGAGCTCGGCATCATCCCCAAGGAGGCAGCGGACGAGATCGTCCGCAACTGCGAGCTGTCCCAGATCGACTGGGCGAAGCTCAAGGCCAAGACCGAGCAGATCGGCTACCCGATCATCGCGGTCGTCAACCAGATCAACGCCAACTGCCGCGACAAGCTGGGCGAGTATTGCCATTGGGGCGCCACCACCCAGGACATCACCGACACGGCCGCGGTGCTGCAGATGCGCGAAGGCCTCGCCCTGGTCGAGCAGGATCTGGACGAGATCGGCGGCGCACTGGCCAGGCTGGCAAAGAAGTACCGCGACACGCCGGTGATCGGCCGCTCCAATCTGCAGCAGGCCACACCGATCACCTTCGGCTACAAGATGGCGAGCATCCTGGCCGGCATCGACCGCCACCGCGAGCGCCTGCAGCAGCTCAAGCCGCGGGTGCTGATGGGAGAGTTCGGGGGCGCGTCCGGCACGCTCTCGTCGCTGGAGAAGGGTGCGATGGAAACCCAGGCCGGCCTGATGAAGGAACTCGGCCTGGCCCAGCCGCTGATCTCCTGGCACACGGTGCGCGACACCATCGCGGAGGTGGGCGCCTTCCTTGGGCTGGTGGGCGGCTCGCTCGGCAAGATCGCCATGGACGTCAAGCTGATGATGCAGACCGAAGTGGCCGAGGTGTTCGAGCCTTTTGCACCCGGCCGCGGTTCGTCCTCGACCATGCCGCAGAAGCGCAACCCGATCTCCTGCCTGTACATCCATGCCAACATTTCCGTGGCACGCCAGCATGTCGCAGCGCTGATGGACGCGATGGTGGCCGACCACGAGCGCTCGACCGGCCCTTGGGAGATCGAATGGGTGTCCCTGCCGGAGATCTTCTGCCTGATGTCCGGGGCGCTGAAGCAGACCAGGTTCATCCTCGAGGGCCTGGAGGTCGACGCCGCACGCATGCGCGCCAACATCGATCTCACGAACGGCCTGGTGATGTCCGAAGCGGTGATGATGGGACTGGGCCCCTACATCGGCCGCGAGTACGCGCACGACCTCGTCTATGACCTCTGCCGCGAAGCGATCGGCAAGAATCGTCCGCTGATCGAGATCCTGTCCGAGCACCCGGAGATCGGCAAGCACGTCACGCGCACCCAACTCGAAGCCATGTGCGACCCGGTCAACAACCTCGGCCAGGCCGGCGTGATGGTCGATCGGGTCCTGGCGGCACGCCGCTGAGCCTTCAAGCCGAAGCGCGCTTTCTCCCGGGCTGGATGCGCCGGCCCTTCATGTCGGCGAAGAATTCGAAGAACTGCAGGGCGGCCGGAGAAAGGGTGCGGCCCTTCCGCCGGATCAGCCCGACCTTGCGACTGACGACGGGCTCGACCAACGGCACGCTGACCAGAAGCGGGTGATCGGCGCCCGGCATGGCGATCGACGGAACTGCCGCGACGCCGAGCCCGGCTTCGACCAACCCCAGCATCGTCGTGACGTGCTGCGCCTCGTAGATGGCTTGCGGGCGCCCCGGCAAACCCGAGAGCGCCTGGTCCAGCAGCAGGCGGTTTCCGGACGCCTTGCTCACCGAGATGTAGTCGTACTGCGCCAGTTCCGTCCAGCTCACCCTGCGCTTGCCTGCGAGCGCATGGTCGCGCCGGCAAGCGGCGACGAAGCGCTCCTCCAGCAGCGGCCTGAACTCGATGTCGGGTTCCTGGCCTCCGATGAAGTTCAACCCGAAATCCGCCTCGCCGCGCGACACGGCGGCCAGCACCTCGTTGGCGCTCGCATCGAAGACCTTGACCCGGACCTTCGGATAGCGCTCGTGATAGCGCGAGATCACCTGCGACACGAAGTAGTAGACCGTCGACGGCACGCAGGCGATGGTGACCTCGCCCATGCGCGTTGCCGCCACCCCGCGGATGCCCAGCAGCGTGAGATCCAGATCGTCCAGCAACTGCTGCACCTTCCGGTCGAAGTCTCGCCCGACCGCCGTCAGGCTCACCCGCCGCGTGGTCCGCTCCAGCAGCCGTACGCCGAGCGCTTCTTCCAGCTTCTCGATGCGCCTGCTGAACGCGGGCTGCGAAACGTGCAGCGCATCGGCGGCCTTGCGGAAGCTGCTCAGCTCCGCGACGGCACGGAACGCCTGGAGGTCGTTGAGGTTGAAGTTGATCGCCATCGGTCTGGCTCCCGCGAACTGCTTGACTGATCGACAGTGTGCATCAATCGATCCTAACTATGCAATTCACAGCAATCATCGAAGCGAAGACCATAGCGCCACGGTCAAGGAAGCGACCTTGAGCCACTTTCAACCATCGGAGACATGAATGCAATTTCGTAACGCACCCGTCCTGTGCGCCCTGGCCTCGGCTGCGGCGCTCTTGTGCAGCAGCGCGCTCGCCGCCTATCCCGAAAAATCGATCACCATCGTCGTTCCGACCGCTGCCGGCGGGGCCAACGACGCCATGGCACGGGTCATCGGCCAAGCCATGTCGGCTGCGCTCAAGCAGCCGGTCGTCGTCGACAACAAGGCGGGCGCCAATGGCGCGATCGCCAGCGAGTTCGTGATGCGTGCCGCGCCGGACGGCTACACGCTGATGCTCGGCTATATCGCCACGCATGCGATGAATCCCGCATTGCAGAAGCTGCGCTACGACCCGGTGAAGGATTTCGAGCCCGTGGGCATGGTGGGCACGTCCGCGACGCTGATGGTCGTGACTCCCGCCGTCAAGGCGAACAACGCAAAGGAACTGGTCGCAGAGCTCAAGGCCGCGCCCGACAAGACGAGCTACGCGTCTGCCGGCAACGGGACCGCACCGCATTTCGCCGCCGAGATGTTCAAGCTCTCGACCGGCACCAGCATGCTCCACGTGCCGTACAAGGGGTCGGCGCCTGCGATCACCGACACCATCGGCGGTCAGACCCAAGTGATGTTCCCCAGCCTCTTCACCGCCATGCCCTACGTGAAGGCCGGCAAGCTGAAGGCGATCGGCGTGGCAGGCACCAAGCGTTCGCCGCAGATGCCGGACGTGCCGACGCTCAAGGAGCAGGGCGTCGACAACGTGGATGTCTCGCAGTGGTACGGCATTTTCGCGCCGGCCAAGACCCCGAAGGCGGTGATCGAGCAACTCAACAAGGTGCTCAATGCGGCATTGGCCGACAAGACGGTCGTCAAGAAGCTGGAGGACCACGGCGCCGAGGTGGAAGCGATGACATCCGAGCAGATGCGCACCTATGTGCAGCAGGAGCAGGTCAAGTGGAAGAAGGTGGTCCAGGCTGCAAAGCTTTCGGCCGACTGAGATGAGCAGGACCATTCCCTGCGTGCTGATGCGTGCGGGTACCTCGCGCGGCCCCTTCTTCCTGCGGGAGTGGCTGCCTGAAGGCGACGAGGAGCGCGACCAGGCACTGATCGGCGCCATTGGTGCCTCCGATCCGCTGCAGCTCGACGGCGTGGGCGGCGGCAGCACCCTCAACAGCAAGGTCGCCATCGTTTCCCGCTCGAAAGAACCGGGCTGCGATCTGGACTACCTGTTCGCGCAGGTGGGGGTCGGACACCGTTCCGTCGACACCCGGCCGAACTGCGGCAACATGCTGTCGGGCGTCGCGCCCTTCGCGATCGAGCAGGGGCTGATCGAGGCGCAGGACGGAATCACGCAGGTGCGCGTCTTCAACGTCAACACGCGATCGCGCATCGACGTCACCGTCAGAACGCCGGGAAAGCGCGTCACTTACGAGGGAGACGCGCGAATCGACGGCGTGGCCGGTACGGCTGCACCGATCCTCCTCAACTTCCTGGACGCGTGGGGCGCGGTGACGGGCAAGGTCTTCCCGACCGGTCGGCGCATCGACAGGATCGACGGCATCGAGGTGACGTGCATCGATGCGGCGATGCCGCTCATGATCGTGCGCGCGCGTGACCTGGGCGTCAGCGGCGGCGAAAAGCCAGCAGCGCTCGATTCGAATGCGGCATTGCTGGAGCGGCTGGAAAACCTTCGTCTTCAGGCCGGCCAGCTGATGGGGCTCGGGGATGTGTCGGGCAGCGTCATTCCCAAGCCGGTGCTGGTCAGCGCGGGAGACTCGCCGGACAGCATCACCTCGCGCTACTTCACCCCGCTGCGCTGCCATGCTTCGCATGCGGTCACGGGTGCCATCGGCGTACTCAGCGCCTTCGCGCTGCCGGGCACGGTCGCAAGCACCGCTGCCCGCGAGCCGGGTCGTCACAACCTGGTTCTCCTGCACCCGGCAGGCCAGATCGACGTGGAGGTCGAGCTTGAAGGCCGAGCTGAGGAAGCGACGGTCAAGGCGGCGGCGCTGGTGCGTACCGCCAGAAAGATCATGCAGGGCGAAATGGAGCTGCCCGACTATGTCTTCACGCGGCCCGAAGCCGTTGCACGTCCATCGGCCACGTTCCCGCGCAAACCCATCACGATCATCGTGCCGACGCGTGCGGGCGGCGGCAACGACACGATGGCCAGGATCATCGCGGCCGAACTGAAGCCCTTGCTCGGCCAGGAAGTCCTCGTGGACAACCGGGCCGGCGCAAATGGTGCCATCGCGAGCGAGTTCGTGGCCAGGGCGGAACCGGACGGCCACACCCTCATGTTCGGCTACGTGGGTACCCATGCCATGAACCCCGCACTCCAGAAGCTGGGCTACCACCCCGTCAAGGACTTCGAGCCGGTCGGCTTGGTCGGATCGTCGCCGACCCTGATGGTGGCCAACCGGCACGCCGGCTTCGACGACGTTCCCGACCTCCTGAAGCGCCTGCGCAACGGGCCGGGCACCGTCACCTACGCGTCGGCCGGCGACGGTACGCCGCCACACTTCGCGGCGGAGTTGTTTCAACTCAACACCGGCACGAAGATGGAAGGCAGAAGCTACGAGGGTGCGGCGCCTGCCATCGTGGACACGCTCCACGGTCGCGCGCAGGTCATGTTTCCGAGCCTGTTCACTGCCCACCCCTTCATCCTCGACGGCCGGCTGCGTGCCCTCGCGGTCGCGGCCCCGGCGCGTCTCGAAGCACTGCCTTCCGTGCCCACGCTGTCGGAAGCAGGCATCGAAGGGGTCGATGTCTCGCAGTGGTACGGCCTGTTTGCCCCGGCACGCACCTCGCCCGCAGTGATCGCACAGATCAACCGCGCCCTGAACGAGGTTCTTGCCCATCCGCAAGTGGTCGCTCGATTCGAACGCCAAGGTGCGAGCGTCGAGGCCGGTCCTCCCGCTGCGCTGCGGGATCGCGTTCGGCACGAGTTCGATCGTTGGCAGGACGTGGTCGCCGAGGGCGGCCTGGCGCCGCAAGACATCCGCCTGCTTGCGGCAGATTGAGCCGCCGAATCATCCAGACCGGCGCGCGTTGCCGAACCCTCTTGCGGCATGTTGCCGCCTTCACTGCCGGCGTCGCAAGGCGCCGGTCCTCCTCGCTCGACCCTCGGAGACATTTGCTATGCGTAAGTCCTTGATCACCTTTGCGGCGCTGGCCGCGACGGGCGCTGCTTCGGCGCAGTCGTCCGTGACGCTCTTCGGCGTCGCGGATACCGCCGTGAGTCACTACAGCGTCAAAAGCGCCTTCTACAACAACACGCTGGCGCTCCCGCCGGCGTCGACGCTGGCCTTCCAGGAGGTCACGCGCTCGCAGACTGCCCTGTCGAGCGGCGCCAACTCGTCGAGCCGGGTCGGCTTCCGCGGCACCGAAGATCTGGGCGGCGGTCTGGCAGCCGGCTTCTGGCTCGAGTCGGGCTTTACCCAGGACAGCGGCGCAACCGCTTTGACCTCCTTCAGCCGCCGCTCGACGGTGAGCCTGTCGGGCGGATTCGGCGAAATCCGACTCGGCCGAGACTATGTTCCGAGCTACTGGAACGAGAGCGTGTTCGACCCGATGGGTGCCGTGGGCGTCGGGGAAAACCTCATCAAGAGCATCAGCGGCAACATTGCCACGGCGCGCGGCCCCGGCTCCGCCATTGCCGCCAACGACAACGCGATCCGGGCATCCAACAGCGTGGGTTACTTTCTGCCCCGCAATCTGGGCGGCTTCTACGGTCAGGTCATGTACGCCCTGCCTGAGAACGTGAAGCACAGTTACCTGTCCGACAGTTCCCAGCGCGGACGCTACTACGGCGGCCGGTTCGGCTATGCCAACGGTCCGCTCGATGTAGCGCTCGCCTATGGACAGAGTACAGCCGCGGACACCTTGGTGATCAGCGAGGCCGGCGTCGTGGCCGGGACCCGGCTTTCCGAAAAGATTCGCACCATCAACCTTGGAGCATCCTACGATTTCGGTGTGCTCAAGCTGATGGGCGAGTTGTCGCAGGTCAAGGACAAGGCAGAGACCACCACCGCTCCCGCGACCGCCGGCAGACGCACCTTGACGGACAACGACGAGTACAACGGCGCCATGATCGGCATGACGGTCCCGGTCGGCGTTGGCGTATTCAAGGCCTCATACGCTCGCGTCAAGTTCAAGAACGATCTGGGTTTCACCACGCCGGCCTTGCTGGGCCTGGATCGCGACGCGTCGGTGAACAAGCTCGCGCTCGGCTACGTGCACAACCTGTCGAAGCGGACCGCGCTGTACGCAACGGTGGCTCGCGCCCGGATCAAGAACGGGCAGAACAATCCCGCCATCATGGGCGTCGCGCTCGGAGGCCCGGCCTTCTTGTCCACGGGTTCCGGGGTGGCGGGTTTGGCACCGCGCAGCGCCACGGGCTACGACTTCGGGCTGCGTCACGCATTCTGAAGTCGAGCGGGCAGCCAGTCAGGGGCACAGGAGACGAGTCGCTACCAGAACCGCCAGAGCCGCCGCTCAGGCTGCGGCTCGGCGTGCGCCTGCGAGGGCGCAGGGTTCGCCGCACGTTGACGCCGACGCAGCTCGGTCTCGTGCTCGTGCGCGGGAAGGTGGGCGTGCCTCTCTCCGCGCAGCGCCAGGAGGCGCCACAGGCGCGCGCGCTCCATCAGCTGGTCATCGGGAAGGTCGCCTAGCTTCGTCATCCGGACGATTCTGCCGGCCTCACCGCCTGCAGGGGCGCGAAAAGCTTCCGGCTTTCCCAGGAACTTCGACATCCGTGGGCCGATCACGACATGTGCCGGCGTCGTTTATTTTTGAAGGCCCCGGATGCATGAACTGCCACGGCGGGTAGCACGACCCGATACTGCCCCGATGCGTCGATGGACTTCAAGGCGGCCGCTCGTACATTGCGCCGCATGCCAACGCACACCTCCACGCACCCGGCCCATCAGCACGGCGACCAAGGCGACGAACCTGACTGGCCCGTGAGGCAGCCCGGGAAGAGCGCTCAGCCGACACCCGGAGACTGGCTCTTTTCGAGCTTCTTCTTGTGCATGGCGGTGGCCGCATTGCCGCTGATCGGCACGCGCTGGACCATCGGGGAGGGCATGGCCAGTTGGCACGCCATCGAAGACGCCCTGCTGCTGGCGCTTCCCGTTCTCGTCCCCCTCCCCTTCCTCTTCGTGGCATGCGTCGTCGCGCTGGCCTTCCATCCTGCCTCGCGAACGCCCGCGGCGTTCGGCTTTCTCTGCTTTGCCATCGCCATCGGGCTCGCCGCCCTGCATGCCCTGATCGCCTAGAAGCAGGCGCCGCTGGCCGACGTCACGGCAAGTGAGCCGCACCCTGCTGTGGAAAAGATGGCGGGCAAGCGCACCAAGGTGGCGTGCTCCAATGCATCGCCTCCGCGCACATCGAACGTGCGGCCGCCAATGAGGAAATGGCATGCTGCAGTGCACCAAAACGCAGAAGTCAAGCCCTTGTTTTCCCCTCGGGCGGTGCATGACTCTGTGGATAACTACCTGAGCATCTCGCCGGAGCCGCATCCTGCTTGGCCTCCATTGCGGTGCTCATCGAACGAGCAGCCCGTGCGCGACTCGAGTTTTTTTTCTGACCCGCGGCCGGCGAACGAAGCCTTAGGTGTGATAGGCCGGGGCGCATGCCGACGCGCTGAGCCAGAATGCGGAGTTGAAAAAGGGATCTCCACATGGAATCAGTCCGTGCCGCCGCCTTCGACGAGTCCTACTATCAGCGCTATTACTTCGACAAGAAGACCAAGGTGGCGGACCCGCAGCACATCGAGCGCCTGGGCGCCTTCGTCTGCGCCTATCTGAAATACCTGCGCGTGCCCGTGCACCGGGTGCTGGACATCGGCTGCGGCGTCGGCCTCTGGCGCGACATCGTGGCGCAGCATTTCCCGCGGGCCAGCTATCACGGCGTGGAGTTCAGCGAATATCTTTGCGAGCGCTACGGGTGGGAGCGTGGTTCGGTCGTGGACTACAGCGCCCGCGAGCCGTTCGACCTTCTCATTTGCCAGGGCGTGCTCGCTTATCTGAGCCCGCCCGATCTGAAACGCGCGCTGAGCAACCTCGGGACCCTGACCCAGGGCGCGCTCTACGTGGAGGCCGTGGTGCGCGAAGACTACGAGCGCGACATCGTCGACGAAAACCTGACCGACCCGCAGCTCTTTCGCCACCGCGCCGAGCTGTACCGCCGCGGCCTGTCGCGGCAGTTCAAGGAGATTGGCGGCGGCGTGTGGCTCAGCCGGCAATCGGACGTGCCGCTGTTCTCGCTCGAGTGCGTGGCAGAGTAGTAGCGAAGGAGCAAGGGACGCTGCACCGGTCGATGTCCTCCGCATCCCATTCCCTCTGGTCGCCTTTGCGCCTGCCCGCGTTCCGTGGGCTGTGGACCGGCAGCGCCATCTACTTCACCGGCAATGCCATGCAGGTCATGGCGGCCTCGTGGCTCATGGTGGAGCTCACGGGCTCCTCTTTCCTGGCGGCCCTGGTGCAGACCGCCGTGTTCCTGCCGATGTTCCTTTTGGCACTGCCGGCCGGCGTGCTGGCCGACACCACCGACCGGCGGCGGCTGATCCTGAATGCGCTGGCCGTTCAGGTCGGCATCGTCGTCGTCCTGTCCCTGCTCGCACTGGGCGGCTGGGCGGGGCCGGCAACCTTGCTGCTGTTCACCTTCGCCGCCGGCTGCTGCACGGCGCTGCTGTCGCCGGCCTGGAACACCAGCGTGGCCGACACGGTGCCGCGCGAGGACATGCCACAGGCCATCACGGCGATGTCGATCGCCTGGAACAGTGCGCGGGCATTGGGTCCCTCCGTCGCGGGCTTCGTGTTCGCATGGCTGGGTGCAGGCTGGGTATTCCTGCTCGCGGTGGCGAGCGCACTGGTGATGATGCAAGCGGTGCGACGCTGGCCCCCTGCCCCGCATGCGCAGTCGCCCCTGCCGGCGGAGCGCCTCTGGAGCGGCACTGTCGCGGGCCTGCGCTATGCACGGCACTCGCCGATGATCCTGGCCCAGCTGCTGCGCACGGTGGCCTACAGCGGCACGGGCGCGGCGCTCTGGGCACTGTTGCCGGCGATCGCGGCGCAACGACTCGACCTGGGCGCCGCGGGATTCGGCTTTCTCATGGGATGCCTGGGCACAGGTGCAGTCGCTGCGGGCCTGGTGCTGGGCAAGTTGCGCGCGCGCTTGGGGCTCGAGCGCCTCGTCGCGCTGGGGTGCCTGGTCTTCGCTGCCGTGATGCTCATTGCTGCGTTCGTGCGCATTCCCACGGTGGTCTTCCTGGCATTGGCCATCGGCGGCGCCGCCTGGATGGCCGTGATGGCCACCTTCAACACCGCCACGCAGTCCAGCGCGCCGCCCTGGGTCCGTTCGCGCGCCGTGGCGCTGCACACGGTCAGCGCGCTGGGCTCCTTCGCCATCGGCTCGGCATTCTGGGGCGCCGTTTCCGGCCTCACCGGGCTGGCCGTTGCGCTCAGCATCGCGGCCCTCGCGATGACGGGAGGCATCTTTCTCGCCCGCTGGCTGCCGCTGCGCATGGGTGCTTCGCCCGAGGTCACGCCCGTCGCGCTCTGGGAAGATCTTTTCATCAAGGACCAGCCGCTTCCGGACGATGGCCCGGTGTCCGTGGAGATCGGCTACCGCATCCGCGCCGGCGAAGCCGAGGAGTTCCTGAACGCCGTGACCCGGCTGCGCGCCTCGCGGCGGCGCGACGGCGCCACGCTGTGGCGCGTCTATCGCGACCTCGGCGATCCGTCGCGCTACGTCGAGCGATTCATCGTCGCCTCCTGGGCCGACTACCTGCACCAGCGTGCCCGGGCCACGCTGGCGGACCAGGAGACGGAGGCGCGTGTAAGGATGTTCCTGCGCGAGGGCGAAGCGGTCACGACACAGCACTACATTGCCGAGCGGTGAAACACCTCTTCCTCATCCTTCTGTTCCTCGCCGGCGCAGCGCATGCGCAGACGGTCGACAAGACGACACGGGCCAAGGTCGCCGGCAGCGGCGGAGAGCCTTTCGCCGGCGCGCTGCCCCACGACATCGTGAACGCATCCGGCGTGGTGAACCCTGCGGCCTACAAAGCCATCGGCAACGCCTACAGCTCGCCGGCCGCGATCACCTATCGCTTCGGCGAGCCGCCGACCCGGACGGATGTGCAGACATTTCCGCTGCGCGCCGATATCGGGCAGATCAGCCATTGCGGCGGCAGCTGCAAGATCGCGTACCAGCTCGGCAAGGAATCGACGGCCATGTCGAACAACTACGTCAGCACGCACGGCGCTGCGATCGGCGTGCCGCTCGCCGGCTCGTCGGTCTCCGATTCGGTGGCGTGGTTCCAGGCCTCTGCCGTGGATCGCAACACGTGGATGCAGCGCCCGCAGATCTTGTGGCAAGCGGGCAAGTTGCTGCCGTCCGCGATGGACGGCTACTACCGCGACGGCGTGCTGTCGCCGAACGAGGCGGCCGATCTCCCGATCGTCGCCGACCGCTGCGCCAACGCGGCGGACAGCTCCTGCCGGGTCTCGATCATCGGCACGCAGGGCAGCGCGACGAAAGGGGCCACGCTCTTCACGATCGGCAACACGACGGCCTCGAACCGCGCGTCGGTGCAGTTTCCGATCGGCCTCGTGCCGACCGGCATCAGCTCGACGGCCGGCGGCGAACTGGCCGTGGTGTCCCTGTGGGACACGGTCAACGTGAAAGGGAAGGTCGCCATCGTCTCGCTGGGCGCCACCTGCGAGGGCTGCACCCTGAAAGGTCCCCGCTACGACTGGTGGCACGGGTTCATCGATTCCGTGCACGTCGGCTTCTGGGACCAAGGCAACTTCATCTTCATGAAGATCGTCGGCTATGTCGACTTGCCCGACACCATGAAGGCGCCGACCGGCATCAAGGTCACCACGGGCATGACGCCCTTCGACGCGGTCGTGCATCCGGCGGGAAAAGAAGTCTCGAGCATCGGCCTGCTCGCCTCGCCGCTCGCGCAGAACCGCTCGAAATTCCTGCCCGGCGGCGAGTTCCATGCCACCTATGCCAAGGGCGGGGTGGCCGTGGTCATTTCGAAGTCGGAGAAGAAGGCCGCCTTCATCGATCTCGGCCCCTACCTCCGGTTCACGAACGGCATGTTCCTGAACAGCGACGAGAGCAACGCCAAGACCCGGAACATCGGCATGGGGCCCGACCAGTGGCCCTACCCGATTGCGGCGCACCCGCAATCGGCGCCCGTGCTGGTGAAGATCGTCAACCTCGACGCCAAGCCCACGGGGGTCGCGACGACCGTGCGCTCGTACTGGAACAAGGATGATCGCGAGCGCGTTCCCGGCACGCCCTACTGGCGAGCCACGCCCCGCCAACCCAGCGCGTGGATCGCCACGCAGGACGGCACGCTGCGCATCTACTCGCTCGGGCGCTATGCGGCCGGGCCCAAGCCGACGACGCCTGATCCCGCGGACATCGCCGAAGTGGGCCGCGTCACCGGCCTGGGCGCCGGCGTTACCGGGCTGTCGGAGTCGAAGGGCCTGGATCAGCGCCCGGATGCCTTGAATACCGCGGTGCTGTTCTACCGGCGCGCCGAGCGCGAATGGGGCTGGGTCGGCTTTCGCAACGACGGCACGGGCAGCGTGATCCGCCGGATGGCCGATTCGCGTGTCGACCCCGTCGCCGTGGTCGAGCTCGACCAGTATTCGACCAGCGGTTGCATGGTGGCCGTGGCGGATTATTCGGGCGCCTCGATCAAGCAGTACCGCTGCGGGATCGTGCGCTACTCCCTGCCGTCCAGCCAGACCGACTTCTGCCCGTCGGACGGTCCCGGCTGCCCGACGCTGACGCCGAATGGCGAATACGCCGGGAGCCTGAGCCTGCCGTTCAGGCCGTTCGCGGTACACAGTTCGAACGCGCCCTGACGGCAGGGCGCTGCGCTTCAGATCGCGAGGCGATCGCCGCGCGCCGCTGCGCGGGCCTGGATGCGCATGCCGGCGCGGTCGACATGCGATTCGACCCGCATCACGCCCTGGCCGTAGCCCTCCGCATAGGGGTTCGCACTGCGAGCGGCCAGAATTCCTTGCGAACGAACCGACGCGCGCTCGACCGAGCTGGCGATACGGGTGACGCCCTGCCCGGCCACCTCGCTGAAGCGGTCGCCGCTGCGTGCCGCCATGACGCCTTCAGCACGGACGGCGGCGCGGCTCTGGGTCGATGTGATCTTGGCCACGCCGTGATAGGTTTCTGCCTGGACGCCTGCGGCAGCGAGGATCGCGAACGCAAGGCCGGAGAGGAACTTGGAAGCGGTGTTCATCGTCGGACTCCTTCAAGTCGGGTGGGTGGTGTGGGATGAAGTCTGCGCCGCCAGGCGCCTCGCGTCTGTGCGTTTTCGCACCTCGGCGTTCATGTCCTGGAAAAATTCCGGCCCTTCGAATATCGTTCTCGTTCTTCCGGGAGACGACCATGGCCCTGCCCCACGCCCACCTGCTCGACGTCATCGACACAGGCCCGCTCGGCGCAGCCGTGCACGACGCCGTCAGCACCAGCCTGCTCAAGACCAAGCGCCTGCAATTGCTGCACCTCATCCTGCCGGCACGCCGGGATCAGCCGGAGCATCACGTGGCCGACGAGTGCACCATTCATTGCCTCGAAGGCGATGTGGAGGTGAGAACGCCGGGAGGTATCCGCAGGCTTGCGCCGGGGCAACTGGTGGTGCTTCCAGCCGCGCAGCGCCATTCTCTTTCCGCGCGAGTCGATTCAGCCGTTCTGGTGACGCTGCTGCTGCACGGGGGTGATGCAGGGGACGGGGGCGGCGCAGGCAATCGCGCTGCGTGACCTGAAGGCGACATCCGAGGTGACTCCGCTCGATCAGGCCGAGCGGAAATACTTGCGGCAAGCTTGGCCGGGTGTTCGAATGAAATCGGGCGCGAACGGCTGGCACGCAGCGCATCCTTGCCGCTACTCTCGACGGAACATCGTCCGACGCGTGTTCCGGAAGGCCGGGCGGACACGTGCGCTCCAGGCCGTGCCTCGAACCGCCAGCCAGGCGGGATTCCCCAGGACGTCAGGACTCGCGAGGTCGTAGCAGGCGTAATAGCGTGGGGCGCCCCCTGCATCCAGGTAACGCGCTGCGCGCACCGTGCCGGGAACCGAAGCCAGGCCGGGCAGGTGCTCCTGTTCGTACCAGGCGTTGAGATCGTCTTCGTGCTCGGCCAATACGTCGGTTTCGACGACGTAGTGGCAGGACGCGATCTCGCCGGCAGACGCACCATCGAGCCTCTGAAGGCACTTCAATCGATGCCAGGAAATTCCCGGCCCCGTGCCATGCGCTGCAAAGGCCAGCTCGCCCGGCGCATAGATGTAGGTCCAGGGCCCTTCCATGGCGCGCATCGACTGGATGCCTGCGGCACCGCGCAGGGCTTCAGGAACTGCGTCGGGCGCGACCGATCGGTCGTGCTTGAGAAGCCACAAATCCTTCATGTTCCGCGCTCTTCAGTGAACGACATTGAGCGCCACGAGCAGGCGAGACACCATGTTGTACGCAGCGACCGTCGCCACGATCTCGACCACGCCCTTCGGATCGAAGTGCTGCGCAATCCTGGCCATGAGCGCGTCCGGCACCTTGACATCGCGGGTCATGGCATCGGTCAGTTCGAGGACGAGGCGCTCGAGGGGTTCGAATACGTCGGCAATCGAGGTGTCGCGCACCGCATCGATCTTCTCCATGCCGAGCCCCGCCTTTTGCGCATGCGGCACATGGGCGTCGAACTCGAAGCTGGCGCCATTGAGTACCGCGACGCGAAGGATCATGAGCTCGCGCAGAGCCGCGGGCACACCGGTCTGGTTGCGCACGGCGGTGAGCATGCGTTCCCAGCCCGACGCGATCGGCCCGCTGTTGAGAAGCACCTGGTAGAGCAGCGACACGCGGCCACGCTCGGCCATGATGCGGGCCTCGACCTCAGCCAGCTCGGGCCGAGTGCCCGGCTCGACGAGAGGGACGCGAATGTGGGTGTTCGTCATCATTCGGCCTTGATGTTCTTGGCGCGAACCAGCTTCGCCCATTTGGCGGAGTCCTGCTTCTGGATCGCCGCCAGCTCCTGCGGCGTCGATCCGGCAGGCTCGGTGCCTGTCTTGAGCAATTTCTCCCGCACGGCCGGGTTGGCCAAGGTGCTGCGCACCGCCTTGTTGAGCACCGCAATGACTTCCGGCGGCGTCTTGGCCGGCGCGAAAAGGGCGTACCAGTTGTTTGTGTCGACGCCCGGGATGCCTTGCTCTTCCAGTGTCTTGACGTCGGGCAAAGAGGGGTGGCGCTTGCTCGAGGCGACGCCGAGGGCCTTGAGCCGCCCGCCCTGAAGATGTCCGAGCAGGCCCGGCACGTCGCCGAAAAAGCCGCTGATCTGGCCACCCATGAGGTCCGTGATCGCGGGCGCAGCGCCCTTGTAGGGAATGTGAAGCAACTTGGCGCCGGTCGAGTCGGCCAGCTGCTCGATGGCCAGATGGGGAATGCTGCCGGTGCCCGAGGAGCCCATCGGTGTCGGCTCCGCCTTCTTCTTCGTCGCGGCGACGAACTCGGCCGCGTCCTTGACCGGGTTGCTCTGCTGAGTCACCAAGAGCTCGACATTGTTTACCACCAGCGACACCGGCGCAAAGTCGCGCTGCATGTCGTACGGAAGCTTCTCATGGAGCGAAGCGTTGATCGCCGCCGCGCCCACGCTGGTGAACCAGAGAGTGCCGCCGTCGGGTGCCGACTTCATGACGTCGACGGCACCGATGGCGCCATTGGCGCCCGGCTTGTTGTCGATGATGACCGGGCGTCCCAGCTCCTTGCCCAATTGCTCGGAGAGGGCGCGCGCAACCGCGTCGACCGGGCCGCCGGAGGTGAACGAAACCACGATCCGGGTCGTCTTCGGCTGAGCCTGGGCGGCGGCGGCCATGCTTGCGGCGACGGCCATCGTGAGCAGATAGCGTTTGATCATGAATGTCTCTCTTCGATTGCGTGGCGTGAACGTTCAGTCGCAGCGTGCGGTCATGCCGCCGTCCACCACCAGCTCGGTGCCCGTGATGAATCTGGCCTCGTCGCTGGCAAGGAACAGCACCGCGCTGGCGGTGTCGCGTCCGTCGCCCATGAAGCCGATCGGAATGCGCTTCTGGCGCTGGGCCAGGAGAGCGTCGACATCACCGCCCGCGCGCTGCTTGGCCAGGCGGGTTTCAACCATCGGCGTGTGCAATTGGCCGGGAACGACGCAATTGACGCGCACGCCCTGGGCGGCATGCTGCACGGCCACCACGCGGGAAAGATGAATCACGCCCGCCTTGGTGGCGGCGTAAGCGACCTGCGCGCTGCCGGTCCACCGCAGACCCGAGGTGGATGCGATGTTGACGATCGAACCGGTGCCCTGCGCGAGCAGGGTGGGCAGCACGTGCTTGCAGGTCAGGAAGACGCTTTTGAGGTTGATGTCGATCTGCGAGTCCCACACCTCTTCGGACAACTCGACCGGACCGCCGGCGGCGGAACCACCGACGTTGTTGACCAGGATGTCGACCCTGCCATGGGTCTGCACGCACGCGGCGGCCATGGCGGCGACGCTCTCGCTGCTCGTGACGTCGCAGACCCAGGGCGTGATCGACGCGCGCGCGTCGCCGGCCAGGTCGAGGGTCTCGTCGAGCCGGGCGCGGTCGCGGTCGACGGCCAGGACCTTGGCACCTTCCTCTGCCAGGCGGACCGCGATGGCCCGGCCGTTTCCCCAGCCGGCACCGACGCACCCGGCGCCGGTGACGATCGCGACCTTGTTCTCGAAGCGAAGGCTCATGTGTTGTCTCCAAATTGATAAAGGCGTTCCGGATTGCGCACCAGCAGCGCCTGGCGCGCAGACTCCGTCGGTGCGATCTCGGCGATGAGATCGACCAGCTGTTGTTCGTCGGGCATCGGCCCCGCGTGATTGGGATGCGGCCAGTCGTTGCCCCACACCACGCGATCGCCAAACTCCGCGACCAGCATCCTGGCGAACGGCTGCGCATCCGCGTAAGGAGGGCCGAGCCGCGTGATCCGGTCCATGCCGCTGACCTTGACCCAGAAGCGCTCATCGGTCATCAGCTTCAGCAGGGCCTGGAAGTCCTGCTGATTCGTCCCGAGCGCCGCATCGATACGGCCGATGTGGTCGATGACCACGGGCGTCGGGCAGTGCCGCAACGCCGGCGCGAGTTCGGTCAGCAAGGCCGGGTCACCGTGAATCTGCAGATGCCATCCGAGCGGCGCAAGGCGAGCTGCCAGCGAAAGCACCTCGTCGATCGGGGTGGGCCGGCCGAGATGCCCCATGAAGTTGAATCGCACGCCGCGAAAACCTGCCGTGTCGAGCCTCTTCAATTCGGTGTCCTCGACATCGGTCGGCAGCAGCGCGATGCCGCGGTAACTCGATGGACGCGAGGCCACAGCATCCTCGGTGGCGCGGTTGTCGAACCCGTGGCAGGCCGACTGCACGACCACGCAGCGCTCGAAGCCGAGTCCGTCGTTCAGCGCGTACAGCGCCTCTTTCGGCGCATCCTCCTTCGGGAGGAAGCTGGCATCGGCAGCGTAGGGAAAGCGCGCGCCGGGTCCGAAGACATGGCAGTGGGCATTGCAGGCGCCGGCAGGAAGAGGAGAAGTCATGGCGTCAGTGTCGCGACGCACGCGGGTGTACGTAAGGACATTCCTGCTATTTCAGCTATGCTCGTCAGCTATGGAGCTTCGTCAGTTGCAGTATTTCGTGACGGTGGTCGACGCAGGCAGTTTCAGTCGCGGGGCGGCGGTGCTGAATCTGGCGCAGCCCAGCCTGAGCAGGCAGATCGCCCTGCTGGAGGCCGATCTCGGGCAGCGCCTGCTTGTGAGAACGGGACGCGGCGTGGCTCCTACTGAAGCGGGCGATGCCTTGCTTGTCCATGCGCGCGCCATGCTGGACATCTCACGCCGCGCACGGGACGAGCTCGGGGAGATGGATGAAAGCCCTGGGGGTCGAATCGTGGTGGGGATGCCCCCGCGTGTGGCGCTGGGCTTGAGCACGCCACTTGTCCAGAGGTTTCGGGAGCGCTTTCCGCGTGCGGTGATCACCGTTCTGGAGGGCTTGAGCGTCGCGCTGCGGGAGTCGCTTATCGCGGGCAAGCTCGACCTGGCGCTTCTCTTCGATCCCGCGGCCTCCCCGCAGCTTGCGTTCCAGCCGCTGATGCGCGAGAAGCTCCTGTTGGTCGCGCCCCCGAGAAGCAAGCTACCGCCGCGCGTCGGCCTGGCCGCGCTGGCCAACTATCCGATGGTGCTGCCGAGCGCGCCCAATGCCATTCGGCATCTGCTCGATTCCGTGCTCGAATCGCGCGGCATTCAGTTGAGGGTGCTCGCCGAGGTCGGCGCGGTCCGAACGGCGGTTGCGCTCGTGCAGACCGGCGTGGGCTGCACGGTGCTTCCGGAGAGCGCCTTGGGCGCCAGCGGCGATGAATTGCTGCCTCGCGCACCGATCGGGCCACCGAGCATCTGGAACGCGTTGGTCCTGGCGACCCCGAAGGCGCGCCCGGGAACCCGTCTCACGCGAGGGACGGCGCAGTTGCTGCAAGAACTGGACTTTCGAGGTCGCCAGCTGATGGGGAGGGACGCCGGCGACATAGCCGACAGGCATAGCTGATATAGGGCTCGTGTCCTTACCGCCGACGGCAGTGCTGACGAAACTTGCGGCCATGCGTACCGAAGCCCAAACAAACCCCGCTCGGCAGCTGCACGCGTCGAGCAAGCTCATTTCATACCGTCCCGAGCACTCGGTCGAAGCCGTCAGCATCGAGTTCAACGATCAAGGGACAGGTCCCGTCATTTGCATCTTGCCGTCGCTCGCTCGCTCGGGACGTGACTACGACGAAGTCGCTGCCAAGCTGATGGCCGCCGGATTTCGGGTCCTGCGCCCCGAGCCGCGGGGCGTGGGCTTGAGCCGCGGCCCCATGGAGAATCTGGATCTGCACGACTTTGCTCGCGATGTGGCTGCAGTGCTCGACCATGAGGCGACGGGTCCGATCGTGGTCGTCGGGCATGCATGGGGCAGTCAGCCGGCGCGTACGCTGGCTGCGGATCGACCCGACCTGGTGTGCGGCATCGTCATGGCCGCGGCTTCTGCAGGAAAGCTTCCTCCGGGGTCGACCGAGAAGCCCTACAGCCGGCTGCGCGATGCGATCGACGGCGCCGGCGACCTGACCCTTCCGACCAGCCGACGACTGGAATGCCTCCGCAAGGCCTTCTTCGCACCAGGTCATGACCCGAGCGTCTGGCTCGACGGCTGGTTCCCGGCGGCACACGAAGCGCAAGGTCGGGCGCGCGAGATGACGCCCGTCGATGACTACTTCTCCGGCGGCGACAGCGTGCCCATTCTCGACCTGCAGGCTGAGCACGACGCAGTCGTCATTCCCGACGTCATGAAGCCGTACCTGGGCGATCGGGTCACCGTCCGGGTGATTCGTGACGCAGGCCACGCGATGGCGCCCGAGCAACCGCAGGCGATGAGCGATGCCATCGCCGACTTTGCGCGCGCGGTGTACTCCAAGTAGCGCTTCCCGCTTCCCGCTTCCCACTTCCCCCTATCCGGCTGGTGCCAGGTGGCTGTTGGCCGCCGGCCAGGCCTTCTCCAGCCCCTGCCTTTTCCAACTACCCAAGGAGACATCGCGTGTTGAAGAAAACCATTTCGCTGGCGAAATTCGCCCTGCTGGGCATCAGCCTTGCAGGCGCCCAGGCATGCATGGCGAGCGAGTATCCGGACAAGCCCATCAAGATGGTCATCCCGTACACCCCGGGCGGATCGATCGACACGGTCGGGCGCATGGTCGCCGACCAGTTGCAGAGGCAGTTGGGCCAGCCCATCGTCATCGAGAACCTGCCCGGTGCTTCGGGCGTGCTGGGATCGCTGAACGTCAAGAAGGCGAAGGCCGACGGCTACACCTTGCTGTTCAATGCGTCGAGCCAGGTCTATATGCCGCTGGTCGTCGCGAAGAAGACCTACGACGCAGAGCAGGACTTCACCCCTGTCGGGCAGATCGGCTACGTGCCGCTGGTGGTCGCGGTGAACAACGATGTGCCGGCAAAAAGCCTGCGCGAATTCGCCACCTTGGCCCGGGCGAATCCCGGCAAGTACACCTGGGCGACGTCCGGCCTGGGCACGACCAGCCACCTGAGCGAGGAAATGATCAATCGGGCACTGAAGCTCGACATGGAAATCATTGCGTACAAGGGTGCGGTGCCGCAACTGACGGATGTCGTCGGCGGCCACGTGTCAGCCGCGGTTTCGCCCATGCCCGGCGTTCGCTCCTTCGTCCAGGCAGGACGGTTGCGCGCACTTGCCGTCACGAGCAAGACACGCGTCGCCAACATGCCTGACGTGCCGACGGTGGCCGAAAGCGGCATTCCAGGTTTTGAGCTTCTCTCCTGGTATGGCATCTGGGGACCGGCAGACATGCCCCTGGCGGTGACGAACCGGCTCAATGCCGAGATCGCCAAGGCGGTCGACACGCCGGCGCTCAAGGCCAAGTTTGCCGAGCTGTCCTTCGTTCCCTCGAAGTCGACGCCCGAACAGTTCAAGAAGTTGATCCGCGAGGACCTGACGAAGATCGGCCAGGCGGTCAAGGAAGCCAACATCAAGATCGATTGAGCTCCAGCGCGGCGAGGGTGGATTTCACCTTCTCCGCGAGCGCGAGCAGCGGGCCTGCAAGCATCGACTCGGTCTGCGCAACGCTGCCCTTCGTCGTGACGCTCACGTTGAGCACATAGACCGGCCGGCCTTCCAGCACGATCGGCGTCGCGAGGGCAACCACCTCCGGCTGCCACGAGGCCGAACAGAAGCCGCGCTCGGCCACGCTCCGGGCCGCGCTCTTGATCTCGTCGCGAATCGGGTTCCAGCCGCTCCCGCGTCGTTCGCGAAACTGCGCCATGAGAGCGCGCCGCCTGGGCTCGTCGGCGACCGCCAGGTAGGCCCGGCCCAGGGACGTGAGCTCCATCGGTATTCGCTGCCCCGCAACGACGTTGCGCAGCGAAACCCTGCGGTTGTAGCGGACCGATTCCAGGTAGACCATTTCGTCCCGGTCCGGCACTGCCAGGCCGACATTGATGCGAAGCTTTTCCGCCAAGCTCTGCATCAGCGGCGCAACCGCATTCAACACCGGGGAGCCGGCCCGCATCGCATGGGCAAAGCTCAACACGGGCGCGGCAAGCCGGTAGGCCCGAAGGCTCCGATCGTGCTCGAGCATTCCGACTTCGACCAGCGTCTGGGTCAGGCGACTGACGGTAGCGCGCGACAGCCCGGTGCGCTCCGAGATCTCGCCGTTTCCCAGCAAGTCAGCGCCCGGCCTGAACGCCCGCAGGATCTCGATGCCACGCTCGAGCGACCGGTTGAGCGTGGGCTCTTCGAAATGTTGGCGTCGGGCTGGCATGGGCAGGGGTTTCGCGGCCGAAGAATGCCCCCAGTGTAATTCCACTGCTTGGAAATAGGGGGGTGCGCAAGGCACTCCGCAGACCTAAGCTGGCGGCACTCGATGAGAAGACCCAGCCGCCATCGATTCCGCCTTCGCCCCTTCTTCTTCCACTTGGAGACAAACCTTGCAACAACGCTTACCCACGGCACGCCGCAGGATCGCCTCGGTACTTTTTTCGATCGCCGCGGCGACCGCCGCCCTCACGACGCCGGCGCTTGCCGCCTTCCCCGACAAGCCCGTCAAGATCGTCGTGCCGTTTGCACCGGGCGGCGGCACCGATCTGGTCGCCCGAACCATGGGCATCGCCATGGGCCAGGAGTTGGGCCAGCCGGTCATCATCGACAACAAGCCCGGTGCGGGCACCATCATCGGGACGGACGCGGTGGCGAAGTCCGCACCCGACGGCTACACGATGGTGATGGCCACCGTGGCCCACGTGGTCAACCCCAGCATCCAGAGCAAGCTCCCCTACAACCACGAGAAGGCCTTCGCGCCGGTCATGCTGATCGGCGTTTCTCCGAACGTGCTGGTGGTGCGCGCCGAGAGCCCTCTCAAGTCGGTCAAGGACCTCATCGACGCAGCCAAGGCGAACCCGGGCAAGCTGTCGTTCGCCTCGCAGGGCGCGGGCACGTCGGCGCACCTCGCGGGTGAGCTCTTCAAGAACCTGACCAAGACGAACATCACCCACATCCCCTACCGGGGCGCGGGTCCGGCCATCACCGATCTGCTGGGCGGCCAGGTCGATGTCATGTTCGCGACCGCGGCTGCAGTGGGCAGCTTCGTCGAAAGCGGCAAGCTGCGTGCACTGGCAGTGACCACGGCCACGCGATCCTCCTCCCACGCCTTGGCCAAGGTTCCCACGATCGCGGAAAGCGGTGTGCCCGGCTACGTGGCCGACAGCTGGTATGGCCTGTATGTGCCTGCAGGAACGCCGGCAGACGTCATCGCCCGCTTGAACGCCGCCGCCAGGAAGGCCGTCCAGACGGACGCCTTTCGCAAGCGCGTCGAAGCGGAAGGCCTCGTGATCCATGGCGGAGCGCCTGCGGAGTTCGACAAGTACGCCAAGGGCGAGGAAGCGCGTTGGCGCAAGGTCGTCAAGGAAAACAACATCACCAACGAATGACGGAGACGCTGAGATGACCGAACGAATGATCGAGCTGGAAGTTGCAGACGGCGTCGCCACCCTGTGGTTGAACCGTCCCGACAAGCGCAACGCCATGAGCGACGACATGCGCACGCAATTCATCGCGGCGCTGGAGCAAGTGAGCCACGACAAGGCGATCCGTGCCTTGGTGCTCACCGGGCGCGGCAAGGGCTTCTGCGCCGGCGGGGATGTCGCCGGCATGGAGCGGCGGATGCAGGCGCCCGCGGGCGAGGTCGGCTTCAACGGGTGGAGCCGCCAGCAACGCGTGCACCACGCCCAGTCGCTGCTGCACACCATGCCCAAGCCGACGATCGCAGCCGTCAACGGGGCTGCTTCCGGCCTCGGTGCCGACACCGCGCTGGCATGCGACTTCATCATCGCCTCGGATGCGGCGAGCTTCACCTGGTCCTACATCCATCGCGGCATCGTTCCCGATGGCGGGGGCATGTACTTCCTGCCGCGCCGGGTCGGCCTCTCGAAGGCCAAGGAATTGATCTTCAGCGGCCGGAAGGTCGAGCTCGACGAAGCCTTGCGGCTCGGCATCGCCGATCGCCGGTCGGAGGCCGAAACCCTCGTGCCCGATGCGCAGCGCTGGGCAGCAGAGATGAGCAAGGGGTCGGCCACCGCCCTGGCCCTGGGCAAGACGATCCTCAACCAGAGCTTCGAGATGTCCGCGCACCAGGTGTTCGCCCAGGGCAGCCAGGCGCAGGGGATCTGCTACACGAGTACCGAGCACCGCGAATCGGTGATGGCTTTCCTGGCGAAGAGCAGCGCAAAAAAGGAGACGACCCCATGAACGAAGCGAACGCCATCGCCAGGCTCCTCGCGCCGCGCAGCGTCGCCGTGATCGGCGCTTCCGCGGACGCCGCCAAGACCGCCGGCCGCCCGGTGGCCTACCTGCGCAAGCACGGATTCACCGGCGAGATCTACCCGGTCAATCCGCGTGTCGATGCGATCGATGGACTCACTTGCTACGCAGACATCGCGTCGATCCCCGGAACACCGGACGTCGGCATCGTGCTGCTGGGTGCCGAGCGCGCGCACCAGGCCGTCCGCGACCTCGCGGCAAAGGGAACCGCGGCCGCGATCGTTCTCGCCAGCGGCTACACCGAGACCGGCGAGGAAGGCGCGCGTCGCCAGCAGCAGCTCATCGAGGCGGCCGGCAGCATGCGCATCCTCGGCCCCAACACGATCGGGCTGGTCAACCTGACCGACAACATCGTGCTCTCCGCCAGTGGCGCGCTCGAGATGGAGCACTTCCCCGCCGGCGGGATCGGCGTGGTCTCGCAAAGCGGCGGCATCCTCGGGGCGCTGCTGTCGCGTGCCGCGGCGCGCGGCATCGGCCTGTCGAAATTGATCTCGACCAGCAACGAGGTGGATCTGGACCTGGCGGATTTTGTCGATCACCTGGCCGACGACGCCGCGACCAAGGTCATCGCCTTGTACGTGGAGAGCGTCCGCCATCCCGAGAAGTTTCGCGCCGCTGCCCTGAAGGCGGCTCGCGCGGGCAAGCCGGTGGTCGCCTTCAAGATCGGACGCTCCGAAGCCGGCGCCAAGGCCGCCGTGTCGCACACCGGTGCCTTGGCGGGCGCCGACAGCATGTACGACGCGCTGTTCAAGCAGGTCGGCGTGATCCGGGCCCAGACCTTCGGGGACCTCCTCGACATCCCGGTCGCGCTGGCCACGGGCCGCAAGCTGCGCGGCAAGCGCGTGGCCATCCTGACCTCGACGGGCGGCGCCGGGACCTTGGTTTCGGACGACCTGGGCATGCAAGGGTTCGAGACACCGGCGCCGGACGCTGCAACGGCCGAGGCCTTGCGCGCGCTGCAGAGCGGCGATCACGCGGTGCTGGACCGCAATCCCATCGACGTGACCTTGGCCGGCCTGCAGCCGGACCTGCTGCGCGGCGCCATCGACATCCTCCTCGAGAGCCCCAGCTACGATGCGCTGGCGATCATCGTCGGCTCGTCCAGCCTGGCCATGCCGGAGCTGATGGCAGGCGCCATCCAGGATTGCCTGCCCCGCTCGGACAAGCCGGTGATCGCCTACGTGAGCCCGCACGCGCCCGACGTCGCGGCCTTGCTCACGCAGCGCGGCGTGCCTGCCTTCGCTGCGGCCGAAAGCTGTACCTCCGCGTTGAGCGCGATGCTGAACGTCGGCAGCTGGCAGGAGCCGCAGCCATCCGGCGCGCCCGTGTCCGATGTGGTCATCGACGAGCTGCCCAGGGGCTCCCTGGACGAAGCCGAGGCCAAGCAGCTTTTCACCCGCTTCGGCGTGCCCTGCGCGCGTGAGAGGGTCGTGACGACCCCGGCCCAGGCCGAAGCTGCAGCGCGCGAGCTGGGCGGTCGAATCGTGCTCAAGATCCTCTCGGCCGAGATCACGCACAAGAGCGATGTCGGCGGCGTCGCCGTGAACCTGACGGCAGACACCGTGGGGGCGCGCCTGCAGGCGATGGCCGCCGAGGTCGAGCGCAAGGCAGGCGTTCGGCCCCAGCGCTTCCTGGTGCAGGAGATGGTGGGCGGCGGCACCGAGCTGATCCTGGGCATGCACCGCGACGTGCTGGGCACGGCCATCCTTCTGGGCATGGGCGGCATCACCGCCGAGCTGTTCAAGGACACCACGATGCGGCTGCTGCCCTCCCAGGGCGGTCTGAGCCGCGAGGACGCACGCTCCATGGCGCGCGAGCTGAAGACCTGGCCCTTGCTGGACGGCTTCCGCGGCCGCCCCAAGGCCGACGTCGAGGCGCTGGTCGATGCCATCGTCGCCTTCTCGACGATGGCGGCCCAGCTCGGCGAGCGCCTGCTCGAGGCCGAGATCAACCCGGTCTTCGTGCTGCCGCAGGGCCAGGGCGTGCGCGCCGCCGACGGCGTGGTGGTGCTGGCCTGAGCGGGAGGTCGACATGCACGCAACGGAAGTCTTCGCCCGCTACGCTGCCGAGTTTCATCGGCAGCCGCTGCCGCCCGAGGTCATTCACCATGCCAAGCGCGCCGTGATCGATTGGTATGCCTCGCTGTTTCCCGGCCTGGGTGCCGCGCCCGTGCGGCAGCTCGAAGAAGCCCTGGCCGAGGACCTCGACCGAGGTCGAGCCTCTCTGGCAGGGGGCCGCGCGGCCACGGCGCGCGCGGCAGCGCTCGTCAACGGCACGGCGGCCCATGCCGCGGAAGTGGACGACAGTTTCCGGGACGCCATGTACCACCCCGGTGCCGCGACCGTGGCCGCGGCGCTGGCCGCCGGCCAGGACGTCGGCGCCAACGGGCCGGCGTTCCTGCGGGGTGTCGTTCTGGGGTACGAAGTGTCGACGCGCATCGGCGTCGTCATGGGCCGAGCGCACTACAAGTACTGGCACAGCACGGGAACGGTCGGCAGTTTCGGCGCCGCAAGCGCAGCGGCCTGCCTGATGTCGCTGGACGAGCCGGCCTTCGCGCATGCCTTGGCAACCGCTGCCACGTTCACGGCCGGGCTGCAGCAGGCGTTCCGCATGGACTCGATGTCCAAGCCGCTGCATGCAGGCCGCGCCGCGGAAGCAGGCATCCTCGCGGCCCAGCTGGCGGGGCGCGGCGTCACCGGCTCGCTCGACGTGCTGGATGGCGAGATCGGTCTGGGCCGGGCGATGAGCGACGGCCCGGACTGGTCGCAGGCAGGTGCGACACTGGGGCAGGACTTCCACATCACCCGGCTGACCTTCAAGAATCACATCGGCTGCGGTCACACCTTCGCCGCCATCGACGGGGCGCTCGAGCTGAAGCAGCGCCACGGCCTCGAGGCCGGCAACATCGAGCGCGTTCACGTGGCGACATACCGGCCCGCGCTCGACATCGCCTGCTACACGCATCCGACCACGGCCAACGAAGCGCGCTTCAGCCTGACTTACGTGGTGGCAACGGCATTGGCGCACGGCAGCGTGCGCCTGGCGGCCTACGAGCCGGCCCGGCTGGAGGATCAGGTCACGCGCGCGCTGATGGAGCGCATCGAAGTCGCGGTCGATCCGGCACTGGATGCGGCCTTTCCCGGGCAACGCGCCGCACGCATCGTCATCGAGACCCGCGACGGGCGCCGTCTCGAGCACCTGCAGCCCAACCGCAAGGGAGACCCCGAGCAGGCTTTGACCGACGACGAGCTCGAAGGAAAGTATCTGGAGTTGGCGTCGCCCGTGATTGGAGCCGAGCGCTCCCGGGCGCTGCTGGCGCAGCTCTGGGCCTTGGACAAGAGCGCGACGCTGCCTCGCGCCTGACCGCCGCGGCCCCGCCCCGCACGGCTCGGCATGCCGGGGCCGGGGTCCGGCAGGTGCACCTCGGCACCGGGCATATGCACGACGGCAGGATCTGCTGTAGCGGCTCGCACAACCGCAGCCTGCTTTGTGGAAGGCCCTCATTGAAGCATCGTCGCGTGCGGCGTGCAGCCTAAACTTTTGGACATCCAAAAGCCCTGCTCTGCCCATCATGACGCACCCACCGCATGGCCCAGCCTGCGTGGCCACGCATGTCCGGATGGCATGAACAACCTTCAAGTCATTTCGGAAAGGCCGACGCCATGAACTCCTCCATCATCGAGCACCTCAGGCGCGCCGGCCGCCTCGATCGCGTGTTCATCGACGGCGAGTGGGTCGTGCCGCAGGGGCAAGCGCGAGCCGCCGTCATCGACCCATCGACCGAGGAGCCGGTCGCGGAGATCGCGCTGGGAACTGCGCAAGACGTCGATGCGGCGGTGGCCGCGGCGCGCCGCGCCTTCGCCACCTGGTCCGTGAGCTCCGTCCAGAGCAGGGGCCTGCTTCTCGACCGCGTTTACAGCCTGGTCCTGGAGCGCGCGGAACTGTTCGCCCAGGCGATCTCGCTGGAGATGGGCGCTGCCATCGGCATGGCACGCAGCACGCAGGTGCCTTCTGCGGCCGAGCACATCCGCGTGGCCCGCGACAACGCGGTCAACTACCCGTTCGTCACGCAGCGCGGGAACATGGCCATCATGCGCGAGGCCATCGGCGTGTGCGGCCTGATCACGCCCTGGAACTGGCCGCTCTACCAGATCACCGCCAAGGTCGGACCTGCCCTGGCAGTGGGATGCACGGTGGTCCTGAAGCCCAGCGAGCTGTCGCCCCTGAGCGCCTTGCTTTTCGCCGAGGTGGTGCAGGACGCCGGCATCCCGCCGGGCGTGTTCAACCTGGTGAACGGCAGCGGGCCGGAGGTCGGCGCCGCGCTGTCGGCGCATCCGGAAGTGGACATGATCTCGATCACCGGTTCCACCCGCGCCGGCGTCCTGGTGGCCCAAGCGGCGGCGCCGACGGTGAAGCGCGTGGCCCAGGAACTCGGCGGGAAGTCGCCCAACGTGATCTTGCCGGACGCGGACCTGGCGCGTGCCGTACCGCCAGGCGTGGCGAGCGGCTTCCGCAATGTCGGCCAGTCCTGCAGCGCTCCGACCCGCATGATCGTGCCCCGCGCGCGCCTGCAGGAGGTCGAACGGATTGCGCTCGAAGCGGCAGCCGGCATCGTCGTGGGCGACCCGCGTTCGGCGCAGACCACGCACGGGCCGGTGGCGAATCGCGCGCAGTTCAATCGGGTGCAGGAAATGATCGGCATCGGCATCACCGAGGGCGCGCGGCTCATCTGTGGCGGCCCCGGCCGGCCGGAAGGCTTGAGCCGCGGCTTCTACTGCCGCCCGACCATCTTCAGCGCGGTGCATCCGCGCATGCAGATCGCACAGGAGGAGATCTTTGGCCCGGTGCTCGCGATCATTCCCTATGACAGCGTGGACGAGGCCGTGGAGATCGCCAACGACACCGTCTACGGCCTGGGCGCTCACGTGCAAGGCCAGGACCTCGGGGCGGCGCGCGCCGTCGCGGCGCGCATCCGCGCCGGACAGGTGCACATCAACTATCCGGCGTGGAATCCCCAAGCACCCTTCGGTGGCTACAAGCGCTCGGGGAATGGCCGCGAATACGGCATGGAGGGTCTCGAGGAGTACCTGGAAACCAAGGCCATTCTCGGCTTCCAGGATGCCTCGGCACCCAGCAACGACTGACAGTTTTTCACCAAGACATCGCGCAAACGCGCAGGAGCAATCATGACCGTGGCCCTCGTGCTGCATCGCGCCGACGGCGCACCCGTTTCAACTTCCTTCCGCAGGGCGGCGTTCGGCAAGGGCGATCCTTTTGCACGGCATCGCGAGATCGCATGGGAAGGGCCGGGCTCGATGAGCGCGGGTCGGATCAGCTTCATCGGCGAGCTCGAAGTCGCAAGCTACCCCCACATCGAAACCATCGTCGTGCTCGAGGGAGCGCTGACCCTGACCGCGGCCGGAGCGGCCCCGCTGGTGGTCGGTCCCCAGGCAGGTGCCGTCATCGGATGCGGTACCTCGCTTCGCATCCAGGCCGGATCGCGCGTCAGTTTCGTGTTTTGCGCGGCCGCTTGCGACAAGCCGACGAAGCGCGGCCTCTTCCCCCTGCACGCCGATGCCGACTTCAAGCCCTCGGCCACACTGCCCGCGGACGTGCTGCTGGGCCCCTCGCCGGAGTGCCGCAGCGACAAGGTCTTCATCGACGACGGCGCGCAGTACAGCGCCGGCACCTGGGACTCGACGCCCTACCACCGGATCGTCCGTCCGCATCGCGTGAACGAGTTCATGCATCTCCTGGCCGGCGACGTGCGATTCGCATCGCCTGATGGCAGCGTGCTGTCGGCAGGCACCGGCGATGCGCTGTTCGTGCCCCAGGGCGCGCCGGTCGGATGGGAAAGCAGCGAGCGCGTGGCGAAGTTCTACGTGGTCCAAAGCGTTCAGCCGTGACACGACGAGGGAGATTCATCATGTCCCCTCCGCTGCACCCCATCGAAACTTCGCCCAAGCCACCGGCCTCGGCCGACGTCGTCGTGATCGGCGGCGGCATCATCGGTGTCTTCAGCGCCTACTACCTGGCCCGGCGCGGCCTTTCGGTCGCCTTGGTCGAGAAGGGCAGGATCGGCGCCGAGCAGTCCAGCCGCAACTGGGGCTGGTGCCGCCAGCAGAACCGCGACGCCCGCGAACTGCCCTTGGCGACCAAGAGCCTCGATCTCTGGGAGCAATTTGGCGCCGACAGCGGTGAAGACACCGGTTTTCACCGCTGCGGGCTGCTGTACCTCAGCAACGACGACGCCGAACTGTCCCGCTGGGCCAGTTGGCGCGACTTTGCCAGGACCGCGGGCGTGACGACCCACGTGCTGAGCAGCCGGGAAGCCGCGCAGCGTGGGCAGGCGACCGGCCGCGCCTGGAAAGGCGGCGTCTTCTCGCCCAGCGATGGCACCGCCGATCCCGGCAAGGCGGCGCCGGCCGTGGCCGCTGCGCTCATCAAGCTCGGTGGCAGCGTCCACCAGAATTGCGCGGCCCGCGGCATCGAGACGGAAGGCGGACGGGTCAGCGGCGTCATCACGGAAGCCGGGGTCATCAAGACCCGGACGGCCGTGCTCGCAGGGGGCGCCTGGGCCTCCTCGTTCTGCCGCCAGCTCGGCATCCGCTTTCCCCAGGCCTCGATCCGCCAATCCATCCTGAGCGTGGCGCCTGTGGACGATCGCCTGCCGGATGCGCTGTTCACCTCGGGCGTGTCCGCCACGCGCCGCAACGACGGGCGCTATGCACTGGCCATCAGCGGCCGCGCACGCGTGGACGTGACGCCGCAGTTCATGCGCTTCGCCCCGCAATTCCTGCCGATGTTCGCCAAGCGCTGGCGCAACCTCTTGCCGGGCGGCCTGCAAGGCCTTCATGGTGGCCACGAGACGCTGAAGCGGTGGCGGCTCGATGCGCCGACGCCGATGGAGCGGGTGCGCATCCTCGACCCGAAGCCCTGCTTGTCCACGGTCAAAGAGACCCAGCGCCGCGCCGTCGCACTGCTGCCCCAGCTTCGCGACGCCAGGATCACGCACGCCTGGGCCGGCTTCGTCGACAGCACGCCGGACGGCGTTCCCGGCATCGGCGAAGTGCCGTCCATCCCGGGCTTCATCCTGGCCGCGGGCTTTTCCGGACACGGCTTCGGCATCGGCCCGGGCGCCGGCCACCTCATTGCGGACCTGGTCACCGGCGCCGAACCCATCGTCGACCCGGTCCCTTATCGGCCGGAGCGATTCAGCGGCTCGGCATGGGGCAAGGTGGCTGATTTTTAGGTGAGCACCTTGCATCTGCAGCATCGCGCTGCCAGGCACCAAAGGCATCCATGTTTTCCAGCGATGTGATCGTGGTCGGCGGCGGCCTGGTCGGCACGGCAGTGGCCTATGGGCTGAGCCAGCTCGGCAAGAAGGTCACGGTTCTGGACGAGGGCGACGATGCGTTTCGCGCCTCGCGCGGAAACTTCGGCTTGATCTGGGTCCACGGCAAGGGCCGCGGCGTTCCCCACTATGCCCGCTGGACTCGGGAGTCCGCCCGGCAGTGGCCCACGCTGGCGGCGCGACTTCGAGTCGAAACCGGCATCGATGTCCAGGCCCGGCAGAACGGCGCCTTCAACCTGTGCTTTTCCGAGGCCGAGCTCGAGGCCCGCAGCGAGCGGCTTGCTGCGGTGCGCGATGAGGTGGGTGGCGACTACCCGTTCGAAATCCTGGACCGCACGGCCCTGCTGCAGCGATTGCCCCACATCGGACCGAGCGTGATCGGCGCCAGCTACTCGCCGATGGACGGGCATGTCAATCCGCTCAAGCTGCTGCGCGCGCTGCACACCGCATGCCTGCAGCGGGGCGTGATGCTGAAGACAGGCCACGGGGTGGAGCGCATCACGCACGCGGACGGCCTGTTCACGGCGCACGTGCGCGGCCAGCAGTTTCGCGCGCCCAAGCTCGTCTTGGCGGCGGGCCTGGGCAATGCGCGCCTGGCCGGCCAGGTCGGCCTTCATGCGCCGGTGCGGCCGAATCGCGGGCAAGTGATCGTCACCGAGCGCACCGAAAAGCTCTTCGACCATCCCACCGGCCATATCCGCCAGACCGACGAGGGCGGCATCCAGATCGGGGAGTCCATGGAAGATGCGGGCTTCGACGACAGCACGACGAGCAGCACCCTGGCCAAGCTCGCGCGCCGCGCCGTCGCCGGTTTTCCGATGCTCGGCCAGCTCCATGTGGTTCGGGTGTGGGCGGCGTTGCGGGTGATGACGCCCGACGGCTATCCCATCTACCAGGAATCGAGCTCCTGCCCAGGCGCCTACGTCGTCACGTGCCACAGCGGCGTGACCCTGGCCGCGGCCCACGCCTTTCGCATCGCCCCGTGGATCGACGGCGGCGCCGCACCCGAGGAGCTGGACGCCTTTCAGGGCGACCGCTTTTCAGCCGCAGACCATCCGACCCAGCCGCTGGATCACCACCATGCCCACTGAACCGCTCTTTCGCCCGATCTCGGGCGCCACCGAGCCCTTCATCGACGTCGAGTTCGATGGTCGCCGCCTTGCGGTGCTCGGCCAGCGCTCGGTGGCTGCCGCCTTGCTGGCGGCCGGTATGTCGCGCTTTCGCTCCACGCCCGTGTCGGGTGCGCCGCGCGCGCCCTACTGCATGATGGGCGTCTGCTTCGAATGCCTGCTGGAAATCGATGGCGTGGCCAATCGCCAGGCCTGTCTCGTGGCGGTCCAGCCGGGCATGAAGATCCGCTCGCAGGAAGGTGCCCGCAGCTGGCAAGCCCTCCGCACGGTCGGCGGCGGCAGCAACGAGAACACCAGCGAGAACTTTACAGAGCACAGCACCGAGGACCGCCATGCAGCTTGACGCGGTGGACCGCGCGGTCGATGTCGCCGTCGTGGGGGCCGGCCCGGCGGGTCTCGCAGCGGCGGCCGCCGCGGCCGGGTTGGGGCTGACGGTCGCGTTGCTCGACGAGCAGGCGCATCCGGGCGGCCAGATCTACCGTGACGTCACGCAGGCCGGGGCCGATCGGCTGCAGGTGCTCGGGGGCGACTACGCCGCGGGCCGGGCGCTGGTGGAGCGCTTCGTGCAATCGCCGGCGCGGCACGTGGGCGGCGCGGCCGTCTGGAACATCACCCGCGACCGCATCGTTCACTACTTGAAGGATGGGCGATCCCGGTCCATGACGGCCGGCCAGGTCATCCTGTGCACCGGTGCCATGGAGCGGCCATTTCCGATTCCGGGCTGGACGCTGCCCGGCGTGATGACGGCCGGGGCGGCGCAAATCCTTCTCAAGAGCGCCGGCGTGGCGCCATCGCAGCCGGTCGCGCTGGCCGGCTGCGGACCGTTGCTGTACCTGCTGGCCTGGCAGTACGTGCGGGCCGGTGTGCGCATCGGCGCCATCGTCGACACCACGCAGCGCGGCGACCACCTGCGGGCCCTGCGCCATCTCGGCGGCGCACTGGCCGGATGGCGCGACCTGAGCAAAGGCCTGCGCCTGATCCGCGGCATCCGCAGCGCCGGCATTCCCCATTACCGCGGCGCCACCGAGCTCGCCGTGGAAGGCGGCGAACGGGCCACGGGCCTGCGCTTTCGCGTGGGCGCCACCTCGCACCGCGTGCAGACCGATCTCGTGCTGCTGCACCAGGGCGTGGTGCCGAACAACCAGATCACGGCGTCGCTGCGCCTGGCGCACCGTTGGGACGACCGGCAGCTGTGCTGGGTGCCGGCGGCCGATGCCTGGGGCCGCCTGGCGCTGGAAGGCTTCCTGATCGCCGGGGACGGGCGGGGCATCGCCGGCGGATCGGCAGCGGCCCTGCAAGGGCAGCTTGCCGGCCTGGCCGCGGCGCACGATGCCGGGCGCGTGTCCCGACGCGAATGCGACCGCCAGGCGGCGCCGCTGCGCTCGGCGCTGCGTCGCCAGCTGCACATCCGGCCTTTCCTCGACACGCTCTACCGTCCCAAGATCCAGCATCGCGTGCCGGCCGACGACGTGATCGCCTGTCGCTGCGAGGAAGTCTCGGCCGGCGAACTGCGCCGATCGGTGGCCCTCGGCTGCCAGGGGCCGAGCCAGGGCAAGGCCTTCACGCGCTGCGGCATGGGCCCCTGCCAGGGCCGCCTTTGCGGCCTCACGGTCACCGAGGTCATCGCGCACGAACGCGGTGTCTCTGCGGCCGAGGTCGGCCACTACCGCATCCGCCCTCCCATCAAGCCGATCACGCTCGCAGAGCTGGCCGAACTTTGATTCCACCTTTCAACGCCTGGAGACGGCACCCATGAACGACATCACCCGCATCGAATCCACTCATCGCCTCAGCCGTCTGGTCGACGGCCACCTTGCCAAGGCCGGCATCGAACGCGACCTCGCGGGCATGAACGAGGTGTGGGACGCGTGGGTGCCCAAGGACGCCGGCCCGGCACGCGCCACCGGCGAATCCAAGCTGGCCCACCCCGACTTGCTGGTGGAAATTCTGGTCACCGCCGCGGTCTGAACCCTTGACCACGCGAGAGGTTTCCATGATCCGGCGCATTGCCTTCGTCCATACGGTTGCGATGCTGGTCGAACGCTTCCGCCCGCGCTTCCAGTCGGAACTGCCGGACGCAGACTGCTTTCACATGCTGGACGAAAGTGTCCTGCAGGACCTGATCCGGCAAGGTCCTTCGAGCGGGATCACGCGCCGCATCGTCACCCTGTCACAAATGGCGGCCGATGCGGGTGCCGAGCTGATCGTTTTCACCTGCTCGTCGACATCGCCGGCCATCGATATCGCGCGCCAGACGGTGAGTGTGCCGATCCTCAAGATCGACGACCCCCTCTACGCCCGCGTGGCAAGCACGCCGGGCCGCGTCGGTCTGATCTGCACGACCCGGTCGACGGTCGCGCCCAGCCGGGCCCTGCTGGCGGCACACGCGCAGAGCGCCGGCCAGGATGTCCCGGCAGAGAGCGTCTTGTGTGCGGCGGCATTCGATGCCCTGGCCAGTGGCCGGCGTGACTTGCACGATCGCCTCGTGTGCGAGGCTGCGGCAAAGTTGGCGCCAGGCGTCGATCGCATCGTGCTGGCGCAAGCCTCGTTGGCGCACCTGGCGGAACCGCTCGCCGGCCAACTGGGGCTGCCGGTGTTCGCGAGCCCGGAGCTGATGGTGCAGGAGGTGGTCGCCCGGGTGCGGGACTCGGCCTGACACCCTGGCCGCCATGCCGCTGGTCACTGCGGACTGGGGGCATGGCGCTTTTCCTGCCAAGTTCGGCCTCGCACCCTCGTGGGCCCCGAGCGCGCTCTTCGAGCTCAGGCCGAGATCTTCTCCAGGCAATAGCTGCCGAGCCCGCGAACCGTCGCCACGCGCACCGGTCCCTTTTCGATCTTCTTGCGCAGGCGGTGGATGTACACCTCGATCGCATTGAGGCTCACCTCCTCGCCCCATTCGCGCAGGCGCTCCACCAGCTGGTACTTGCTGACCGGCCGACCGGCCCGCTGCAGCAGCATCTCCAGCAGGCTGAGCTCCCGAGGCGACAGCTCCACCATCTTGCCGTCGAGCGTGGTCGATCGGCTCGCCCGATCGTAGACCAGCGGGCCAAGCCGGATCGCATGGCCGGAGCTGCCCATGCCGCGCCGCGAGAGCGCGCGCACGCGCGCCTGGAGCTCCTCCAGGCTGAAGGGCTTGGCCATGCAGTCGTCGGCGCCGTGGTCCAGGCTCTTCACGCGCTCCTCCACGCTGTCGGCCCCGGTGAGTACAAGCACCGGCAGGTGTGACCCGCGGGCACGCAGGCGCTCGAGGATCTCGAGGCCGTGCATGGCGGGCAGATCGAGATCGAGGATCAGCAGGTCGAACTCGCCATGTGCGATGAGCCTCGTATCGGCCTTCGAGCCGTTGGCCACGTGGTCGACCACGGCGTGCGACGCGCGCAGGCTGCACAGGATCGCGTCGGCCAGCAGCTGGTCGTCCTGCACGACGAGGATTTTCATGCGGGTCTCTTCTGCGATGCCCTGCCCCACCCGTTCACGCAGTCGCACGAACCTGCCACCGAGTGGCGCGCTGCGCCTTCGGCTCTCTCATGCACGCCTCAATGCAGCTTGACATGGGGTTCGGTGCGCCGCGTGATCAGGCGGGCGAGCGTGTCGAGCGAGACCTTGACGACCCCGTGCAGCGCCAGCTCGTGCATCTTGTAGAGCGACATGTACATGAGCCGGGCGAACAGCCCCT